>JAYTHX010000465.1:0-24389 GCA_043732195.1 Polyangiaceae bacterium
CTGGACACCAATCGGTACCGTCCGCCTCAATCCCGAGAAACGAGACGCGTGCAATGGGCACTAAACGTTCCATCGGACAACTGCCTTGACACACACCGCTATCGCGTCGAGCCGTATGTCTTGGCGGGCGACGTCTACGGCGCTCCGCCGTGGACGGGTCGAGGAGGCTGGACTTGGTACACCGGAGCGGCGGCGTGGGCGTGGCGCCTCGGCGTGGAACAGATCCTCGGCCTCCGAAAGGAGGAAGGTGAGCTGCGAATCGATCCTTGCATCCCGCCAGCCTGGAAAGGCTTTGAAGCGTGGGTTCGCGTCGGGGCTCAGCGGGTTCACGTCGTCGTCGAGAATCCCGACGCCGTCGCCAGTGGTGTCGTCACGCTTACCCTCGACGGTGCACCGCTTGAGGGGACCCGCATACACCTCGACTCCAGCG
This sequence comes from Polyangiaceae bacterium, assembly GCA_043732195.1. GTDB lineage: Bacteria > Myxococcota_A > Polyangia > Polyangiales > Polyangiaceae > Labilithrix. The sequence goes on from JAYTHX010000465.1 coordinate 431, forward strand.
TCCCGGCCGAGCGAGAGGTTCGCGTACGGCTCGGTAAAGTCAAAACGCGACTCAGCGCCAAGCCATCGGCCGAGAGGTCGGCACCGAGCGCCCGAAGCGGCGTCCGTTAGAAGGGATAGATGCCGACGCGTGCAAGGAAAGCGAAGAAATGGGCACTTGGGTCGTCTCGCATCTTCTCTCGATTCTCGGCCTCGTCCTCGGGCTCGTTCTTGTCGCGAAGATCCTGAAGGAGCAGCGAGCGCCAGCAAGCACATTGAGCTGGCTCGTCGTGATCGTCTTGGCGCCCTACGTCGGGGTGCCGCTGTACCTCGTATTTGGCGGTCGCAAGGTTCGGCGGCTCGCCGCGGGCAAGAGAACCCTCGCGCTTGCCACAACCTCGATTACCTGGCGTGAGGATGAGAGTCCCATCCAGCGCGTCCTTCGCTCCGCAAGAATGCCGGATACGACCAACGATACCCACATCCGCCTTCTCGTGACGGGCGAAGCCTCGTACGCCGCGCTCATCGAGCTGATACGAACGGCACGGGAATCGATTCAGATTTCGTCGTTCATCCTGGGGGACGACGAAACGGGTCGCCTGGTGCTCGATGCGCTCGAAAAGAAGGCGGCGTCCGGCGTCCGCGTTCAGCTGCTGCTCGACGGTCTCTTCGCGCTCCGCTCAAGGCGTCGCCGGATGCGATCGCTCCAGAGAGCAGGCGGCGAGATCGCCTACTTCATGCCCATGCTGCACCTGCCGTTTCGAGGCCACGCGAACTTGCGCAACCACCGGAAGATCGTCGTCGTTGACGGGCACCGCGGAATGGTCGGCGGGATGAACATCGCACGGGAGTACATGGGGCCGACGCCGCTCTCGGATCGCTGGCATGATCTGTCAATGAGCATCGACGGAAGTGCGGCGTTCGACCTGGCGGCCGTTTTCATTGCCGATTGGACGTTCGCCACGGGAGAGGACGCGACGGCCCCGAAACCGCGTCGCGCGGTCGGAGCACGAGATGGCTCGGCCATCCAGGTCGTTGCGAGCGGCCCCGATGTGCCCAGCGATGCCTTCTACGACGGACTCTTGACCGCGCTCTTCGAGGCAAGGAAGCGGATTTGGATCGCGACGCCCTACTTCGTGCCCGATGAGACGCTCGCTCGCGCCCTCGTTCTTGCCGCCCGTCGAGGCGTGGATGTTCGAATCCTCGTTCCGGCGCGCTCGAATCATTGGGTGGCGGACATCGTGGCCGGCAGCTACTTGCGCCGCCTTCGCGATGCTGGCGCTCGACTATGCCTCCATCGCGGCGCCATGATGCACGCCAAGGTCTGCGTCATCGACAGCGACGTCGCGACCGTCGGATCGGCAAACATGGATATACGAAGCTTGTTTCTCGACTACGAGATAGCTCTCTTCCTCTACTCGCGAGCGGACGTCGATCGTCTGGCAGATTGGTACGAGGAAACGCTGGCCGAGTGCGATGCCGATTTCCCGGCGCCAACGGCGGCACGCGTGCTCCTCGAAGACGTCGGGCGCCTGCTTGCGCCACTCGCATAGGGATCTGCGCGGCTGAGCGTGGGGCCCGCGTGGCGTTCTACATGGCTCGCGCCTTCGTCCCGCCGGCCCCTGATTGACCGCCCTTCGACGTCGGTCGTTGCGCGTGAATGGAGCTCGGCGGCGGAGGCTGCTTCGGCAGATCGATCGTGAAGACGCATCCCTTGCGGGGCAGGTCGCGGATGCGAAGATCGCCGCCGATCGCCTTCACCGCCTTCAAGCAAATCGACAGCCCGAGACCCAAGCCGGATCGATCGCGACCCTGCTGAATGAACGGCTGAAGCAGGTTGTCTGCCTGTCCGGGAGGAAGACCGCCGCACTCGTCTGCGACCTCGATGAGGACGCGGTCTGCAGTGGTGCTCGCCCTGAGGGAAACCGTCGTCCCGTTCCGCGTGAACTTCATGGCGTTCTGGAGAAGGTTGGCGACCGTCGCTGCGAGGATCTGGCGGTCGGCCTCCACGATGACCGTTCGGTCGACAGTGGATACCTCGAAGCGAAGGCCTCGCTTCTGGGCGATGAACGCCCCGGCGATCTCCACCTCTTCGATGACTTCGCGGACAGGGACGCGCTCCAGGTTTTGGAGCCCGGCCTCGAGACGGACGTCGGCCATGGATCGGTCGATCAGCGCCACGAGCCCCATCAAGCTCCGCTCGTGCAAAGTGCTGGTGCTGCCGCCTGGAGCCACAACGCCGGCCTTGATGCTCGCGAAAGACATGAGCGCGGTGTTGAGCAGGTTGCGCATCTCATGGGCGAGAACGCCGAGCCGCTCGGTCCCTTCGTCCGCAATGGCGCGTTCGCGGCGCCGAACGTACTCGGTTGCCGCACCCGCGATGGCGTCGTCGAGGCACAGGTTGAGCGTTTGGAACTCGGTCGTTGCGATGGAGGCCTTCTGCTCGACGGCAAGCAACGTGATGACTTGGCACAGATCGCCGTAATCGTGGACGACCTGCGCCACGGTCAACCCCCGATCGAAGAGATCTCGGCCGTGTTGGCTGGCGCTCTTGTCGATCTCCTCGTGATCAACGTCCTCGTGCGAGGCCGCCCGACGGAGCGCGCCGCGGAGTTGATCGAGAAACAAGGGGAGCCCGTGCGTCAACTCGACCTCCGTCGGGACGGGAGCATTCCGTTTGCCGACTCGCAGTCGGGCCCGAGCGAGAATCTCGTCCCGGTTCACCGCGAGAAATTCGTCGAGCATGCGCGCGACAGTAGGCCGTTGGCGGTGGGCCACAAGGCACAGACGGCCCTTTCTCCACCACGCTTGCGCACGCTTGCAAGGACCTAGGGCGAGCGTCACAACGTTGTCGTCTCGATGTCACAGCGGCGGATCGATGTTGCCCTCGAGCTCGCTGCTCAGGTCCGCGCGAAGGTCTTCCTGATGCACGCTCTCCAGCTGCCCTACGTCGGGTACCCGGATGGGGTACAGTTCCCGACCGCAGATCTGGCGTCTCGGATCAGCGCGCAGGCGGAGTCGGAGCTGACCGCATGTCTTGCGAGGCGCCGCGAGAGTGGCGTTGAGATCGCGCCAATCTCCAAGCAGACCGACCCGCGCGAGGCGGTGCTTGAGGCGGCCGACGAGATCTCGGCGGATCTCGTGATCAGGCAGTCCGCGCGAGCGAAAGGTCAGCCAGTATGGCTGTAGGAGACGGCGCGGCACGCATGGCGTGCACCGCGCCGACAAAAGGCCATACAAGGCTGCGCACCTCTTCCGGAAGAACGATCTCGAGATACTCGAGCGCGGTACCCCGCACCGCATCGTTCTCGTCATGTAGCGCCTTGAATGACGTGCGCACCGCCTCGCGATCGAAATGCAACGCGAGGACATTGAAGACGTGCTCGATGCTGCGATCGACCCGGTCACCGCGGAGGCGGTCGACGAGGGTAGGCATGGCGCCGCCGTCGCCTTCCACGTCCTCCTCGATCGCGAGCTCGCTCGTCCACGTCGCCTTGTCGCGTCCGACCTCGCGCGTGACGATGGCCACGATCCGGTCGAGCGTGAACAGGATGTCCGGGCTCGCAGCCCTGATTTTCAGCAAAGCACGGCCGCAGGCGTAGCGAACCTCGAAGTGGTCGTCTCCAATGCTCATCATGAGCCCTTCCGCTCCAGCGCGCGTCGGGAAGCATGCCAGCACCCGCGGGATGAGACGCCGCACGCGCGTATCCACGCGTGTATCGCAGAGCGCGTCGACGAGCTGACCCGTCGACGTCGGCGCCGCCTTGACGAGGGCCGCGATGGCGTCGAGGTAGTGCTCTCGGTCGGCGAGCAGCGGTATCGCGAAGGCGACGAGCTGCGCTGAAATCGGCTCTCTCGAGACCAGCACCGCACGCACGCGTCCCTTGTCGCCCGAGCACAGCTCGAGGACGGCTGGCACTTCGCGGTCGATGCTTGTGGTCTCGCCCCTCGGGCGGGCAACCGGCGCGGACTCGAGCCGCTCGATGAGTCTGTCGCGAAGCGCTGCCTCCTCGACCGACTGCGCCGTGGTCATGTGCGTCGCGGAGCGCCGCAGGCCCTCTTCGAGCAGCGCAACGTAGCCTCGATGAAGCGGGATCGATCGCGCAACGCTGACGAGCGCGCAGACGATGGCCACGACGAGCAAGGCGACCATGGCGACTGCGGGTTCGCATAGCGCTACCGTCGCCATCGCGACTCCGCCCGCCACGATCGTGCCGGCGCGATCACAGCCGACATCGATAAATGTTTTCGCCGCACGCTTTTGCTGCGCGGACACCGGGGTATAGAGCAGCTCGTAGGCGGCGCGAAAGAGGGAGTTCCGCTGGGATGCTTCGCCACCACGCAAGACGACCATGCTCAGAAGGCCGGGTACCGCGATCCCGAGCACGCTACCGAGCACCACGATGACCGGCAGGATCGCGACGCTGACCGTCAGGCCGAGCTTGTCGAGCGCGATTCGCCCGAACAGCGTCTCGAGCAAGAAGGACAGCACACTGACAACGAGCCAGAACTTGGCAAAGAACACCAGGAGCTGCGGGCCGTGCGGGTAGTGATGCACAGCGACCGCGCTGAGGACGTAGTCGAGGAGCCCGGAGGTCACGGCGCCAAGCGCGACGACGACCGCCAGGTTGCGCAGGTAGGGCGTCGCCCAAAGCAGACGAACGAGCGATGGTGTGGGCTGGTCGCTGGCATGCAGCGGTGCGAGTGCCGGGCGTTGGCCGTCAGGCGCGTCGCTCTTGTCTATCGCGACGGCCTGGGGACCGGGAGGAAGGGCTCTTAGTCGCCATGTGCCCCACAGACAGATCACATCGATGCTGGCGAGGAGCGGGAGCATCGTCGGGATCTGGATCAGATCGGCCGCGCGCCAGGCGGCGATACCGCCGATCACCCCGCCGACAGTCCCACCGCTGGTGATCCACCGCACCGCACGTCGCCCCGAATGGGGCATGAAGGTCTCGTTGATGAGCGACCAGAACGCCGAGATCATGACCGCGCCGAAGAGCGCCGTGTGCAGGTACAGCGCGATCGCCGTGACTCGCGGCGCGACGAAGCTCATAGCCCATTCCGCAAAGAGCGCGGCGGCGCTCGCGGCGAACGCCACCGGCACTACCCTCGCGGGCGTGTAGCGCACCATGGTGCGGGAGAGCCAGAGGGCGGCAACCAGCGAGAGCACCGCCGAGCCGGCCATCATCGCCGGCAGATCCACGACCCTGAAGCTCGAGAGAAAGAGTGCGTCGCGGACCGCCTTGCCGGCGACTTGGTGCGCGATCATCGCCCCCGCCGTCACGGCCGCAACACCCGCGCTCGTGGGTCCGCGCGGCGACATCAATGCCCACTTTCGCGCAGAGCTCGACGCACGGCTGTCACCCGGTGACCGGGTGAGTTGCGGGGATCGAGCTCAGGTCTGGCCGATGCGTTGGCTCACCTGGGACGCCGGGTCGTGACGTCGCGGGCGGCTTCCTGGTTGTACTCCGCCGCATGTATCCGCGTCCCACGATGATGGCGAGCCCGACCCAGGCCAGCGAGAGGGCGACGTTGACGGCGAGGAACGTTCGCGTTCCGAACGCAAAATGGACGGTCAGCCAAACGACCGCCGCGGACATCGTATCGCCGGCGCGCCTGAAGAGGGTATCGATGACCTGCTTCGCCTTGTACTTCGCCTCGCGTGTGGTGACGAGCCACAGGCTTTGCTGCGTGGTATTGGAGAGCGAGTAGTCGAGGCTGCTCTCGATGACGCGCGCCACGAAGAGCACTTCAATCATCGGAACGAGCAGAGTCGCCCCGTAACCGACGACCGAAGCCAGGGGAATGATCACGAGGGCGACGCGCAGCCCAACGTACTTGACGATGCGCGACACCAGAAAGAGCTGCAGCACGACACCGATCACGTTGATGAGTTGGAAGTAGTGCGCCTTGAACTGAGCAATGTATGCAGGCTCGGCCATCCCCAGCGCCTTCGCATGGTCGGCGGACTGCGCCAAAAGCATGCGGTCGAGTACGTAGTCGCCGCTCCTCGTGACGAAGTTCAGCACGAGGACGAGGAGCGCAAAGGCAAGCAGGTACCGATCGCGGAGTACCAGGGCGAACGCGTCGCCGTGCGCAAGAGGAGCCTCGACCTTCTTCACGTGGTTCACGGCCGCACGCGTCTCACGCCTGTGCACGATGACCGTCAGCCCGAGGGCCGCGATGAGGAGCACCGAAGCCGCGAGCATCAGGGTGAAGGGCGAGCCGACGCGCACGAGCGGCGCTGCGATCCACGAGCCGGCCACCGCTCCGACCGAGCTGCCGATGCCGACGATCGGAAAGAGTCGTTTGCCTTGTTCCTCGGTGTAGGTGTCGGCGGTGAAGCTCCAAAACTGCGCGATGGTCACGACATTGAAGATGCCGACCCACAGGAAGAAAGGCACGCCGAGCGGCACGCCGAGACTGCCAAGGCCGAAGAAGACGAGAAGATTTGCGATGAAGAAGAGCGACACGCACGACACGAGCATCAGGCGCCCAACGTGCGCCGCGAGCCATCCGTACGAACTCGCCACGAAGACGAGCAGGATTGACTGCCCCACCGACGCGTAGCTCTTCACCTCTGCTCCGCCGCCGAGCAAAATGAGCGGCTCACGCGCAACCTTCAGGAGGTAGTACGCCGAGAGAATGAGGAACACGTTGAGCGTGAGCAGAAGGACCGTCGCGCCTTCGCCGGGCCTCACCTCGCCGAAGAGTGCGAGCAGGAACTCGATCGGATGCTCGCGGAAGCGTGGTCTCGGAGGCGGGATGGTCTGCACGTTCATGGCGCAACGCGGCCCGCGACCACGATTCGATGGTCTCTTGCCGAACGCACGGACGGCCCGTGGCTAGCCGCGCCGAAGGACGAACGGCTCAGCGGAGGAGAATGTCGACGCGGCGATCGCGCTTCCATCCCTCTTCATCAAGGCCCATCGCGTCAAGCTTTCCGCGGGAGGTCTGGGTCACGCGCGCACTCTCGACGCCGAGCCGTGACAGCGACTCGCCAACGCTACTCGCTCGGCGGCCCCCGAGCGCCATGTTGTATTCGCTCTCGCCTCGAGGATCGGCTCGACCAACGAGCTCGAGCGCGCGCCCGGCGAGCGGTCCCGTGGTCACGCACTTCGCAATCTGCGAAAGGATATCGACGTCCTGGGGGCCGATCGCGCTCTGGTCGAAAGTCGAATTTCGGTGCGCTGCCGATGTCGTCGAACTGGAGCCTGCACGCCGTCGCGATGTCGTCGGACACGCTGACGTTGGGGGAGACCACGATGGTTGGTCTGGGCGCGGGAGCGATCGGCGCCGACGTGACAAGCGGAGCTTGGGGATATGGCATGCTCTCCTGCCTCGCACACGCGCCGGCCCCCGCAAGCAACATGGCACCTACGCATGGAAGCCCGAAGGCCTTGAGACACGAGGGGAGGTTCATATGGGTCGAGCATAAGCAACGGCCATACCAATGGTCGGACGCGGATTGTGCAATGCTTGCCTGGCGGAGTGGCGTGAACGGCAGCCTTCTTAGGCGCACCCACAACCGGATCGTGTGAGCAGACGCACGAGTTGCACTTTCGTGCAGCGTATGCGTCTCAGCGTCAGGCGCTTCGCGCGAGCACCGGAAGCTGAGGAGTCACGATTGGCGTGGCCAGCGAGGCGACGCGGTCGTGCGGAAGGTGCGATCCATCGTCGAGCTTGCTCAGGAAGGCGATCATGCGCTCCCGAACGAAGCACCGAAGGGCCCAGTTCTTTGCCGCGTTCGAGGACGACACGAGGGCTCGGAGCGTCATGGTTCGCTCCGTCGCGTCGGTCACCTCGAGCGAACATGTCTTGTGGTCCCACGCGTCGTGCTCGGCACACGCCCGAGCGAGGGCGGTGCGGACGCTGTCGACGGGCGTTGTGAAGTCGACGGCAAGAAGAACAGAGCCAATGACATCGGGAGCCGCAAGGGTCCAGTTCTCGAAGGGCGTGTCCAAGAAGCGTGAAACGGGAACGACGAGCATACGCTGCTCGCGAAGTCGTATCACCACGTACGTCAGATGGATCTTCTCGACCGTGCCGAGTTCCTTGTCGATGAAGACGGTATCGCCCATCCGAATAGGCTGCGTGATGGAGAGCTGGATCCCCCCTACGAGGCCAGCCAGGGGCTTCTGCGCGGCAAGACCAACGACGATGCCGACGATCCCCGCGGACGCGAGGAGAGAGAGGCCGATGTTTCGTACGAAGGCAAACTGCATCAGGACTGCACCACTGGCGACGACGATGATGCCAGCCGTCGCGATCGGTCGCAGCAGCGTCAATTGCGTGCGAAGGACCCGGTGGCGGATCTCGTGCTCCGGTCCGCTACGAAGGCGCCTCGACGCCCAGTCGAGACTGGACCGAAAGGCGCGAACCGCAAACCACGCGATCGTGAAGACGATGAGCGCAAACGTGAGGTGATCGATCAGCGACTCAACGTCCAACGTGAGATGCAGTGCTACCACCGTCTCGCGGAAGAGGAGCGACGCGACGAGGACTCGGAGCGGTCTTCGCGCGGCGTCGAAGAAGACCGCCACCCCCGTGCCGCGCTTGGGCCCTAGCGCGCGACGTCCGAGAGCGAGAGCAAGTTGGGCGAGGACGAGGCCCCCGACGTACGACAACACCGCCAACAAGACGATGCCTACCCATTGCCAAGCCGCGTTGCCGTCGAGGGACGTGCGCGTCAACCACGCGGGAAGCTTTTCTTGAAGGCTGGGCGCGCAAGATATCATGAGGATCATTGTTTCTAGTTTGCTCGCAGCAGCACACTGCTGCTCGCGACGTCGACGCCGGACCGAAAGAACACGACGGCGAGGATCACTCCGATGCCCCAGACGAGAGCGAACGGCACGGCGAACCATGCGCTCGTTCCGGCGTCGGCGGCCCCGCAAAGGACCATCGCCGTGAGAGCAGCCGCCATACAGACCCAATTGACGAGCATCGTGGCTGCGACGACGAAGCCAGCCGGGCGATTGCGGAGAAGCAGGAGGCCAGCGGCGATCCCCAGCGGAACCTGGAGGCCGAGGTCGAGCGCATGGACCACGTGTCCGACGGCGTCCGCGCCGACAGGCCAACCGAACGCACCTGCAAGCGTCCGGCTCGCGATGCCCTTGAGCCAGGCGGCGGCCAGCAGCGAGGCGAAGAGGAGCGAGAAGATCGCGATGGTTCGGCGCGGAACTCGGTCGCCGAACGCAACCGGGAGTTCGGCAACATCGATCGACGCCGCCCCATGACGAGCGCGGGGATCGCGCAAGCGAACGCGGCGACGTAGAGAAGATAGAGTGCCGTGAAGGGAGGACTGACGGCGAACTCAAGGTACGTGTAGACGAAGTACGCGAGCGCGCCGAGCCAGACGAGCCGAGCGCGAAGCGAACCGCGACCTGCTGCCCGCAGGGAGATGACGGCGAGCGGAATCGCGACGAGCAGCGTTGCAGCGCTCCAGCCGCGGGCTTCGGCGAGCACGCTGTTCCCGACCGATCCGAACGATGGCTGGGGGAACGACCCGCGCCAGACGAGCGTGGAGAGAGAAGCCGCCGCGGCGGAAACGACCACGATGATCGATAGAAACGCGGCGGAGCGCGGGAGTGGTTTCATCGAACACCCAGGAGGAGCGCCACGAACCTTGGTTCCGTCTCCGTCTCCCCACTGGGCGGACGATCTCGTGGCGGGCCCTCGGTCATCGTGGCATCCCGACTGCAAGAACGGCGCCGAATCCTGCGCTCCTTGTCGGTCGGACGCTGGGGAGAGCAATAGGCCTGTGCGAAAGCTAGGACGGAACGACAACGTCGTTCGCTCAGATCGAGGGAGCAGCTGCTCCCGAGAGGGGTCCAGCGCCACGCTCGAGATCGAGGAAGAAGGAGCGCGTGGCATTGATTCCAGACGGCCGCGCCTCAGCCATTGCGCCACATGCGTGCGCGAACGCCGCCATCCCGGAGCTGATCACCCGTCGGTTCTCCAGTCTCGATGTCAGAGCGGCGGGTCGTCGTCGAGATCCGCAATCGTAACCGCCCCAGCCGCGGACGCGCGCACGTTCGCGCCGAAGGGGAAGTCATCGTCGTCCGCGCACGGCTCCGGTTGGGGCTCTGCCGGCAAGGGGACTGGAGGCGAGGGTGCAGCGCGAGGAGCTCCGTGGAGAAAACCGCTGGAGCCGCCGTTGGCCCGCCATGAGCGCGACGTTCCTGCTCCGAACGGGCCGCCACTCAGCGCGAACGTCGGCTTCGGTGCGACGGGCGGCGACGTCCAGCCCCCGCGGATGCGACGCGCCCATCCACGAGCGCGTGCAGCGTCGGCGCGGTCGTACGCGGCGTACTTCTTCTTGGCCTCGCTCCCATCCTTCTCCTTCAGCTTCGCACAGAGGTCCTTGTACTTGGCAAAGGCGTCGAGGTACTCGGCGGGGCACTCGCTCAGCCGCTTGTTGACGAAGCTCGCGCCGCGCCAGAATTGGTCGGTCGGATCCTTCTTCACGGATGGGTCGCCAAACTTCGAGTCGAGTTCGCTGTCGTCGGCCGCGTCGGCACCCCCACCGAAGACGGCGGCGAGTGCGCCGATGATCCGCTCGAGTGCCTCGATGCGAGAGGCCTGTGATGCCACGACGGCTTCAAGCTTCTCGAGTCGTTGCAGGTTCGTGATCGGACCGTCGCTCACGCCACACGTCTCCGGCGGCCCGCCTTCTCCGCGTTGACGACGCGCACGCCTGACGACGTCTCACGAAGGACCTTTCCATTCGGCAACGCGATCGGCTCGGTGCGGGCGATCCCCTTCATTGACTCCACGACGCGCTCCGCGAGCTCCCTTGCCTCAGCCGCCATCAGGTACGCGGCGGCGCGCTCGTCGTCCGTCATCTTCCCCCATGAGGCATGGATGTCGCGCAGCTCGGGCAGCATGGCGCGGGCAAGGGCCGTGAACTTGGGGCATGCGACCTTCGCCGGGCAGTAGCGACACCACCGCTCATTCGCATGCACCTCCACGCGGCCGGAGCGGAGCGCCTCGTTGGCGCGCACGATTCGAGCCCGTCGCTCGACAAGTATGTCTCCGAAGAGATCGAGCTCCATTCGCGTGAAGACGTGGGTATCGAACGCGATCTGCCCATCCACCGCGATGTAGGCGATGCGCGCCATCACCTTGTCGACGTCGTGCTTGAGCATCAAGACGCGCGCGTGGAACTTCAGCTGCGGGTTGTCCTTGCATAGCGTGACAGGCCAGAACCCCGTCTTGATGTCCGTGACCACCGGCATGCCCGTTAGGAGGAATCCTTCGAAGTCGTTCGTTCCGTCGACGTCGTTGGCCGCGCGCGGCGGGTAGCGCCGGCCGAGATTCATGCCGAGCTCGGTGATCTCCTCCGTCTCGACATTCAGCCGATATGCAACCTCGGCGCGCACCCGCAGCACCCCGCCGCATAGGACAGCAAAGTCGATCTGTTCGCACGTCTCCCGCCACTCGGCGTTGGTGAGCGCCGCGAGGGCGATTGCCCGCGGCGTTCCCGCGATGACGGATCGGCAGAAGACGTGGATCTCGTTGCCTCGGTCGGCGTCGACCCCGCTTTCGTGCACGACCGTGGAGATCACGGCCGATGCGGGACACTCGATCTCGCGTTCGAGGCCAGACGCCGTACTCATCTACTTCCCCTCTTCGGTCTTCGAGAAGAGGTTCCCTTCGGGCACGAGCCCGGGACCTGCCGTGGCGATAGCCGGCGCAGCGGGGTCGGAGGGCGCTGGCGCTGCCCCCGCGGGCGCCACCTTGCGGGTCGCATTGTAGAGATCGCTCACCTGGGTGCGAAAAGGCTCGATCCCATCCCACGCTTCGAATGCTGCACGCACCTCGGCGCGATCTGTTCGCGTGGTGGCGGCCGAAATGCGCACTTTCAGGGCCTCCGCCTCGGCCGCATAGTCACGCTTCGCAGCCTGAATGACCGAGGTCGCGGCACCTCGCGCGCGCTCTGCCGCGGCCTCCTCGTCGCTGAGGATATCGCCGACCATCTCGTTCGGGTCACGGGCCGCGTCCCCGAAGCCCGCTTCGATCTCCTCTCGGCTGTACATGCCGAAGATGAGATCGGGAAACACGATCCGGGCGAGCTCCGACTTTGCGCGTGCGCGTAGCATCGCCTTTCGCACCTTGTTCCAGTTGTTGTCCGTCTTCGCCTTGTCATCCTTACCGCGATCGACGACCCCCATCCGCTCGGCATCTTCGATAGTGAAGGTGTGCTTCACGGGATCGTCGCCACGGCGCTTCGCGATGAAGGTCGCCTTTGTGTCGTCGCTCTCTTCGGGCAGAAAGCTGAACCGCTCACAGAGCGGCGATTGCAGGCAGAGCGCGTGCATGAGCGCCGCGTCGATGCCGGGACGGCCGTGCACCGTATAGACACCACGAAGCGACTGCATCGCCGAGAGGCCAAGGCCGCGGCCGGTCATGATACGACCGAGCGCCTCGGGCGCGCTCGTGACACCGCAGTAGCCGATCGAGGCCATCATCTCGGCGACGTCCCAAGCCTCGCGCGCCGTTCCTGGTTCGAGTGCGCCGCGGTAGGCGTCGCTCCCGAGAACCATCCCGGCCGGCGTTGCGGTCGGTGTCGCGGCCGGCTTCGCCTCGGTGCCATTCGCCTGGGGTGTCTGCGTCTTCGGTGTCATATTCATCATCGCGTTCTCCTTCTCTATTTTCGGTCGCCCAAACGTCTGTCGCTCACTCCGCCGCGACCGCGTGGTCATCAACCTCGATGGCACGGATCTCGATCGCCCCCGCAGAAACGGCGGTCGCGAGCAGCTGGTAGCCTCCGGCGGTGGCCATCGCGACAAACCGATCCATCTGCACCGGGTCGAGACGCTCCAGACCGTCGCAGACGAGGATTTTGCTCTTCGCATTGGCGCGCCTCGCGATCTCGACGGCGAAGCTCATTTGCTCGGCTCCACACAGGTCGTCGATCCGTTTGCCGTCGAGCATCACCTCGTCGCCGCTGAGTGAGAGTCCCGGGATCCCCTCCGCCGCAGCGAGTAGCTCTCGCGGCGCATCGTTGCCGAGACGGCGGACTGTCGCGTCGAGCTCGGCCGCGTCGTCCTCCAGCGTTCGGAGGACGGTGTTCGCCGCCTCGACGGCCGCCACTGCGGCGAGCGCGCGTGCCTGAAGGGAGGCGCGGTCCAGCACGGCCTGTGCCGTGCGGACGTTGGCTTGAGCGGCCGTGAACTCCGCTTCGGATGGATCGGTGACCGTCGCAGCGGAGAGTGCCGAGGCTAGAGCGTCGGCCTGCGAGCGCATCACGTTCACGCGCTCGACGGAGGAGCGCACGATGTCGTTCGAGCGCGCTGCGGCGGCGTGTCGTTCGCGGATCGCGCTTTGAGCCGCCTCAGCCTCCGCGAGCACGCGACGAGCGTGCCGGACGTTTTCGTCTGCCTCGACGAGTTCAGTCTCGAGGGACTTGAGGTCCTCCAACTGGGAGATGCGCAACGTCATTTCGTCTGCCTCGCCGCGGAGCTTCGCGATCTGCTCTCGCTGGCCGGCGGTCCGCTTCTCCGCGGCACAGGCTTCAGAGGCGCGGTTCTCGATCGCGATGAGCTCGCGCTCGGCGACAGCGAGCGCGGCATGCGCCTCGTCGGCCGGCAGAAGCGGGCCCGGAGTTACCGCCGCAGAGGCCTTTTGGGCCTCGTCCGCAAGTCGCGTCGCGGTCGCCTTCGCCTCGGCGACGTCCTTGTTCGCGAGGGTGCGCTCCGCATAGTAGAACTGACGCGCTCGCTCGACGACCTCCAAGCCGTGGCCCGAGACGTCGAAGTCCGCCGCGATGTCAGGCGCGTATTTTTGCAGCTGATTGAGGCTCACCGACACAGGAAGCGCCGCAAGAATGAGCGCCCGTCGGTCCTTCGGTTTCTCGAGAAAGAGCGCGAGCGGGTCGAGCGGGCTCGAGCCCACGAGGTCGGTGAGGAAGGTCTGCGGCCTCTTCGCCTGCATCCCTCCCCGCTCGACGCTGACCGTGGACGACTTCCGCGTCGTTACACGCGTGACCGTGACGTCATCGATGTCGATCAAGATCTCGGCGCGATCGGCGCCGTTCCGTATCGCGTCGGGGGAGATCTTCTGAGCCGAGAGCGCGCTGCGAATGGCGTGCAGGATGCTGCTCTTGCCGAGGCCGTTCTCCCCGCGCGCGACGAAGCCGGCAGGGGGCACGGCGATCTCGCGCGCCTCGATGCCCATGAAGTTACTCACCCGGATCTTCGTGATCTTCATCGTCGTTTTCCTCCGGCGGTGCGCAAGGGCACGCCCTCTTCCTGAGAGACCTGGTTCAGCGCGTCCTGCACCCGCGCCCAAAACGATTCGCTCCTCACCGGCACAAGGCGGCGGGCTGCTTCCACGTCACCGCCAGAGGCCGTAAGCGCGTAACCGGCGAAGCTCGCCGCGGTGAGCGTGACCGCGCCGCGCACGTCGGCATGTCGCTGCGCGATGCGCCACGACGCAAGGATCATCGCTCGCGTGCTCACGCGGCCTTCCTCGCGACGGTGAAATCGCGCCAGTCGTGCGCGTTGTGCCAGGCGGTTGTGGCGTCGCGCCGTGCATTTTCGAGCGCGCGCCGCCGTACCGATCGCGCGCGATTGTTGGACGCCTGCTCGAGCTGCCTGGTGAGCTGGAGGAGTCGCCCGTCTTGCGCGAGGGCGGCGTCACACGCGGCAGCCATCCCGCGATGTGGCAAGAACGGGACCTCTCCGCGCTCCACGGCCGCCACGAGCGCCTCAGCGGCCTCGACGTAGTCGGCGGAGAAGCGCGCAGCCTCCTCGCGGCTCGCAAAGACCTTATGTGTGTTCCACTGCTCGCGTCGCTGGTTCGGAAAGCTCGTGGAGCCGCTCGCCGCCCAACCGTCGTGACGGCGCTCGACGACGGCCTCGATCCACTCGCTCACACCGTCCCAGCAACCTGGGAACATCCGCCAGTACACTGCGCGTTCGCGCTGGCGTCCCTCGCTCGACCCGCGGCCTGCACGGCGATGGGCCATCATATGACCCTCGCGGATTGAAAGCTCCAAGCCTTGCTGCAATCTGCGCAGAAGACGATGAGAGCGTCGCCATGCACCGGGCAACTCCTCGCGCGCGCCGCCTTGCTCTCGTCGTAGTGGAGATCGAGCTTTGCCTTGAGCAACAGGTGCGCTGCAGCCACGAGCCGATCGGCGCGCTCGGAGGCGTCCTCGCCGTCGAGAAGCTCGCCCGCCTCACGTTCGCGGGCGACGACCTCGAGCCGCAACCGGTCGATCTCGCGCTCTAGCTCGTCGAGGCGGTCGTGCAGTCGAAGCGGGCTCACGCGGACACCGTCCGAGCGTGCCGCGTCTGCGGGCGAGCGGCGCACCCCTCGGCTTTCGGAGCGGCCTGGACGTCGCCCAGCCGGCGGTGCGCGGCGGCGGAGACTTCCCAGTGATAGGCCGACGTCGCATCGTTGCCGGCCGTGCACTGGACCACGGCGGGGTACTCGTTACGGATTGCAATCTGAACGTCTCGGCTACCCATCGTCATCGTGTCCTCCGCGTTCTTCTCGTGACCGCTCGGCACCGGTTTGCTCACTCCGCCGCGCAGAGCTCCCTCGCGTGGGCAGACCTCAATGACTGCATCGGCATCGCCGAACGCCATCAGCCGCTGGGCGTGGATCGCCTTGCGGTACGCGGCGACTTGACGGAGACATGCGCTGATTCGGTGGTCGTCACTCCATGGTCGGCCAGCAAGAGAGCACTCGCGCTCGTAGCGACGGGCGAGCTTGAGAGCGGCGAACGACGCCTCGTAGTGGCGATCGATCCGCTTCGACCGCTTGATCTCGAACTCGAGGCGGGCGTCGTCTTCCAGGTCCTCGACCCGCACGGCCATGATGCGGCGGCAGAGACAGTGGCGAAGGTCGATCTCGGGACCTCCGTCGTCGCCGGTCTTCATGCGGCCCGCGCCCTCGAGGTCGAGCCAATCGCAGGCACTGTACGAGCGTCCGCATTCACACGGTCGCGGCCAGGCACTCATGCGCGCACCTGTCGACGCGCCGGCGGTACGTCGGGGCAGTCCCACGTGTGGAGCTTGCCGGCGGCCTCGTCGACGATGACGCCACAGGAGCCGCAGTACCCAAGCACCGGCGCAAGCTCGCGCGCGCGCTGCGCCATGCGCTCAGCCTGGGCTTCATCCGCGGAGCCGCGATAGACGGGAATTGGAGAGCGCTTGCGCGGGGCGCGTCGTGACCAGCTCATCGCGGCGCCTCCGCGTAGTGCGGGGCGTTGCGCTGCAGCGCAGGAACGGAGGGGAGAGGGGTGCAAGTCATCGTCTCGACCTATGACCAAAATTTTAGCCATGGCTAAGTACTTAGTCAACAGCGCCGCGACGATTTCCCCGGGCGTGCGGCGAGGCACGCTGGCGCGGCGGCTGCCCGACTCCTTCGGGCCTACAGACCGAGCAGGCCGGGGAGGACTATCGGGGGTCGAAACGGGCGCTGTCGCGCGTCAGACCGCAGCTGAGATCGCCGACGGAAAAAGGGGCGCGGGGCTACTAACCGAGCTCGACGCTTTCGACATCGAGGACAATCCGTCGCGGATCATCCGTAAGTCGTACCTTCTTCAGCCCAGGTGCCACACTTCGAGCCCAGCAACGCAGCACGGTTTCGTCGGGCCAGACCCACTCCTCGGGACCGCGAACGCGCACGAACGCAGGCGACACGACGGCGCGAGGCATCCGAGCGAGTTCCGCCTCCCGCAGTGCGACGTGGGTTTCCGTCGTTCGGAAGTCGGCGGCGAGCTCCGCAAAGTCGTGCCCGTGCGCACGGAGGGAGCGCACAAACGCACGACGCGGGGCCATGATCGCAGCGGCAATCCCGTTCGCCGCCCGCTCGACATCCTCGCCCTCGTATCGCTCGCGCACACGTAGCCACCATTCCGCTAGCTCGTGACAGAGGGCGAACGCACACCGTTCATCCGACAGTCCGCGCCGCAAGTAGATGCGCCACGAGTCGTGGGTGCGCACGAGCGCACCGTCACCCGGCGCGCGCATGGAGGCGTATTCAACCGCGCCACTCCCCATGAGGGCGACGACGAGCCGGCCGAGCCGTGGCGCATCATCGTCATTCTGGCCTCCCTCGCGGAGGAGCGCCTCAGCGATGCCTTCGAACTCCAGCTGCTCCACGAATTGATGGACGCTCCATCGCGCAGCGGCCGCAATACCCCTGGGGGGTGCGCCTCAGCAGGCCGAGATGTCAGCGTTTTTTTCGTGCAGAACGCACGGGGGGATCGTCGAGGCCCGCAAGAGGGTCGACGCCGCGGTCGGGTACCTTCGGAGGCGGCGCATTGCCTTCCTTCGCAAGGCGACGTTGCTCTGAGCTCCACGCAAGTTTGAACATGTCCCAGAGATCACTCGCCGTCGGCTGGTAGTCGAGATCAAGGTGGGTCTCGAACGAGGCGACAAACGCGACTGGGTACCCATCCGTCTCCGCCATCTTTCGGATCGCGGGGAGGGCGGCGTAGCGATCGTCGCGAACGACAGTTTGGGCTCCACGCCGCCGTGGCGGCTTGCCGGACGACAGCCATTCGAGTTCGACGTTCCCGACGTCGGCGATCGCACGAAGCGTCTCATGAGTTGGGTTCGTGACCTTCGGTGGGCCGGCCTTGGTCGGGAGGAGGAGGCCGACGTGCGACTCCGACTTGAACCCCGCACGGCGAGAGAGCTCGCGCGCCGAGACCTCCTTCCCCTCGAGCTCCGAGAGCTCGTCGAGAATCGACTTCACGCGGTCCGCGAGGGTCGTTTCCTTTGCCACGGCCGGAGGTTGCCCTTGGCTAAGGGATTCATCAACCACCATCGTTGACTAACTCATTATCCACGGCTAAAGTTTTAGCCATGCCGCCGAAACGTGTTCCGTCACCCATCGGACAGCGCATCGAGATGCTTCGCGGTCTCGGAGAACTGCCCGCACGTGAGCTCGATCGCCTCGCCGAGACCACCGAGGGCCATGCGTCGCTGATCGAGTCTGGTGTCGTCAAGAACGTGAGCGCGGAGACGGTGGCCAAGCTCGCCCATGTCCTCGGTGCTTCGCTCGACTGGCTCATCGCCGGCGAGGGCAAGGCGCCGAGTGAACGCACCGTTCGCAGCTCCGTCGAAGCGGCCCGCGCGCGTTCGAAGTCGACCGGAACGGAGGGCTGATTCGCGAGCGCGGAAACGTCGCGCAGTCCGCTCGTCCCACCTGCTGTTCCTTTCGCTCCTGAGGTCGTCATCGTGCGTCGCTCCCTTCCACACCTTCCTACGGACCAAGACCATGGCGCGGCGGACCTCCGCGCGGAAGCCCTTCGCTCGCAACGAGCGTTGGCTGAAACTCCGTTCCGTGGTCGCACGTCGCCTCCGAACCGTTGGGACTCATCGCATGCCCAATCAACGGACATCGTTCCGAATGGCGCGAAGCCGCTGGTGGCTGAGCGGCTTGGAGCCGCTGCACGCGGACCGCTGAAGCCCGGCGCAAAGGAACGGCGGGAGATGGCCGAGCTCCTCGATGACGTCCTCTTCCGCCGGTGGGAGCGCGGCGCCGACAACTGCTCGACGCGCGCCATCGCGCTGCGTTGCAGCGTCAATCCGAGCACGATCCACGAGTACCGACATGGCGACAAGATGGTCCCGTGGGCGCTCGCCAAGGTACTGCCGATCGAGGTCGTCGAAGAAATCAACGAGACACTCATCGCGAGCCGCGCGGGTGGTCGCACATGGCGTTGGGCCCTCGCGTTGGTACGCCGAGGCTTCGACTGGATCGAGGAGCGCGGAGTTCGTCCCGAGGACCGACACGAGGCCACGCGCGCCCTGCTCGCCGCCCAGGATCGCATCACCAAGGCGCTGGGGCGTCTTGCAGAGGAGGAGACCCGATGACCGTCGACCGAAAAGCCCGTCGTGCGCGGTATCGACGAAACGTCAACGAGGTGCGCTCGTGACCGCGCCGTGGATCGCGCAGTTCCTCGCCCTCGCGGAGCTCTCTACGGGCACCCTGCGTGCGTCTCTCGCGACGCTCACGATGCTGGCCGTGCTCCCGAAGCAGCGCGAGGCGATCGCGCACGAGCTCGCCATGCGGGCCTGGGCCGAGGCCGTCGAGGCCGGCTTGTCGACGACGATCGCTTGGTGCCGAGGAGGGCGATCATGAAGGGTGCCCACTTGAACCTGGACGCCGAGTTTGCCGGATGGGCGTCGCTCGCCTATCGAACCGCCACGTCCTTCCCACAAGGGCTCGTCTACATCGTTGGTGTCTGGTCGCTGGAGTACGTCAAGATCGGGCGGACCAGCGGCGACGTGCGACGGCGCATCGCCAATCTGCAAACCGCATGTCCCTTTGCTCTTCGTCTCGCCTTGGTCCTTCGTGGAGGCGTCGCGCTCGAGCGTGAGCTGCACGAGCGCTTTGCCGCCCAGCGTGTTCTCGGCGAATGGTTTCGTGTCCGCGGCGCTCTTGGCGCGTTCATTGTGTACTGCCTGCTTGACTCGGTCGGTACCCCGAGAAGGAGCGCGCCATGAGCCCGCGCCCCATTCGTGTAGCCGACCTCACTCCCGAGGCTCGTATCGCGCGCGCCAAGCGTGTGATCGCGGATGCGATCACCGATCTTGTCGAGGCGCAGGTCGCGAGGGGCGTGGTCGCCTCCGAATGGGTCGACCAAGACTCGTCGCCGCTTGGTCGCCGTCGGCACCTGAAGCTCGTGCGCGAGGGCGTCCTCAAGGGCGTGCGTGAAGGGCGAAAGGTCCTCGCCCGCCGGCGCGACGTCGACGCCTACCTCGAGAAACGTGGGCCAGGGCCCATCATCGAGGACGACGACGATGTTGCGGGTCTGATGGACGCAATTACCAAGAAGGCGGCGGGAGGTAGGCGATGACGAGGAGCGGCGGAGTCGTTACGCACAAGGGCCTCATCTACGCGCGCGTCCGCCTCGGCGGGAAGAAGCGTATGGAGGTCCGGATCCCGTGGGCGAAGACGGAGGCGCAGGCCGTCGAGCGCGCCGCGCTCATCGCGGAGCTCTGCGAGCAGCTCATCGCGGCGGGCCGTCGAGACCTCGTTCGGGCAACGGCGACCGAGGCGGCGGCCGCGACGACGGCTAAGAGGCTCGCCGGAGTACGCGCCGCAGTTGCTGGTTTCGTGAAAGGGCTCCACCCACTTCCCGACGGAGGGCTCTCCACGTTCGAAGACGTCGCCGAAGAGTGGATCACGGGTGCGCTTCGCAAGAAGTTCCCGGACCACGTCCGGCGGAAGGTCGACTTCGGCATCGAGCGCGCACGGCTCAAGCGCTACATCTATCCCCATGTCAAGGACGTCCCGGTGGCGGCGTTCGAGAAGGCTCACGCCGATCTCGTGATGTCGAAGCTGCCCGCCGAGCGCGTGAAAGCCTCGGCCACTCGTCGTCACGTGGCGCAGATCATCGCACGGGTCCTCAACCTGGCAGTCATGCCGCTGGGCCTCATCAAGAGCAGCCCACTCCCCAAGGGGTTCCTCCCGCGCATCGAGTCACAACGGCACTACACGTGCGTCTTCCCGCGCGAGGAGGCGAAGCTCCTTGCGTGCACAGAGGTGGCGGAGGCCGACCGCCTCTTCTTCGGCATCCTCGATCGCGAGGGTATGCGCGTCTCCGAGCTCGTCGACTCCGAGTGGTCGCAGTGGAACCTCGACGAGGGCACCTTCACCGCGACGAAGACGAAGACGAACGACCCGCGCATGTGGGCGATCCGGCCCGACGTCGCGTGCGCGATGCGCATTTGGCAGGAGCGCCATGGCAAGACGAAGAAGCGCCCGTTCATCGACGTGGCCGCCGACGAGAAGTCGAAGGTGTGGATCGCGACGCGTCTGCGCGACGCCTTGAAGCTCGCGGGCGTGACCCGCACCGAGCTCTTCGAGTCCACGGAGCACACCGGAAAGATGCGCGCACACGACCTGCGGGCGACGTTCGTGACGGTCTCCCTCGCTGAGGGGAAGAACGACACGTGGATCCGCGACCGCACGGCCCACAAGACGATGACGATGGTGGACCGCTACCGCCGGGCCGCGCGGCAGTTCGAGGAGCTCAATGTTGGCTCCCTCGTCGACCTGGTCCAAGGACTCGGGTGGGTGAAAACGTGGGTGAAACTCGCGGTCGCCGTGGGTGACGACACGGCGGATTCCGATGAAGACTCAAGTGGTTCCGACGGAAGGATTCGAACCTTCGTAAGAGGAATCAAAATCCTCTGTCCTGCCATTAGACGACGTCGGAGAGACGCGAACAACCTACCGCAGCGAACCGCACGCGCCAAGCTTGCGAAGGCGCGGCACGCGTGCCAGACACGCCGCGGTGAGCACGGAGGGCGAGTTCGTGCGCGGGGCTCGGCTCTTCGATCGCGGGGCGTTCTTCGAGGCCCACGAGGCCTGGGAGGAGCGCTGGCGCGTGACGCTCGACGCGCAGGAGCGCCTCTTCCTCCAGGGCCTCATCCAGGTCGCCGCCGCGCTGCACAAGCTGCTGGCGATGCATTCGCCCGGGCCCGCCGCGCGCCTCTTCGCCCGCGCGCTCGCCAAGCTCGACGCCTCGCCCGCCGACTCCGGCGCCGCGCACGGCTTCGACCTCGAGCGCTTTCGCGCAGCCGTGCGCCGCTGCGCCGCCGACCTCGAGGCGCAGCGCTTCGACCGTGCCGCCGTCCCCGTGATGCTCAGCCCGTCGCCGGGCGCGCCATCCGCATGTGGCGCAGGTCGCAGGACGCGAGCGCGTCGCGCCTGACGTCGACGTTCACCGCGCGGCCGACGCGCGGCCGCGCGCGGCCTACGGCGGGCTCCACGGCTCCATCGGAGGCGTGGTCGGGGTGGGCGGCGGGGCGGGGGTCGGTGCCGGCGTGGGCGTCGGCGCGGGCGCGGGCGCGGGAGGCGCCTCGGTGGTCTCGACCGGCGGGGTCGGCGGCTTCGGTGCGGGCGCCGGGCGCGGGCCCGGCGGGGGACGCGGCGCGGGCGGCTTCGGCGCCGTCGTCGTGTTCGTGCCGGCCTTGCCCGCGTCGACCTCGGGGGTGACGACAGGCGTGACCGCGGCCGCGGCATCGACGGCCGGCGCCACGGCAGCATCCGCGGCCTCGACCGCGGTGGTGCTCGTCGCGGGCGCAGCGCTGGTGGCCGCGCTCGGTGCCGCCGTCGTCGTCGCGGGCGGCGTGGTCGCGGCGCTGGGGGTCGTCTTCGGCGGACCGACGACGCTCGAGAGCAGCCCCATCTGCCACGCGACGACGCCACCGCCGCCGAGCAGCACGACGAGGAGCACGCCGATGAGCGCGCCGCTGCCGCCCTTCTTCTTGCTCGAGCCTTCGAGGTCGTCGCTGAGGCGACGCGAGCTCGGCGGCGAGACCGCCGGCGACGGGATCGACTTCGGCGCCGGCGAGTCGATGATCAGCGGCTGCGAGGGCGAGCCCGCGCGCACCGTGGAGGCCTCGGCCGGGTCGGCGCCCAGCGGCGAGGCCGGCACCGACCCCGTCCCGATCGGCGACGCCATGATCATCGTGTCGCCCGACTGCTCGGCCTTCACGGCGCCGGGCTTCGCGCTCGGCGCGACGTCACCGGTCTGGAAGAGAGGATTCTGCCCGATCTCGTCGAGCGAGCCGCCGGCCTCCTTGAGCGCCTCTTCGAGGAGCTCCGCGGCCTGCTTCATCACCGTCTGATCGCGCGCGGGCTCGGTGCCGATCTCGGGATCGAGGCGAGGGAACATCGGCTCCGCGAGCGTCGCGCGTGCAGCGGCCGGCGGGGGCGTGCCCGCGGCGGGCGGCGGGGGCGTCGGCGGGGGCAATGAGCCGTCGGCCCTGGGCGGCGGCGGCGTCGACTGCGCGCCCATCCCCATCATCGTGGCCTTGCGTGCAGGCGGCGGCGGGCGCGGCGGCCCGCCGAGCTTCGGCTCGGACGCCGGCTTGCCCACCGGCAAGGCCGGCGCGCTCCCGGTCGCCGCGAGCACGACCGCGGCCGGCCCCTGCGGGATCCCGACGCCGGGCACGGTCCCGGGTTTCGTGTTCGGCGGCACGGGCGGCAGACCGACGGGACGCGGCGGCGGAGGCTTGGCCGCGGCGAGGCCGCCACCGAGCGCGGGCTTCGAGCCCGGCGCGGACGGAGAAAGGGCCGGAGACGAGGGCGGCGCGTTCGGGATGCTGGGGCGCGGACCGGCGAGCGTGCCGGCCGTCGCGAGGTTCCGCGCGACCGGCGGCGGAGGGCCGGCGGGCGGCGACGCCGCGGGCGGGACCGGCAGCTTGCCTCCGGCTCCCGCGACGGGCGCGGGCGCGGGCGCGGGCGCGGGCGCAGTGACGGGCGAAGGACCGGGCGGCGGTCCTGGCTCGGCGGGCTGCGCCGCGGTGAGGCCCCGCAGCGTCGAGGGGTGCGTGCTCGTTTCGTCGACGGGCTGCTCGGACGTGTATGCGCTCCCGGCGTCGGCCTTCTGCGCGATCAGGCGATCGATGATGGCGCGCGACGAGTCGTCGATCTTGATGAACTTCACGCCCATGCCGGCGGGCTTCTCGGCGCCGGATTGGGTCGGCTCGCGCTTCCAGACGACGCGGCCCACGCCCGAGATCACGCTCTTGTCGCCGGCGAGACGGATCTCGAACTTCAGCAGCGTGCCCGGCGGGAACGGCGTCGGCGTCTTGACGAAGAGGCCACCCTTCGAGACGTCGTGCGAGTGGTTCTCGATGAACTCGTCGACCGTCGCGCTCTTGTAGCGAACGTTGAGGCTGACGACCTTGGCGCGTTTGTCCTTGCGCGTATCCTGGCTCATTTTTTTTCGCCTGCCCCGTAACCCGCCGACGCTCGACTTCCATCCTACCTGACCCGGATTGGAAAACGCCAACGCGTGACGGCCGGGTGGTACTCTCCTCCTGCCTTGGCCTCGTCGGCGGCACATTTCCGGACGCGCGACCGGCGGGCGGTGCGTTTGGCGGTCGAGCTGCTCTCGCAGCGGTCGGGCGTGGTGCGCCCGGCGGTCGTCACCGATGTGAGCCTGGCGGGCGCCGGGCTCGAGACCGACGAGGCGCTTCATCCGGGCGAGC
>JAYTHX010000466.1:0-24331 GCA_043732195.1 Polyangiaceae bacterium
GCACTACAGGACCACGCCGCTCGTCATCATCTCCACGCAGGCCACCGAGCGGGACGTCGAGCGAGGCCGCAAGCTCGGCGCCGATGCCTACGTCCCCAAGCCGTTCGACCCCGAGCTGCTCCGCGAGACCTGCGCGCGGCTCCTCGCGGTCCCCTCGGAGCGCCCTCATGGCTGAGCACCCGGGCGGTGGCGGAGGCGGACGAGGCGAGAGCGCCGGCGACAAGGCGCGCGAGGAGTTCTTCTCCGAGGCCCAGGAGATCGTCGACGGCCTGAGCCGCGATCTGCTCGCTCTCGACGAGGTGTGCCGCCGTGGCGGGAGCGACGCCGAGCTCGTCAACGACGTCTTCCGCGCCGTGCACACGCTGAAGGGCCTCTCCGGCCTCTTCGGCGCTGCCATGATGAGCGGCCTCTCGCACGAGCTCGAGAACCTCCTCGATGACCTCCGGCTCGGGCGCATCGAGCTCACGTCACAGGTGCTCGATCTGCTGTTCCAGTCCGTCGAGCTGTACGGGCGCATCCTCGCGGCCGCGAAGGGCGACGCGCCCGAGCCCGCGCAGGAGGTGAAGGCGCTCCTCGCCTCGCTCGGTCAGGTCGCGCAGCAGAAGGGCGGCGGCGGCGGAAGTGTCGTCGCGCAGTACGAGCTCGATCCCGGCCTGCTCGGCGTGCTCACCGAGTACGAAGAGCATCGCCTGCGCACGAACCTCCAGGCCGGCCTCTCGCTCTACCGGCTGCGGGTGCAGTTCCAGCTCTCCACCATCGACTCCGCGCTCGACGACCTGAAGTCGAAGACGCGGCCGCACGGCGAGATCATCACGTTCCTGCCCACGGGCGAGGGGGGCGACGCGGAGAGCGTCGAGCTCGAGATCCTCGTCGCGAGCCGCGCGTCGCTCGGCGTGCTGCGCGGCGCGGTCGCGGGGCCGAACATCTCGGTCGAGGAGGTGCGCCGGCGCGACGGCTCGCCGAACCCGGCCGCGAGCATCCCGCCGCCGTCCTTCTCCCAGGAGGCCGGATTCGTCGACTCGTACCATCCTCCGACCACGGCCGGCGGCGACGCGCTGCTCGACGAGATCAACGGCGTCACGACGCGCACCTCGGTGCCCCCGCCCGTGGCCGCCGCCTCGTTTCCGCCTGCGGTCGCGGCGGGCACGTTCCCGCCCGGAGGACCGTCGGGCAGCGGCGGCAGCAACAGTGGCGGTGGCGGCGGTCCTTCGCGTGAGCGCGAGCTGACGCTCCGCAGCGTCACCCAGACGGTGCGCGTCGACATCCGCAAGCTCGATCACCTCATGAACATCGTGGGCGAGCTCGCCATCGTGCGCGGCGTCGTCGCGCGCCTCTCCGAGCGCGTGCGGCTCGACCCCGACCTCAAGGAGATCGCGCCCGATCTCCATCGCCTCCACCGCTCGTTCGACCGGCACCTCGCCCAGATGCAGAACGGCATCCTCGAGGTGCGCATGGTGCCGCTGGGGCAGGTCTTCGACAAGCTCGCGCGCATCGTCCGCCAGATCTCGCGCGAGCACGACAAGCAGGTGAACCTGGTCATCACCGGCGCCGAGACCGAGATCGACAAGCTCATCGTCGAGGAGCTCTCCGATCCGCTCATGCACATGATCCGCAACGCCATCGATCACGGGATCGAGGACAAGGATCAGCGCATGCGCGTGGGCAAGCCGCCGGTCGGCACCATCGCGCTCAACGCCTTCCAGAAGGGCAACCACGTCGTCCTCGAGATCGAGGACGACGGCAGCGGCATGGATCCCGCGGTGATCATCGCCGCTGCCCTGCGCCGCGGGCTCGTCACCGAGGCCGAGGCCCGGGAGATGAGCTCGAAGGAGATCCTCTCGCTCGTCTTCCAGCCCGGCTTCACCACCCGCGAGGACGTGACCGCGCTCTCCGGCCGCGGCGTCGGGATGGACATCGTCAAGACGAACATCAGCAAGCTCGGCGGCGTCGTCGACATCTCGAGCGAGGTCGGCATCGGCACGAAGATGACGATCACGCTGCCCATCACGCTCGCCATCATCAGCGTGCTGATGCTCGAGGTCGCGGGCCGCACGTTCTGCATGCCGCTGGCGAGCGTCGAGGAGGCGATCGTCTTCGACGACGCGATGATCAAGACCTTCGAGGGCCGCGAGGTCATGACCCAGCGCGGCGCCACGCTGCCCATCGTCCGCCTCGCGAAGCTGTTCCAGCTCGACGGCTACCGGCCCGGCGTGTGGATCAACGAGTCGGCGCCGACCCCGAAGCCGCCCGAGGTACGCCCCGGCCGCAAGGCGAAGAGCTACTGCATCGTCGCCACCGTGGCCGAGCGACGGGTCGGCTTCATCGTCGACAAGCTCGTGGGCCAGCAGGACATCGTGATCAAGGCGCTCGGCAAGTCGCTGAAGAAGGCGCGCGGCCTCGCCGGCGCCACCGAGCTCGGCGACCAGCGCGTGGGCCTCGTGCTCGACGCCGCGGCGCTCATCAACGAGGTGCTCGCCAGTCCCGATGGCCGGCACGCCACGCTGGAAGCCGGGGGCCGGGCGGCGAAGGCCGCCGACGGAGGTCTCTCGTGAAGGCCCTCCTCGCGCGTCGCGGTGAGGGGCGCTCGGCGCTCCAGCGCGCCGACGAGCTCGGCAAGCGCGCCGAGTACCTGGCGTTCATGCTGGGCACCGAGGCGTACGCCATCCAGATCGGCAACATCGTCGAGATCCTCAAGCCGCTGCCCATCACCGAGATCCCGCGCGCGGACCCCGAGGTGGTCGGCGTGATGAGCGTGCGCGGCCGTCTCGTCACGGTCGTCGATCTGAAGCGCCGCTTCCGCCTCACGCGCAGCTTCACGATGGACAAAAAGAGCCGCATCCTCCTCGTCGACGCCGCAGGCGAGCTGATCGGGCTCCTCGTCGACGAGGTGCTCCAGGTCTATCGCCTCGCCGAGAGCGAGATCGAGCCGCCCCACGTGCTCGGCACCGAGCAGCCGCCGCACGTCGTCGGGCTCGGCCGGCCCGTCGGAGGCGCCGTGCTCCTCCTCCTCGATCTCGCGCCGCTCTTCCTCGCCTGAACTCCCCGGAATCCGCGCTCATGCCCAGGCAGCGACACGACCCCACGAAGAACCTCGTCGGCTTCCTGGTCGGTGACGTGGCCTACGCCGTGCGGATCGAGGCGGTGCGCGAGATCGTGAATCCGCTCGACGTCGTGGAGCTGCCGCGCGCGCCGATCGCGGTGCGCGGCGTCGCCTCGTTCCGCGAGGAGGTCGTTCCCGTCATCGATCTCCGCATTCGCTTCGGTCTGGGGAGCAGCCAGACCCACCGCAAGAACAAGTGGATCATCATCGACGTCACGCCGCGCGCGCGCTCGGCGGCGCACGAGCCGACCCCGGTGCAGGCCGCGGGACGCTTCGTCGCGCTCGTCGTCGACGCCGTCACCGAGGTGTTCGGCACGGGCGGCGAGGAGATGCGGCCCGCGCCGGCGCTCGGCGCAGGCGATGACCTGCGCGGGATCGAGGGCGTCGCATCGTACGGCGGAGGCCTCGTGTTCGTGCTCGATGTGCGCGCCTTCAGCGCCATCGCCGACGCCGTGGCGAGCGTCACCGACCCGGCCTCGGTGCCCGACCGACGCTTCGGTAGCCCGTGAGCGTTCGCGTCCCGAGCGAACGCGTGGCGAGCGTGCGCCAGCGCCTCGCCGATCCCGAGCCCGAGGTACGTCGCCTCGCGACCAAGGAGATCCCGGCGCTACCCGCGCCCGATTCGTGCGACCTGCTGCTCGTCGCCCTGGGGGATGCCGACTGGCGCGTGCGCAAGGAGGCCGCGACCCTCGCCGCGCGCGTCGAGCCCCGCACCGCGGTGGTGTTCGCGATCGCGCGCGTCCTCGGCGATCGCGACGACGTTGGGCTGCGCAACGCCGCGGTCGAGGCGCTCGTGTCGATCGGACCGGACGCGGTGCCGGGCGCCATCGATGCGCTCTCGCGGCTCGATGCCGACGGCCGCAAGCTCGCGGTCGAGATGCTCGCCGGCGCGCCCACGCTCTCGGGCATGCGGGCGCTCGCAAAGTGCCTCGCCGACGGCGATCCCAACGTGGTGGTCGCGGCCACCGAGGGGCTGGGCCGCGCGGATCTCGCCGGCGACGAGGCCCGCGAGCTCGCGACCATCGCGCTGACCAAGCTGCTCGCCTCGGGGACCACGCCGGCGCGCCTCGCCGCGCTCGAGTCGCTGCGCAAGCTCGGGGCCGATGTGCCGTGGGCTGCGCTCGAGCCGCTTTTCTCCGACTCGCTGCTGCGCCGGCCCGCGATCGCGGCGGCAGGCGGAAGCCTGGTACCGCGCGCGGTGCGGGCGCTCGCCGAGGCGTGCGCCGACCCCAGCCCGACGCTCTCGCTCGAGGCTGCGATCGCTCTCGGCAGGAGCATCGAGGAAGGCTGGGGCGACGACGAGCTGCTCGAGATTGCGGCGAAGACCCTCCGCGCCTCGATCCCGGCGCGCGCCCGCCTGCGCAAGCTCGCGCGCGGGGGTGACTCGGATCCGACCGGCCGCGGCGCGGCGGTGCTGGCGCTCGGTTTGATCCGCGATCCCGACGACGTCGCGCTCATCGCCGATGCCCTCGCCGACGACGCCGTGGCCGACCGCGCGGAGGCCGCGCTCCGTCTGTTCGGTGACGATGCGGTGGAGCCGCTGCTCGTCGCGGGGCGCACCGGCGCGCCTTCGCTGCGCGGCGCGACGATCTCGATGCTGCCGCAGCTCTCGTCGCGCGTGCCCACCCCGCTGGCGGCGGTGCGCGAGGCGCTGGTCGACCCCTCGTCGGAGGTGGTGGCGCCCGCGCTGAAGAGCCTCGCCATCGTCGGCGGGCCTTCGGACCTCGAGGCGGTGGCGCGGCACGTCTCCAGCGCCGATCCCAAGGTCGCGGGCGCGGCCCACGCCGCGCTCCTCGCCATCGCCGCGCGGCACCTCGATGCGGCGCGGGCGGCAGCGGCGGGGATCGATCCCCGCGGTGACGGCGCGCTCACCGCCACCATCGTGCTCGGCGCGCTCGCGCGGGCGAAGGCGACGAAGCCCGAGGACGCGGCGTTCCTCGCCAGCGCGCTCTCCCATCGCGACGCCGCGGTGCGCCGCGGCGCCATCGAAGCGCTGGCGGCGATCGGCGGCGAGGATGCTGCGGTCGCGGTCACGCTCTCGCTCGCCGACGAGGAGCCGGTGGTCGCGAACGCGGCGATCCGCGCGCTCGGCCGACTGGGTCGCGGCGAGCAGCTCGCGCTCCTCGCCGCGACGACGCGCGATTCGATCCGCCTCGGCGCGGTGCTGCGCGCCCTGAAGGACGCCGACCCCGAGCGCGCGTTCGCGGCCGCGCGGCCGCTCTTGCGCTCACGCGAAGCGGCGGTCGCGGCGGCGGCGGTGGAGGTGGTGGGTGGGGTCGCGGTCGAGGCGCGCGTGGATGCGCTCATGGGCGCCGCCGACCACCCCGATCACGAGGTGGCGAAGCTCGCGCTCGCGGCGCTCGCCAACACGGGCGACGAGCGCGCCATCGCGGCGCTCGCCCATGCCCTCGAGCACGACGCCGAGGCGGTCCGCCGCTACGCCGCCGAGCTCCTCGGCCACGAGGGCGGCGTCGACGCCGAGGGCTTGCTGCGGGCGCAGCTCGATCGCGAGCGCAGCGCCGAGGTCCGCAACGCGATCATGGCCGCGCTCGCCGCGCGCCGCGATTCCTCGGGCGAGGGCGACGCGTGACCCGCAGGCTCTTCGGAGCAGGCCTCGGCGAGGCCGTCCTCCGCGCCGACGAGTACCGGTTGCTGCGCGACCTCGTCAGCGAGCGCCTCGGCATCTGGTTCGGAACGGAGTCGCGCCTCTCGCTGGAGCGGAGGCTGCGCGAGCGCCTCACGGTGCGCGGCCTGACCTCCTATGGCGACTACTACCAGCTCCTCAAGTACAGCCCGCTCGCGCAGGAGGAGTGGGAAGAGGCCTCGGAGCTCCTCACCACCCACGAGACGTATTTCTACCGCGAGGACTATCAGCTCCGCGCCTTCCGGAACGAGCTCCTCCCCATGCTCGCCGAGCGCGGCAAGCTGCGACGGCGGCTCCACGTCTGGAGCGCGGGCTGCTCCACGGGCGAAGAGGCGTACACCATCGCGATGCTCGTGCTCGAGAGCGGGCTCTTCGAGGGGTGGGAGGTCCGCGTCTTCGGCTCGGATCTCTCGAAGAAATGCATCAGCGCCGCGCGCCGCGGGGTCTACGGGCCGACGTCGTTCCGGACCACCTCGGAGGAGTCGAAGCGCGCCTGGTTCCAGCGCGCGGGCGGGACCGGCGAGTCGTTCGGGGTGGCGCCGGAGGTCCGGGCGCTATGCCATTTCGGACAGATGAACCTCCTCGACGAGGAGCGGACGCACCTCGTGGGCCGCTGCGACGTCATCTTTTGCCGCAACGTCCTCATCTATTTCGACGGCGCGAGCCGGAAGCGGGTCATCGAGATGTTCCACGATCGCCTCGTGGCGGGTGGTGTGCTCTTGCTCGGTCACGCCGAGTCGCTCTTGAATGTCTCGACCGCCTTCGAGCTGTTACACTTGAGCGAGGACCTCGTGTATCGCAAGCCGATGCTCGGCAGTCCCGGAAACCCGTGACGAAACCTCCCATCCGGCTCCTCGTGGTCGACGATTCCGCGTACAACCGCCGGAACATCGCGGACGTGTTCGCGTCGTACCCGGAGGTCGAGGTGGTCGGCAAGGCGGCCGACGGCGAGGAGGCGCTCCGCCTCGCCACGCTTCTCAAGCCCGACGTCATCACGCTCGACCTCGAGATGCCGCGCATGGACGGCTTCACGTTCCTGCGCATCCTGATGTCGCGCCAGGCGACCCCGGTGATCGTGGTGTCCTCCTATTCGCAGAAGGAGAACGTCTTCAAGGCGCTCGAGCTCGGCGCGCTCGACTTCGTCGCCAAGCCGACTGCGCAGATCTCGCCCGACGCGACCGACGTCCGCGACCAGATCCTGGAGAAGGTGCTGCTGGTGCGGCAGCTGCGCACGAACTTCTCGCCCGCGGCGCCGATCTCGCGGCGGCAGATCAGCGGACACTTCAACGCTGACGGGCGGCCGTCGTTCCCCGATTCGACCGCCATGCGCGCGGCCTCCGCGTACATCGCGCCCAAGCACGTGATCGCCATCGCGAGCTCGACCGGCGGTCCCTCGGCGCTGCTCGAGATCTTCTCCAAGATCCCGCTGACCAGCACGGCAGGCCTCGTCGTGGCGCAGCACATGCCCGACAAGTTCACCCGCACCTTCGCCGAGCGCCTCGACAAGCGCGGCGCCGTGCGGACCAGCGAGGCGGTCGATGGCGATCGCCTCGGCAAGCTCACGGGCTTCGTGTGTCCGGGCCGCCACTGCATGGAGGTCCACCAGAACGGGGTGGAGCTGAAGATCACCGTGGGCGCGCCCAAGGGCGACGATCGCTACGTGCCCAGCGCCGATCGCCTCCTGAAGAGCGTCGCCGCCGCCGCGGGAGCGCGCGCGGTCGGCGTGATCCTCACCGGCATGGGGGACGACGGCGTCGAGGGCGCACGCGCCATTCGCGATGCAGGCGGCCTCGTCATCGCCGAGTCGCAGGAGACCGCCGTCGTGTACGGCATGCCGGGCGCGGCAGTCCGCGCGGGCATCCCGCAGAAGGTGCTCGGCCTCCC
Organism: Polyangiaceae bacterium; assembly: GCA_043732195.1. Classification (GTDB taxonomy): domain Bacteria; phylum Myxococcota_A; class Polyangia; order Polyangiales; family Polyangiaceae; genus Labilithrix. Next base: position 7,629 of record JAYTHX010000466.1, read on the forward strand.
CCAGATCGCCGAGCTGCTCGCTACGCTCTAGGGTTGCGGGAGGCGGGCGGCCGCTCGTTGACCATCGTCTTGGCCAGCATGCGGAGGTGCGAGGCGTCGAACGGCTTGTCGAAGCGCTCGTTCGTGACGCGGTCGAGGAACTCGCGGGCCGTGATCGTGAACGCACCGCCGGTGATGAACACCATGCGATCGGCCTGATCGGGGGCCGTTCCGAGGAGCTCGGCGTGCAGGTCCATGCCGGAGAGCTGCGGCATCATCAGATCGCACAGGATCATGTCGAAGAGCTCCCCGCCGCGGATACGGTCGAGCGCTTCCTGCGCGTTGGTGGTCGTGATCACGTCGTGGCGGCGCCCCAGCGCGCGGCGGATGGCGGCGCCGACGGCGGCGTCGTCGTCGATGACCATGACCTTGCCGCTCCGGCCGCGACCCGTCGACACCCGCGGCGTGGCGCGCGCGTCGATCGCGACGTTGGCGGCTCCCGGAAGGATCACGCGGAACGTCGCTCCGAGGCCGACCGTGCTCTCGACGACGATGTCACCGCCCAGACTTTCCACCGTGCCGTGGGAGATCGCGAGGCCGAGGCCGCTGCCCAGGCCCTGCGGCTTCGTCGTGAAGAACGGATCGAAGATCCTCGAGATGTACTCGGGACGGATCCCGCCGCCGCTGTCGCGGATCTCGACGATTGCACGCCCGTCGTCGGTCCAGGTCTTCACGTCGATCTGGTTCTCTTCCGCGTGGCCGTCGGGGATGGCCTGCGCCGCGTTGATGAGCAGGCTGAAGAACACCTGCGTCAGGCGCGCCTCGTCGGCGAGGACCAGCGGCACGGGTCGGTACACCTTCAGTACGCGCGCCCGATGCCGGATCTCGTTCGATGCGAGGGCGAGCGCCGCCTCGACCACCTGGCTGACGTCGAGCGGCGACCGGCGACCCTCGTCGATGCGCGAGAAGACGCGCAGGCAGCGCACGGTGCGGGCGACGCGCTCGGCGCCGACCTTGGCCTCGGCGGCGAGGTCATCGAGCTCGGTGAACGCCGCTGGCGGCAGCTTGGAGCGATGGACCTCGAGCTGCTCGCGGATGTAGTCGAGGTTCGCGAGCACGTAGGTGAGCGGGTTGTTGATCTCGTGCGCCACGCCCGCGGCGAGCGTTCCCACCGAGGCGAGGCGGTCGGTGGTGGCGACGCGCGCGTTGCGCGAGCGCGCGTCACCGATGTCGTGACCGAGCTCGATGATGGCCGCGGCGCCCTCGAAGTCGACGCGCGCGGCGGTGGTTCGCATGCGAACCACCGAGCCGTCGCGTGCCACCCATCCGACCGGCAATGCTTCGGCACTCGGCTTCTCGGGTGACAGCTCGCGCCACCGCGTGTCGAACACGTCCCGCCCGTCGGCGCACACGAGCGAGGCGATCGAGAGCGCGACCAGCTCCGCGGGATCGCGGTATCCGAGCGCGGTCGAGAAGGCGCGGTTCGCATGCACGACGTGACCGTCGCGATGCAAGCACGCAGCACCTGGCAGGACGTCCACCAGGCTGCGCATCGGGTCAGCCGCCATGCCCGCCATTCTACGTGAGGCTCGCTCGCGATTGGGGTACCCTCTCATCCGCCCTGGGGGGTAGGCGCAGGGCGATGCAAGGGAGCCTGAGTTTTCGCGGAACGAAGCGATTCGAGGTGGATGGTCGCCTGGGGGCGGGCGGCATGGGAGTGGTCCATCGTGCGCGCGACCTCGTGCGCGGCGAGACCGTGGCGCTCAAGACCATGGTGCACCTCGACCCGGAGGCCCTGCTCCGCTTCAAGCGCGAGTTCCGCTCCCTGGCCGACATCAGCCATCCGAACGTGGTCCAGCTGTACGAGCTCTTCAGCGAGCACGATCGGTGGTTCTTCACGATGGAGCTGATCGACGGCGTCGATCTCATGACCTGGGTGCACTCGTCGCTGACGATGGCGCCGCCCGCGCCACTCCTCGGCACGGGGGTCGGTGCCGGTCTGCACCAGACGGTGCTCGCCGGTCCGTCGTACTTCGATTCGCTGAAGCCGGGCCCCGGCGAACCGAGGATGACCTCGATGCACGCGCACGCCCCGGCCTCCGTGAAGCAGTTCGCGATCCGCGACGTCGCGCGTCTCCGTGACGCCTTTCGGCAGCTCGCCGCCGGCCTCGGTGCAATCCACGCGGCAGGCAAGCTCCACCGGGACGTGAAGCCGCCGAACGTGATCGTCACGCGCGAGGGGCGCGTGGTGCTCCTCGACTTCGGGGTCGCGTCCGACTTTGCCGATCGCTCGGGGCACGGCGTCGACGACTCGCTCTCCGGAACGCCGGCCTACATGGCGCCCGAGCAGGCCTCGTTCCTGCGCGCCACGCCCGCCACCGACTGGTATGCGGTGGGCGTCGTCCTCTACGAGGCGCTCACGGGGCGGCTGCCCTTCGACGGCTCGCCGCCCTCGATCCTCTTCGCGAAGCAGCAGGGGCCGCCGCTGCCGCCCTCCGCGTATCTCGACGGCGTGCCCGAGGACCTCGCGCAGCTGGCCATGGACCTGCTCGTGCCCGAGGCCCGGAAGCGCCCGACCGGTGAGCAGATCGTCGCGCGGCTCGAAGGCGCGCGTACGAGCATCATCACCACGCCCAGCGAGATCTCGTTCGTTGGACGGCGCGAGCAGCTCGAGGCGCTGCGGAGCGCGTTCGCCTCGAGCCGCGAGAAGCTCGTCGTGGTGATGCTCCACGGGCGCTCGGGCATGGGCAAGAGCGCGCTGGCGTCGCGCTTTCTCGGTGAGCTCGCGGCGAAGCAGGACGCGCTCGTGCTGTCGGGCCGCTGCTACGAGCGCGAGACGGTGCCGTTCAAGGCCGTCGACCCGGTCGTCGACGAGCTCCGGCACTGGCTCTCGCGCCTGCCCGAAGGCGATGCCTACGCGCTCCTCCCGCCCGATCTCGATGCGCTCGCCCGCGTGTTCCCCGTGCTCGGCGACCTCGACCGCTCGGGCCGGCCCTCCGACACGCGCGAGATCGACAAGGCGCCGCCGCACGAGCTGCGCCGCCGGGCCTTCGCCGCGCTGCGCGAGCTGCTCACGAACATCTCGCGCGAGTACCGGCTCGTCATGCACATCGACGACCTCCAGTGGTGTGACGCCGACAGCGTCCAGCTGCTCGAGGCGCTCTTCGCGGCGCCCTCGCCGCCCTGGATGCTCACGCTCTCCTACCGCAGCGAGCTCGGACCGAGCTCGGTCCCGCTGGCCGAGCTGCGCGCGGCCGTCGCCAGGCTGGAGGATGCGTGCATCCTGCGCGAGATCGACGTGAGCGAGCTCGCGCCGCTCGAGGCTGGGGAGCTCGCGCGGTCGCTCGTCGACTCGGGAGATCCCGACGTGGTCGCGCTGGTCACCGCCGAGGCCGGCGGCAATCCGCTCTTCCTCGCCGAGCTCGCGCGCTGGGCGAACGAGCATCTCGGGACCGAGCACGATGCGGGCGGGCTCTCGCTCGAGCAGGTCATCCTCGACCGCGTGGCGCGGCTCCCCGAGGACGCCCGCGAGCTGCTCGAGACGCTCAGCGTCGCCGGCGGTCCGCTCACGCACGGGGTCGCGGCGCGCGCCGCGAAGTTCGACTCGACCTTGCGCGCGCCGGCGCTCGCGCTGCGCGTGGCGCGGCTCGTGGTCACGCGCGGCCTCGGTGACGACGACGCGATCGAGACCGCGCACGATCGCATCCGCGAGACCATCGCCCAGAGCCTGGGGGCCGAGCGAACGCGCGCGTGCCACGCCGGGATCGCGCGCGCGCTCGCCGCGGAGCTCCCGTCCTGCGACGCCGACGCGGTCTTCGGGCACTTCCTCGCGGCCGGCGACCTCGACAGCGCGAAGGCGGTGGTCGTCGCCGCGGCCGAGGCGGCGGATCGCGGCCTCGCGTTCATGCGCGCCGTCGCGCTCTATCGCGAGGCGATCCGCCTGCGCGCCGCGCCGCTCGATCTCCTGCATCGGCGCCTCGGCGATGCCTGCGCCAACGCCGAGCACCTGGGCGAGGCGGCGGACGCCTATCTCGCCGGCGCCGCGCACGCCAGGGGAGCGGAGGCCCTCGAGCTGCGGCGCCTCGCGGCCGAGGACTACCTGAAGAGCGGCCGCGAGGTGCGTGGCCTCTCGGTCCTGCGCGCCGTGCTCGACGAGGTGGAGCTCCCGTACCCACGCTCGCCCGAGCGCGCCCTCGCGTCGTTCCTGTGGCACGAAGCGAAGCTGCGCATCTCTCCGCTGCGGCGCCGGCTGCGCGCGGCGCAGAGCGTGGGCGAGGCCGACCTCGCGCGCATCGACGTCGCGTTCTCGGCCTCCACCGGGCTCCTCCTCAGCGATCCGCTGCGCGCCGCAGACTACGCGTCGCGCGGGCTCCTCCTCGCGCGCGAGGCCGGAGAGCCCGTCCGGCTGTGCCGCGCGCTGGCGGTGTCGTCGGGTAACCACGCGAACCGCGGCGAGGGAGGTCGCGCACGGGCCGAGTCGCTGGTGCGTGAATCCGAGCGCATCGCCCAGGCGATCGAGGAGCCGCGCCCGCGCGCGCTCGCGCTCCTCGCGGCCGGCACCGTGCATTTTCTCCTGGGCGAATGGCGGAGCGCCCGTGCGGATCTGGAGCGGGCGGATCGGATCCTGCGCGAGAGCTGCCGCGCGGTGCCGTGGGAGCTCGCGAACTCCCAGTGCTGGGTGTGCAACGTGCTGATCCTGAGCGGTGAGCTGCGCGAGGCCGCCCAGCGCATTCCGGCGGCCATGAACGAAGCAAGAGATCGCGAGGACCGCTTCGCGATCAACTATCTCGTGTATCCTGCATGCATTGCGCGGATCGTGGCCGACGACCTCGACGGCGCGCTCGAGATCGCGAGCCTGGGCGCGGCGCGGAACGACTCCGACGTGCTCGACGCCGGGCGCTGGGGTGGCTTCATCTCGGCCTGCTCCATCGACCGCTACCGCGGCGACGGCGCCGCCGCGTGGCGTCGCGCGCTCGCCTTCTCGCCCATGCTCGAACGCTCGATGCTCTGGCGATCGGCGATGGTGCGCGTGTTCTCGGCCTACGAGTGTGGCCTCTCCGCGCTCGCGGCGGCGGCTGCGGGGTACGATCGCCGGCGGGCGCTGCGCGCGGCGGACCGCTGGGCGAAGCGGCTGGCGAAGGAGAAGCTCCGCTACGCGCCGGCGCTGGGCGATCTCCTGCGCGCGGGGGCCTGCGCGGTGCGCGGCGATCGTGCGGGCGCCAGTAGCGCGCTCGATCACGCGATCCCCCGTCTCGATGTCGCGGACCTCGGCTACCTCGCGGCGTGCGCGCGCCACCGCAAGGGCGAGCTCACGGGGGGCGGCTACGGACGGGAGCTCCTGGCGCAGAGCACGGCGTTCTTCGGCAAGCAGGGCATCGTCCGCGTGGACCGCTGCCTCTCGATGAGCGCCCCGGGCTTCTAGCGCTACGGCGAGGCGAGAGATTGCGAGCTCACGGGGTGCGGTGCGAGAGCCATTCCAGGGCGGTGAGGCCGGGGACGAAGAAGTAGCCGCCGCCTCGCATCGACACGAACGTCGCCAGGTTCGAGAGGCGGCGCCGCGCCGGATCGGCGGGGATCGAGAAGTGCTGGCCCTCCTTCGGGACGTGGCCGATCAGCGGATCGCGCTCGTCGTAGAGGCCGCCGAACTTCGGGTTGTTCACCCACGTCTGCTGCACGAACTCGAACTGGCGCCGGAAGCTCGCGTTGAGAGCCAGGAACACGAGCCCGCGCTCCGCGCCCTGCGGCTGCGAGGCTGCGACCGGCGTGAGCGGCGCGCGCGGACCGTACGGCCGCCCCCGGCGGAGTAGTCGATGACGGCCCACCGCGACCGCCGACTCCTGCGGCGTGGGCATGAGCATGTCGCGCGGGTTGGCCCGCCGGATGTGCGCGCCGAGCGGGCACTTCTTGCCCTCGGGATCCTCGTCGAAGAACGCGAAGTCGTCGTCGGCACCGGAGAGCCCGGGGTCACGCTCCGGATACTTCACGAGCGGCGCGCCGCTCGGCCAGCGACCGACGATGCTCGCCGCGAGCTTGGTCGCGGCGCGGGGATCCCCGGGCGGCTCCGCGCGGTCGAGCATGCACTTCCAGAAGCCGGCCGTGTCTTGCCGGAGCTTGCGGTAGACGAGGTACGAGCCGTTGCGTCCGATGTCGAAGCCAGCCTCACCGCGCGGTGAGGGCGGCAGCTCCTGGTAGGCGTTCGGGTAGCCGAGGATGAACTCGCCGGCCGGCACCTCGACCTCGTGCGACTTGCGCGAGCGCGGGCTGCCCAGCACGTGCGGCTGGGCGATGCCGTCGCGGAAGCCGAACGGCTCGTGCAGCGGTTGATGAAGCTCGGTGACGTCCTCGTGCACGACGCGCCCGCCGTGGCTCTCGATGCGGGTCACGAGACGCTGGCGCGCGACCGCCATCTCCTCCGGGCTCTTCGCGAAGAGCAGGAGGAGCGCGTGCACGGGTGTCTGGTGGGGCGCGCCGAACTCCCACGTGGTGGGGTCGTCCTCGAGCACGTGCGCGCGCACGGGGTTGCCCATGCCCTGCTGGAGCTCGCGCGGGAACGACTTCATCTCCGCGGCGCTCAGCCCGAGGCGCGCGAGCCCCTCGTTCGTGAAGGCGACGTGCACGCGCTCGTCGTGGTGGTGCGTGGCGCGCCGCGCGCCGTGCACCTCGTGCCGGACCTCGGCGAGCCAGTGGTTCGGCCGCGCGCCCTCGTCGAACGTGAGGCAGAGGTACCGCGCGTGCCGCAGCGAGGCGTACGCATAGAGCACGATGCCCTGGATGTCGTGGAGCTCGAGGGCGCTCATGGTGCTCTCAAAGGCGCGCGAGCCAGGCGTTCGCCTGCTCCTCGTTCATGGTGCCGATCGCGCCCTCGCGGACCTTCGCGTTGCGCAGCACGTCGAGCACGGTGAGCTCGGGATAGCCGCTGTACCAGATCTGGTTCTCGACCTGGCAGGTGCGGACCCACTGCTTGAACTCCGACTCCCGGGACGCACCGCCGAGCAGCAGCGCGAGCGTGCGCGGGAACCATTTCGTGTTCGACCAGACCGCCGAGAGATACATGTGCGCTTTGTCGACGAAGTCGCCGAGGTACGCCTCCCAGCTGCCGTCGTAGTTGCTGAAGAAGAGCAGCGTGCCGTCCCCGAGATCGATCCATCGCGCGAAGTGGATGCTGGAGATGCCGCCGAGCGTCCCTTGGTAGGCGATGGTCTGCCGCGCCTGCTCGACGAGCCAGAGCACGATGGGGAGCGTGACCTGCCGCAGCGGATGCTTGCGGATCGCGACATAGTGCGTGAGGCCGTTCTGGCCGATCGCGTCCTCCTTCGCGCCGATGCGCGCGAGGCGCTCGTCGTCCTCCTTCACGAGGTCCTGCGGATTCTCGTGCCGCTGCTCCCAGAGCTCGACGAGCGCGGCGAACGGCAGGAGCACGACGCCCAGGACGACCACCAGCGATCCGAGGCCGACGTACATGTAGAGGCGCGCCCACGGCTGCCAAGGGAACCCGCGGTCGACGGGATCGGTGGAGAGCGGCTCCTTCGCGAGCGAGGCGAGCAGGCGCGCCCGCACATCCACGGCGGTGCTGCCTTGCACGCGGCCGGCTGCGGCCTCCTCGTCGAGCAGCTCCTCGAGCCGCAGGCGGACCTGGCAGTCGTTCTGGATCTGCGCCACCGAGAGCCCGGGATGCCCGAGGTAGAAGCTCGAGGCCTGGCGCGCGTGCGCGGCCGCGAACGCGCCGAGCCGGCCTTTCTCGTAGCCCTCCCAGCTCCCGAAGAGGTCGTCCTCGAAGCGCGCGAGCACCTTCGCCACCTCGGTGAGGTGCGCCTCCTGCTCGCCGTCGTGGTTGCTCTCGAAGACGAGCCGCAGCACGCCGCCGGCATCGCCGGGGGTGTTCTCGATCAGCACGAAGCGCCCGAAATGCAGGGACTTCACGCTGCCTAGCGCCTTCACCACCTCGCGCTCCACGAGCTCGAGGCGCGCCGCGAGGCCGGCGCGCGCCTCCGCGCGGACCGGCGCGACGATGGTCAGGGCGTGCTGGCGTATGGGCACGAAATGAATATCTTCGGGTTCGCATGCAGAATGCAACCGCCCTGGGGGGGAAGACGGCGCTGCAACGTCACGTGGCGTTCTTCGACCCGGAACGAACGGGAGAAGTGACCATTGCGCAGACCTGGGCAGGTCTGGCATCGCTGGGCATCCCCGCGCACTGGCGCGTGCTGCTCACGCCGGTCATCAACGGCTTCCTCGGCTACCTCACGCAGGGCAAGCTGTCGTTTCGCATTGCCGTCGCGAAGATCAACGAGGGCAAGCACCCGTTCGACAGCGGCTCCTACGGCGACGACGGCGAGATCGACGAGCCCGCGCTGGCGACGCTCTCCGCCGCGGCCACCATGGGCTCGCTCACCGCCAAGGAGATGCGCGCGCTGATCCTCCAGCGTGGCAACCGCCGGCCGCAGATGGGCAAGCTCGCGGGCTCGCTGGGCAGCTGGTTCTCGGGCAAGGAGGTGCGCCTGTTCTTCTGCATCGCCGCCGACACCACGAAGAAGGAGGACGGCAAGGACGTCCCTGCGGTGACGCCGCGCACGCTGCGCCGCCTCTACGACGGCTCGCTCTTCCACACGCTGGCGCGCCGCCGGCGGATGGTCAGCCGCGGAACGACACGGGGGTGATGCCGAAGCGCTTCATCCAGCGGTGAATCTGCATGCGCGTCTTGCCCATGGTGCGCGCCACCTCGCTCACGTTGCCCTTGGTGCGTGCGAGCTCTGCGGAGAGCTCGGTGCGGATCCGCTCCTCGTCGCCGCTGAGCGCCCGCGCGGCTTGCGAGGTGGGCGCGGTTGGCGGCCCGGACGTCGGCTTCGGCGCGGAAGGAGGGCCCGGCGAGCTGGCGCGGGACGTCTTCAACGCATCGCCGACGTGCTCGATGCGCAGCAGATCCTCGCTGGACGTGACGATCGCCACCGACAGCACGTGCTCCAGCTCGCGCACGTTCAGCGGCCAGAGATGCATGACGAGCGCGGTCACGAGGTCCGGCGAGAGGCGCAGCTTCGGCGCGCGCTCTGCGGCGAGGCGGGGCAGGAGGTCGGCGACGAGCAGGCCGAGATCGGCGCGCCGGTCGCGCAGTGGGGTGAGGCGGTGCACGTACGCCGCGATGCGCGCGTAGAGGTCGGGACGGAACGTCGGCGACTGCTCGATCGGCTTGAGCGTCGCCGCGATCACGCGCAGATCGATGGGCACGGGCTTGGTCGCCCCGAGGGGCAGGACCTCCTTCTCCTGGAGGACGCGCAGGAGCGTGGCCTGCGCTGCGACCGGCAGCTCGCCGATCTCGTCGAGGAAGAGCGTACCCCCCGAGGAAGCGCGTACGAGCCCCGGCTCGTCGCGATTCGCTCCGGAGAACGCGCCGCGCACGTAGCCGAACAGCTGGCTCTCCACGAGCGTGGGCGCGAGCGCTCCGCAGTTGATAGCGACGAAGGGCCCGGTGCGCGCGGAGACGTCGTGCACGGTGCGCGCCAGCACCTCCTTGCCGACGCCGCTCTCGCCGAGCAGCAGCATCGGCAGCTTCGCCATCGCGATGCGGACGAGCCGCGGCATCTGCTGCTCGACCACCGGCACGAGCGTGCCGATCCCGCGCGGCCGCGACGTGAGCGACGCCGCATCGATGAACGGCTGCGTGTTCGCCGGGACCTCCTCGTCGGGATGCAAGAGAAAGCAGGTGGCGCCGAGCGTCACGACCGAGGCCTGCTCGATGGCAGCGCTCTCGACGCGCAGGCCCTGGAGAAACGACCCGTTCGTCGATCCGAGGTCCTCGAGGAGCCAGCCATCCTCCTCGAACACGAGTCGCGCATGCCGGCTCGACATGCGGGGATCGGGCACCTCGAGCGTCGCGATCCCGCCCTCGCCGAGCTTCCAGCTGCGCGTGGCCCCGCGTCCGATCCGGACCTCGTTCACCCCGCCGAGCGAGGCGCGGAGACCGCCGGCGAGGGCGCGCTCGCCCTCGAGCACGAGGTAGAGGACCGGTGCCGTGTCGGGCTTCGCGGGCGCGGCGAGATCGTCACGGTGCGTGTTCGTGAGCGTGTTTTCCATCGCGCGACGATCCGCGGAGCCTAGCGCCAAATGCCGGTAAAAAGGGGGTTGTATCGCGATACATGCGCGATACACCCGACCGATACAGGGGCCGGCGGGTACGCCCTCCGAACGGGTGACGCCCGCGCGATCCGCGCGGCATCTGTCGGGTCGGGAGGCGCCGGGCCGTCCGGCACGCTTCGCGCAGCGTGCTCCTTCATGATGAACGACGAAGACAACCGCCTGGCCGCCGCCTCGTTCGACCTCAGCGAGGAGGCCTGGTTCGCCCGGCCCGAGCGCACGAGGCGCGCCTCGCAGCGCCCGACCCTGCCCGCCCCCGCAGTGGAGGGACCCATCGATTCCGCGATCGACGGCTGGTTCTTCGACGTCGCGACGTGGTGCGCTAGCGGGGATCCCACTGGATGAGGAAGCGACACGCCGCGAGCAGCGGATCGGAGCCCGGTGCCGCCGGTGCCGCCGCCTGCTCGCCGGCCCGGACCGCGCGGATCTTGGTCGAGGACGGCCGCCTGAGGCGCGCCGCCGACATCCGCGAGTCGAGCACGCAGGAGGTCCGCCGCACGAGCACGTTCTTGCAGCCCATGTGCTCGTGGAACACGGTCAGCGACGAGAGCGAGAGCTCGCAGAGCAGCGGGTGGTGGCCTTCCCAGTCCTTGACCATCTGCTCGGAGTGACACTCGTCGCGCATCTCGGCGGTGACGCTGCCGGTGTTGTAATACTGGTTCCAGATCTTTTGCGCGTACCGCGCGTGCCGCTCGGGCGTCACGAGCGTCTGGAAGAGGACGCGATAGACGCCGGTGAGCGTCGAGCCGAGCGCGTGGTGGATGCCGTCACGCAGGAGCACCGCGCGCTCGTCGTGATCGAGCCCGAGCGTGATGGTCTCGAGCATCCCCGTCACCACGGTCACCGGATACCAGGTGCTCGCCAGGAGCCCGAAGTTGTCGCGCTGGGGATCGAGGTGGACTTGCAGCTCGACCGGCAACGAGCGGTAGGCCCGGAGCGCCGCCTCGCGACCGCGGGTCTCCTCGTACCATTTCACGAACTCCCTCACGACCAGCCCCTTGATCGCGGGAGTCTTCCCCGAACGACTCGAGCTGGGTGCAGGCAGTTCAGGCACGGGCCGGCCATTATTGCAGCCGCAGCCCGCGAGCGACACGGCGAAACCTGCTACGCTCGCGCGCGATGACAGCACGTGCAGACACCGAGCTCACCGAGCTGCTCGAGCTCGGCGATCGCATCCTCGCCATGGCCACCAAAGGCGGCGTCTCCGTCGCCGAATGCATGCTCCGCTCCGGCGCCGAGCTGTCGGCGCGCGTCCGCCTCGAGAAGCCCGAGCTCGTGGAGGAGGCCGCGCATCGCTCGGCCGGCCTGCGCGTCATGAAGGGCAAGCAGGTCGCGACCACGTCGACCAGCGATCTGACCGAGGGCGGCATCGCGCGGTTCGTGGCCGATGCGATCGAGCTGGTCGAGCTCTCGCAGGAGGACCCCTTCGCCGGGCCCGCCGACCCCTCGCTCCTCGTGGACGCGAGCCAGGCGCCCGACCTCGATCTGTTCGACCCCAAGGGCGGCAGCGTCGATGCCGCGCAGGCCATCGCCATCGGCAAGATCGCCGAGAAGGCGGCCCGCGAGTTCGACCCCCGCATCTCGAACAGCGAGGGGGCCACCTTCAGCCGGACCGCCGGCGGCGTCGCGCTGGTGCTCTCCAACGGCTTCCGTGGCGCCTACAAGGGCTCGTACCAGTCGCTCAGCGTCGTCCCGCTCGCCGAGGACGACGGCGGCAAGAAGCGCCGCGGCTACCACTGGACCGCGAAGCGCTTCCTCGAAGAGCTCGAGGATCCGAAGAAGGTCGGTGAGGAGGCCGCGCGCCGCACGCTCCGCAAGCTCGGCGCGAAGTCGATCACGACCTGCGAGGTCCCGGTCGTCTTCGACCCCGACGCGGCGCGATCGATCCTCGGCATGCTCGCGGGCTGCATCATGGGCAGCTCGATCTGGCGTAAATCCAGCTACCTCGCGGAGCGCGAGGGCACCGAGGTGGCGAGCTCGCTCGTCACCGTCGTCGATGATCCGCTGCTCCCGCGCGCGCCCGGCTCGCGCCCGTACGACGGCGAAGGCCTCGCCAGCCGCAAGAACATGGTCGTGGAGAAGGGTGTACTCCGCACGTTCCTCTGCGACAGCTACTCGGGGCGCAAGCTCTCGCGGCCCAGCACCGGCAACGCGTCGCGCGGCGGCTCCGCCGGCGTCTCGTGCAGCACCACGAACTTCATCCTCCAGCCCGGCACCGACTCGAACGCCGCGATCGTGAAGGGTACGAAGCAGGGCCTCTACGTCACCGAGATGATGGGCTTCGGCTTCAACGCCGTGACCGGCGACTTCTCGCGCGGCGCTTCGGGCTTCTGGATCGAGAACGGCGAGCTCGCCTACCCCGTGAGCGAGGTCACGATCTCGCTCAATGTCGACGAGCTCTGGAAGCGCATCGACGCGGTCGGCTCCGACCTCGATCTCCGCACGGCGACTGCCGCGCCCACCATCCGCGTGGCGAAGATGACGGTCGCTGGCGCCGGCGGCGCCGCCGAAGGCTGAGGCCGCGGCTCCGCGCGATCAGCGAACGCGCTCGCACGTCGTGAGCTCACCGGAGGTGCTGGTGTCCGTGCACCAAAGCACCTCGAACGGCTTGCCGTCCTCGCCGGTGAGGACGAAGCCGGTGTGCAGCGAGCCGCCTTGCAAGCGGAGCTCACCGGCGCTGCTCACCCACGAGTAGACCGCTGCGTCCGCGTTCGTGTCGGCCGCGCCGCCCACCGCGAGCTGCGCGGGCGAGGGCAGCGCGTCGACGGTGGCGTAGCCAAGCGCGTCGACGGGGATCGTCCCGGTGAGGGTGCCCGCCTTGCGGGGCTCGACCCGCGGGGCGAGCGTGATGGTCTGGCCCGAGGCGGCGCGCACCGCGAGGGAAGCGGAGGTGGGCGCGGCCGCTGTGCCGAACGCCGCGTTGATCATGCGGACGCGCGCCTTGTCGGCGACGGTGGTGCGGTCGTCTATGAAGGCGACGAGCGCGCGGTCCGCGACGCCGGCGTCGGGCGCGCTCAGCCCGACGATCGCGACCGTCGCGAGCTTGCCGGGATCGAGCGTGACGTCGGACGTGAAGAGCGGGCTGGCGCACGAGGTCGAGCCGGGGGCCACGAGCGCGATGGTGAGCGGTCCCGTGGCGCCGAGCGTGAGGTAGCGCGAGACCGAGCGATAGCTCACGGCGCTGGCGCCGCCGCCGCCCCCGCCGCCGCCGTCGCCGTCGCCGTCGGCAGTCGCGTCGCCTCGCGGCCCGCTGTCGTCCGCGCCGGCCTCGGCGCCGCCGTCACGCTTCGGATCGCCGATCCCGCCGCCCAGCACGGGGCCCTCGAACGACGTGCCCTTGGCGGCGCGGTAGCAGAAGTCGACCGGGCCGAGATCGGCCGCGACGTGGGCCAGCCGCATGGTGGTGGCCGGCGCATCGGCATCGCTCCTGCCGACACCCGCCTCGGGCAGCGTGCCGCCCCCGCCGTCCCCGCCGGTGCTCGCGCCGCCGCCCCCGCCGCCGCTCTCCCCGCAGGCGACGCAGGCGAGGGTTCCAGCGCCCGCCGAGATCAGCGCGCACGAGAGAACCAGGACGCGAAGGCGATGGGACGAAGGCAAGACCCCGATGGTAGCGCGGGCGCTTGCTTCGGTCGCGCCCTTCGGCGAAGGTCACGCCGTGACCCCGGACGAGATCAAGGCGCTACGGAAGGATCTGACCTGCACCGCCAAGGAGCTCGCGAGCGCACTCGGGCTCGAGCAGGGGACGGTGCTCGCGTGGGAGAAGGGGGACCTCTTTCCCACGAAGGCGTTCGTCGACAAGATGGCGGCGCTGCGCGCGCGTGGCCCCGCCGCCGTCCCGAAGAAGGCGAAGGGCGCGGACCCGATGAAGGTCCTCGCCGATCCCGCGCTGTGGGAGCTGATGCGGAAGCTCGTCGCGAACAAGAAGCTCCGCGACGAGGTGGTGAAGCTCGCCGCGGCCTACCCCGATCCCGCGCAGGAGAGCTGAATCAGTCGTCGAGCGGGAGTACGGCGAGGTCGATGGCGAGGTTCGCGAGCCCGTTGATCTTCACGCGCTTGTCGGAGATCGAATAGACGAAGTCGTCCATGATGACGCTGCGCTTCACCTCCGAGCTCGCCTGCGTCCACCACTGCGAGCACGCGCCCGAGTCGTAGCCGCCCGAGGTCGTCTGCGGGTGGGCGACCTTGCCCTTTAGGGTGAAGCCGCCCGCCGCGCTGGCGTCGTAGACCATGAGGCCGGCAAACGTCATGTTCGTGCCGAACGAACCCTCGGCGCCGCCCTCGCAGATGGTCATGGGCAGTGCGAGCAGGTTCTTGGGCGCGAAGTACGTGAACGCGAGGTGGTTGGTGAGCGCCTCGGAGCTGGAGCCGCGCGTGCCGATCACTTCCTTGTGGGCGAGCACCGGGTTCTTCATGTCCGAGACGTCGAAGATCTGGAGCATCACGCCGGCGAACCAGGCGAAGTCGCCCTTGTCGTCGGCGTCGTAGCCGATGGTGAGGAGGTGCTGCGCGTCCATCATGTGCATGTACGTGGAGAAGCCAGGGATCTTGAGCTCGCCGGAGATCGAGGGCGCGCTCGCGTTGCCGAGGTCGAAGACGTAGAGCGGGTCGGTCTTCTTGAACGTGACCACGTAGCCACGTGAGCCGTCGAAGCGCACGCTGCGGATGTCCTCGCCGGGCGCGATGTTGTCGACCTTGCCGCTGAGCACGAGCGAGCCGCCCGAGCGAGCGAGGATGCTCATGGTGCTGTGCACGGCGGGCTCGGGGGTGTGGCCCGAGGTGGTCGCGATGCGCAGGTGGCCTTCGCTCTCGTCGAGCGAGAACTGGTTCAGCACGCGGCCCTTCACGGTGCCGCTCGCCTCGTAGCCCGTGAGCGCGGGCGTCGCGCCGATGCGGAACTTGTGGACGGTGCTCGCCTGCTTCTCGTCGGTCATCGACGGGTACCACCTGCCCTCGTCGCTTCGCGTGTGCGGGACGCTCATGTAGAGGCCGGTCTCCGAGGCGTAGATGACGCCGGGATCGCTGACCACCGAGGCGGAGGTGAGCGGTCCGCCCGACAGGTCGACCGAGACGAGCGAGGTGAACGAGCGCCCCTCCGCGAGCCCGGGCCGGTAGAAGCCGCCGCACGCGCCCACGGCCGGCGTGCCGTTCTCGGTGATCGCCGGGAGCGATGCGCGGATGTCGGCCTGCGCGACGAGCGCGAGGTTCTTGGCGCGGAGCGCCTCCCAGCCGGCGATCGACTTCTGCCGCTGCAGGGCGAGATCGGAGGTGTCGCAGCCGCTGTCCTCGGGGTACCCGAGGAGGCCGGGGATCGCCGCGGGCGCGTCGATGACGACGGTGTGGATGGTGGTGCCGATGCGGCGCGCGGCGAGCAGCGAGCCCGAGAGATCGAGCTCCCGGATCTTCACGGGCGCCGCGCGGTTCGAGATGTCGAGCTCGATGATCCTGGTGGCGGTGCCGTCGCCGGAGGGAATGCAGTCATAGCCGTAGGTGCACTCGCTGCTGCGGCCCGAGTAGTCGCCGTAGCCCGAGCTCGGGGTGGTGGCGCCCGTCTTCGGGACCGATGTGTAGACGAGCGCGCGATCACCCTCGACGAACAGCTTCTTGGGCGTTCCCTCGATGACGACCTTCGAGACCGACGCCGCCTCGTTCGCGGGGAAGGCCTTGAGGATGCGAAGCGCGCCGTTCGCGACGATGTAGAGGTACTGACCGTCGTTCTTGACGAAGTCCGCCTCGTCAACGCCCGCGACCTGGTTGTTCGTGCCCGACGACTCGGAGGCCTTCGGCGAGCTCGGGGAAGAAGAGGGCGCGCTGCCGCTGCTGCCGCTGCTGCCGCCGGCTGCGCCAGCGGTGGGCGCGTCGTCGTAGCCCTGGTAGCAGGCACCCCGCCCGCTCTTCTGGATCTGCGCGATCGCCTGATCGACGACGCGGTTGACCTCGGCGACGTAGCGCTCGCGCACGTACGTCTCGACCTCGCCGCAGCCTTGGAGAGGCACGAGCGCCTCGAGCGCCTGCTGGCTCGTGCCGACGGCCTCGCGGTTCGCGCTGCCGTTGCAGGCCATGGCGAGCGTCGCGAGGAGACCAGCGCCGACGGTGGTGAGGATCAGGCTATTCATACCCGCCCCCGGTGCATGCGCCAGGCCAGGTATCCTGGCACACCTGACGTCAGGAATTGCCAGGTTTCGCGGCCGATTGCGCTGTGCCGCGTTGAGCCACGCGCGGGTTCAGCTGGCGCGCTCAGTCATCCTGCGGGGCCTCGGAGGTGAGCGTCGGCCCGTCGTCGTCGGAGGCGCGGGCCTCTCCGCCTTCGTCCTGGTCGCGGTCGTCCTCGGTCTCCTCGGTCTCCTCGGTCTCCTCGAGCTCGCCGTGGATCGCCCGCTCTTCGCCGCGTTCCTCGGCCGCCGCAGCCGCGATCTCGTCGTCGTCCGTTTCGCGGCGCGGCGCGGCGTCGGGGCTCTCGCCGAGCTCGTCCTCGAACGCGTCGCGCGACTCGTCGGAGAGCTCGGTGAACTCGCGGAGCGTGGGCAGATCCTTGAGTGACTTCAACCCGAAGAACTCGAGGAAGTTGCCGGTGGTGCCGTAGATCATCGGCCGTCCGG
>JAYTHX010000467.1:0-24328 GCA_043732195.1 Polyangiaceae bacterium
TGTCGAAGGGTGTCGTCCGCCGCGCTCGTCTCTTCTACCTGCGCGATCTGCAGGGCAAGGCGGCACGCGTCCGCGACCAAAAAGACATCTGAAAACGGCGGGATTGGCGTCGATCACGACGCTGAGGTCTTCGTTGTCGGCCTCGACGCCTCTCCCACCGTTTACGCGGGCGGTGGGTGATGGGTGTGGTGAGGTCGAGCCTGAGGTCGGGGCCCCGAGCGAGCGCGCGGGTCAGGTGGCGGGGAGCGGGCCGGCTCTCAGCATCTCGGCGATGCGGAGGCGGGCGTCGCGTAGCCACACCGCGTCCGTGAAGACGTCGCCCGCGAGCAGTGAGGTGATCGAGCGGCGGAGCGCGTGGTGCTTGTTCTCCATGAAGATGGAGTCCATCAGCGGGCCCGCATAGAACGCCTGCACCGCCAGGATGAAGGTCTCCGCGCCGGAGCGCAGCACCTTCTCCCACGCCGTCAGCCTGTGCTTCTCCGCCGCCAGGCGCGCCGCCGGCTCCAGCGCCAGCAGCTCGAGCAGCGCGTCGGCCGCGGTCTTCCCGCCCGACATCGCGAGATGCGCGCCCGTCGAGAACAGCGGATCGATGAAGCCGCCCGCATCTCCCACCGCGACCCAACCCTCGCCCGTGAGCTCGCGAACGCGATAGCTGAAGTCGGCCGTGGCGCGCGCCGCCGGCCACTCCATCTTCGCGTCCCCCAGGAGCTCGCGCGCGGTGCGTGAGTCGGCGAGCGCCGCATGGAAGAGCGCGGTGACGTCGTCCCCCTCCGGCGCGACCGCGCCGACCGCACGAGCGCTGAGCTTCGCGCGTTGCTCCTTCACCCAGCTCCGCGACACGACGGCGCCGACCGATGTCTGCCCGTCCTTGAACGGGATGAACCAGAACCAGTTGGGACGCACCTGCCCCGGCTGCCGGAAGATGACGATGTCGATGTCGCCTTCGAGCTTGCCCTCCTGGCGCGCGACGCCGCGGAAGTGCGAGTAGATCGCCGTCTGATCGAGATCGACTATCTTCTCGGTGGAGCGCGCGGCGTGGGCGAAGAGCGCATCGCGCCCCGAAGCATCAACCACGTACGTCGCGTCGAAGCGGTGCTCACGGCCTTCGGGATCCACCGCGAGCACGCCGACGACGCGTTCGCCCTCGCGCACCGCGCCCGTGACCGACCACTCCTGGCGGACGTCGACCCCGCTCCGCGCCGCGTGATCGAGCAGCAACTTATCGAAGACCGCACGCTGCACCTGGTAGGCGTGCTGGCGATCGTTCTTCCAGGCGCCGTCGAACGAGAAGCGGTGCTTACGCCCCTTCGCATCGTCGTGGAAGCGCGCGCCGTATTTGACGATGAAGGTCGCGTGCACCTCGTCGAGCACGCCGATCGCCTCGAGGATGTTCAGCGACTGCGGGAGCAGTGACTCGCCGAGGTGGAAGCGCGGGAAGCGCTTCTTCTCGAGCACCAGTACTTTCGCCCCGCCCTGCGCCAGTCGCGTCGAGCAGATCGATCCCCCAGGACCACCCCCGACCACGACGACGTCGAAAGCCACGGATGCCCCCCTCGTGCTCAGTCCGCGGGCTTCGGCGGCGGACCCAGCTGGATCCGCTCTCCGATGTATGCGCCGATGAGCGTGAACATGACGCCGATCGCGCTCATGACGACGTAGAGGAACGTTGGCATGGTGCGGACGGTCTGGCTCTGAATGAGAAGGAATGTCGTGGGGATGGCCACCACGAAGCTCGCCACCATGGGCTCGATGAAGGTCCGGCCCGGCGAGATCATGCCCACGAGCAGACCGCCGAGGAACCACACGGGAACGCAGACGATCATCCCGTTGCCGCCCTCGAAGTCGAGGAGCGTGACGATCCGGGGCAGGCCGAAGACCAGCGCCGCCGTGAGCACGCCCTGCACCGCGATCGCGATGAAGAGCCACTGGAGGCTCACGCCCTCCTGCTGATAGCGGCGTTCGAGCTCCTCTTCGCGCGAGCGAAGCTTCTGCATCGACTCGATTTTCGCGCCGCAGGAGCCGCACCGTACCGAGCCCGGCGGGTTCTTGGAGAACCCGCACGAGGGGCAGCTCACCAGCTTTCCGGAAGCCATCGGGGCGAGCCTACCACCAATCTCCAGGACAATGGCAGTTCGGAGGCGAGGCGAAATCGCGCGCGGGATGGATTTTTCCGGAACCCGGGGCCCGGGGCGCTGTCGGTTTGGCGAGCCCACCTTTCACCGTCTACGGTGACTGTGAGCATCCGCTCCCGAGATCCCCGTGACCACCGCTCCCCTCCACCACCTCGGCGCCTCGGACGAAGCGATCGATCCGGAGCTCCTCGACCTTCCGAACCCGCCCAAGCGCGAGCGCTCGATGACGGTCGGGATGCTGGTCTTCACCGCTGCCGCCTCCCTTGCGATGGTGTTCGCGCTCCGGCAGGACGCTGCGTACGCGTTCACCAACGCCCGCGCGACGGACCTCGGGGACCTCGGCGCAGCACCCCCCACGGCCTACGTGGAGAACGCCTACATCTCCGGCACGGCCATGCTCGGCGCGGCGCACGCCATCAAGTACGAGCGGCCGCTCGTCTCCGACTCGTTCCGCTTGATGCCGGTCGCGGGTCGGCCGAACGTCTGGGTCGAGGTCCGGGTCCCGGCCGGCGCCGAGAACATCCGCTACGTGCCGCCGAGCCAGTTCACGGGTCACCTCGTGCGCTTCGATTCGGCAGGACCGAAGCACCGCGGCCTCGCCTCGGCGATCAGGGACGCGACGGGCCAGAAGATCCCCGACGGGGCGTGGCTCCTCGTCGAGGGGGACGCACCGACCGGCGCGCGCTGGGCGATCATGCTGGTCGCGATGTTCCTGGGCTTCGCCGCGTGGAACCTGAGCGTCACCGCGAAGCTGCTCCGCAAGGTCCGCTGAGCCGAGCACCGGGGAGCACCCGCCGGTTGGCGAGGGAGCGCGGCCCGAGCCGCAGCGGTCAGAATTCTCGCTGGTGCGACACACCATGTACACGCCGACCTGGTAACCGATCTCGGCGAGCGCGAGCCCCGCGCCGCCCTTGTCAATCGCGCGCAGCGCGCCCGAGACGCCGAAGAACGGGCCGTGCGCTGCGGTTTGCTGGCGCTCACGGCCTGGCGAGCATCTTCTCGATGCCGCCGGCCAGCGCGCCCGCGTCGAGCGGCATGCCGAGATCCGCCATCGTCTGCGCGCCGATGACCAGCGCGAGCGCCATCGAGGCCACGGTCTCCGGTTCAACGTCCTTGCGCACCTCGCCGTCCTCTTGATCGCTGCGCACGAGGCCCGCGACCGCGCCGAGGCTCAGGCCCACGAGCTCGCGATACCGCTCGCGCACCACCGCCGAGCGCGCGCACGCGTCGAGCAGCTGGTGCGGGCGCACGAGCGGGCCCTTGCCCGTCGTGGCCATCAGCGGATACGCGCCGGAGCCCACCATGTCGACGAAGCGGCGCATCGCGTGCTGGAGCCGGGGCGCGCGCGTCTTGCCGGCCGTCGCCGCCGTCGCCGCCGCGGCGGCGGCGGCCGCGCTGAGGCCCTCGAACATCCCCGCGAGGAACAGCGCGCCCACGTGGTCCATCACCGCCACGAGGATGTCCTCGCGCGTCTTGAAGTGGACGTAGAACGCGCCGCGCGTGTAGCCGGCGCGATCGCAGATGGCATCGAGGCTCGGAACGTCGAGGCCTTGCTCGCCGAACAGCTCGAGGGCGGCCTGCACCAGCGCAGCGCGGGTCCGCTGCTTCGCGTCGTGGCGCGTGGCGGCAGTACGAGGGGCCTTGGGACGAACCTTCGCGAGCGGAGATTTCACGGATCGCGCGGGCTTGCGGGGCACCTCATCGACATACGCGGTCGTATGTAGCAGATCAACATCACATACGAACCCGTATGCGAACAGGAGCCTTCCCATGCCGTCCGCCACCGTTTTGCCGTTCGCCCGCGAGCCTGCCTCCTCGTCGGCCACCGGGCTCCCGCGCCGTCTCCTTCCACTGCCGCCCACCGCCTCCGCGCCCTCGACACGCACCTCGACACGCTCCTCGACCGCAACGTGGGCGAGCCCCAGCACCTGAAGACGCTCGTCACCGGCGCCGTCACCAGACGCCTCCTCCTCTCCGCGGTGAAGAGGCCCATCGCGCTCGTCGCCGACACGACACGAACTTCGCCGACGTCCGCGACATGGCGCGGGGTCACCTCCTCGCCGCCGAGCGAGGCAAACGCTGCCAGACGTACCTGCTCGGCTGCCGCAACCTGAGCCTCGTCGAGATCGCGCGCATGGCGCTCGACGCGCTCGGGATCACAAGCGCATCGTGGTCGCCCCGTTCGCCGCCGCGAACGCCGTGGCGCGCCGGCTGAGGTTCGTCGCCCATCGCATCACGAAGCGGCCGCCCCTGTTCACGCCCGGACTGCGTGCCTACTACACGCAGTCGGTGCGCGAGCCAGGGCTGCCGCAATCGCCGGTCGAGAACGCCGTGGCCGACGCGATGGCCTGGTTCGCAAGGGATATTTGTAGCGGTGTCTACTTCGCGGCGCGGACCGACTCGTGAACCTCGAACGCGAGTCCGCACGAGTCGAGGCCGCTCGCGTACTCGGACTTCTTCGCGAGCGAGATCCAGCTCGGGTCGACGAGCTTGCGCATGCGCAGCAGCACCGCCGACGACGTCAGGTCGATCACCACGACGCGGATGCCGTGTGCGCGCTCGCCATCGATCTCGGTGGGGCCGCCGCCGTCGCTCGGCTCGTCGAGCGCGGCGATCAGGATCTCCGCGCGCGCCGCCTGCTTCGCGCGATCGAGCGGCGCCCGGTCGAGCTCCTTGCGCAGCTTCGCGAGCTCCGCGGGATCCTCGGCGGCGCGTACGCGGTCCGACCACGCCGGCGCGAACAGCGGCAGGCCGACGACGGCATCCTGCAGGCGCCGCACGTTGCTCGTGCGATCCTCGAGCACCGTGCCTCCGGTGTAGGCGGTGCGCACCGTGCCGAGGAGCACCTTCTCGACCTTCGAGGCCGGCGGCTCCATCAGGCAGAGGAGGAGCGAGTCCTTCGCCGACGTCGCGGCGGCCTCGGCGATGCGCGCGGGATTCGCGAACGCGCCGAGCGGACCGCGCACGTACATGGCGGGGCGCGCGAGCGTCTTCTTCAGCGCATCGGCGCCACGAAGCGCAGGCGCGACGAGGTCACCTTCATAGTTGCCAGCGAGCTTCACGAGCGACGAGTCCGCGCGCAGCACCGCGCTGCGCTCTTCGGGCGTGAGCGAGGCGGCCTGCGCCTGCACGGTGGCGAGCAGCGCGGCCCGCGTGCGCTCGATCTCCTGCTTGGCGCCGCGCCGCGCCGACACCGCCGAGTAGCCGAGGAACGCGAGGCCCACCACGAGCCCGACGCGAACCAGCGCGACGAGGCGGGGCGAGAGCAGCGGGCCACCGGCCTTGCGCTTGCGCCCCGAGACGCTCGCCTCGATGCGCCGCGCGAGCGCCGGATCCATGCGGGAGGTGGTGAGGAACGTGCTCATGTCCGTGAGCCGCGGGCCTTCGCTTGCGCCTGGAGCGTGTTGCGCTCGATGAGCGACAGCAGCTGGTCGCGCGTGACGCCGAGGCGTGACGCGGCGTGCGCGGCGAGCGACGTGCTCGCGACGCCCGGCTTGAACTGGTAGGTCGGCCGGTGCTCGAGGCCGAGCTCCACCTGGAGGAAGCGCAGGTCGTCGATGCTCTGCTCGCGCTCGAGACGCGCCGCGAACTGGAGGAAGTGGGTGGTGATGAACGCCTGCGGCGCGAGTCGCGTGAGCATGCGCACCACGAGCTCGAAGATCTCCTCGCCCTCGGAGGGGTTCGTGCCCGAGCAGAGCTCGTCGAGGATCACCATCGCGCCCGGCGGGAGACGCTCGAACAGCTCGCGGATGCGGAGCAGCTCGGTGCCGAGCCGCCCCTCGGCCTGGTCGGCCCGGGTCTCCTCGATGAGCGACATCACGAGCCCCGGCGCCAGCGCGAGGCTCGCCGACCGCGCGGGGATGAAGAGGCCGGCCTGCGCGAGCAGCTGCGCGAGGCCGATCGACTGCAGCAGGCGCGTCTTGCCGCCGGAGTTCGGGCCCGTCACCAGCACCGTCGAGGCGTGACGATCGGTGGTGATGTCACACGGCACCGGCTTCACGCCGTGCACGAGGAGCAGGGGATTGAAGAGCCCCATCAGCGAACGCGGCTCGTCGGCCGAGCCCAGCTCGGGCAGACACACCGGGAGCCCGGCGGCACGGGCGAGGTCCGCGAAGCCCAGCGCGCCGAGATAGAGCTCGGCGTCGCCGAGGAGCTGCACGAACGGTACGAGCTCGTCCTGGATGCCCTCGAACACCGCGTCGATGAGGCGTGCCATCACCTCGCCGTCGCTGAACTTGAAGCCGCGGATGTAGAGCTCCAGCTTCCCGAACCACCGGCGCAGCGGAGAGCTGACGAACGGATTCTTCTCGTCCTCCTGGATGGAGAGGATCTCGAACCCGCGGATCCGCCCGTCGGCACCGACGCGCACCTTCAAGCTGAGCGTCGCGAGCCGCTCATCGTAGCGGAGGAGATCGGCGAGGGAGCGATACGGCTCGCTCTCCTGCACGCGCCGTCCGAACGCGGCGAGCCGCGAGAGCCCCGAGCGCGCGGTGAGGAAGCCCTCCGCCGCGCAGTCGATCACCTCCTTGACCAGCACCAGCACGTCGAGCTGGCGGCGGTTCGCGTCGAACTTGCCGGTGCCGGTCGCGCCTTCGAGCAGCGTGCGGAAGCGGCACAGTGTCGTGTAGAGCTTCTCGAGCTGCTGGCGCAGCTCAGGCGAGCCGGCGAGCTCGGCGACGATCGCGCGGCGGTGCATGACGGTCGCGGGGTCGGAGGGCGGCTGCGCGAGCAGCTTCACGAGGTGGCTCGTGGCGAGCACCGGCTGCTGTCCGTCGATCGTGACATTGAAGCAGAGCGTGACGAACTGCTGAAGGAACAGGTCGTTCGCGAACGAAGCGGGCTCCCACGTCGACGGCGCGACCGTCGCGCGGTCGAGCGCCTCGGAGAAGACTCCACCCGAGACGCCCGCTGCGAAGGCGAGCGCGATGGCGAGCCGCGTGTGCTCGGCATCGATGCGCCACATTGGCACCGGATGGAGCAGGTCGGGCACGAGGATCGGCTCGCTGACGACCGGGCGTGACGGGGCTGACAGGGTGCTCACGAGATCTTGCAGGATCATCTATCGCGCCGGGACAGGGGGGTGCATCCGAAAGTTCCCGGAATTCTCGCCGGGCTCGAATGCGATGGTGACGGCGGACGACCTGCGTCCCGCCAGAGATGGAACGCATGGTCGACGCCGTTCCATTGGTCTTTTTTGTCGAGCTCTCAGCGCGCGAGGGCGCGGAGGCCCTGGAGCCCGTCGTCGATCGTGGTCTCGAGCGCCTCGATCGATACGACGCCGTCGGGATAGCCGCCCTCGGCCGCGGTCTCGCGCACGTAGGTCGCGCGCGCGCAGCCTCGCGCGAAGCCCTCGAGCGCGTGCTTCTGCGAGGGGTCCACCTCGGCGGAGCGCACGTCCTTGCCGGCCACCGCGATCCACTTCACGAGCGCCTCGCGATCGAGCCCGGCCACCGCAGGGTGCTCCACGACGCGCGCGAGGAGGCTCGCGCGCCGCGCCTCGTCGTTCTGGAGGCGCGCGAGCCGCGCGGCGAGCGCGATGCAGCTCGCCGCAGGCGCCCACACCGCGATGTCACCGCCGAACACGACGCGCTCGCCGATGAGCTCGGCGAGCTCGCGCGCCTCCTTTTCGCGATGCAGCGCGACGAGGAACCACGCGAGGTTCACGGCGCCCTCGAGGCTGTCGACCCGCGTGACGTTCCACTTCTTGGCGAGCGTTGCCTTCGTCTTCGCGACGAGCTTGTTCCCGTCGTCCTCGAGGAGGACCTCGGGAACGTCGACCGGCCCCGCCGCCTTCTTCTTCGCCGCCATGGATCTCCTACTCTATCGAGTTAGTTCTGACGCATCCCATGCACATGCACCGGGACGCGTTCGTTCGCGCACCCCGGGACCTTCGCCGAGCACTTGCCGCGAATGCCGGGGGCGGCGTCCGGGGTGCGGCGCTCCAGGAAGGCGGCCTCGGTCGCCTCGAGGACGCGCGGCGTGGCGTGGAGGCCAGAGAGCGCGAGCGACTGCACGCGCAGCATGTCGCCGTCGCGGGGCTGCACCGCGAGACCACGGCGGACCGCCTCGAGCGCGCCGAACGCATCGCCGGCACCGCCGAAGGTGACCGCGGCGGTGGCCCACGCGGCGTCGTCGCGCGGGGAGCGGGTCGCGGCATCGAGGAAGAGCGGCGCCGCCTCGGCGAGACGCCAGGTCGCCGCGAGGACCTCGCCGCGCACGCGTTGCATGGCCACTGGCGGCGTCATCCCCGCCTCGTGGGCCGCGGAGTCGGCGCTCGCCGCGACGGTGAAGGTCTCGTCGGTGCGCCCCTGCTTCGAAGCCACCATCGCGATGGCCCCGAGCACCATCGCGCGCTCGCGCGGTGACTGCGCGTGCTCGAGGGCCGCGCCGAGCGGGAGGCGCGCGTCGTCGAGGCGCTCGGAGAGCGAATGCGTGAGCCCGAGGCCGTAGGCGAAGCGCCGCGCGAAGGCGGTCGCGGGCGGCTCGACGGCGCGCGCCGGCACCTGGTTTGGCTTCGCGTCGGCGCTGAGGAAGATCTCGGCGCGCGCCACGTCGGTGATCGGCTGCACTCTACAAGCATCGATGGATCGCGCGACCTTCTTGAGCCCGACTCGGCCGAACGACCGCCCGCGCTCGCTCTTCGTGTCGGCGCACGCCGCACGCTGGAGCTCGAGGTTTCGCGTGCGGTGCCGCAGGCGCGCCGTGACCTTGAGCGGATAGCGCGCGGCATCGGCGGGGGCGACGAAGCCGTAGCCCACCACGGTAGCGTCGCGCGGGGCGAGGGTGTTGTTGAAGACGCCGGCACGGAACTCGTGCGTCTCGCGCACGTCGAGGCGCGTGCCGTCCTCGCGCGCCATGTACGAGGCCAGCACGTGCGCCGTGGGATCCGCGCCGCTCGCCTCGTGGTTGGTCCCCGCCTCGGCGACGCGCTGGCCTCTGGGATCGTCGATCGTGACCTCGATCCACGTCCCGTCGGCATCCATCACGCCGCCAGGAAAGCGATGCCCGACGTCGAGGTTGCGGATCGCGATGTCGACGACGGCGTTCTCGCCGGGCACGACCACGGCAGGCGCGCTCGTGACGAGATCGTGCTGGCCGGCCGCGTGACGCACACCGGCGACGTCGAGCAGGACGCGGTTCGCGAGAAACTCCTTCGTGCGATCGACGAGCTCGGGATCGTTCTGCATCGACGCGAGCCAGGTATGGCCGCCCATGAAGACGTGCGAGGCCACGGTGCCGTTCTTCGCGCCGAGGTCGCCCTGCGTGGCCGGCGTCCGCGGCATGTGGCAGACGCGGCAGTCCTTCTGCGGGACGTCCTCGTCGATGCGCGCCCCCTCGCTGCCCGCGAAGGCGGAGCGCGCCCAGGGCGTGGCGTCGTCCTGGCCGACGAGGTGATGCGCGTTGCCGGTGCTGTCGTCGAGAAAGGCCTTGTGGCACGAGGAGCACATGGCCGCGCTGCGCAGGGTCGCGCGGCCGACGCGCGCGCGGTGACGGAGCACGCTCTCGGCGTCGCCGTCCCTGGGCACGGTCACGGGCGAGAGGTCGAGGTCCCAGCTGGCGTTGCCGTCGGCGCGGGCCTCCGCGATGCCGTGGCAGGTCTTGCACGTGACGCCGGCATGGGCGCGCAGATCGGTGGGCTCGATGGTGCCGATCATCGCGCCGTCGACGAGGAGCGCGACGTCGTGGCACCCGCCGCAGAACTGGCTGGTCTTGTCGCCGCGGTCCTTGCGCAGCTTCTCCACGACGACGCGGTAGACGGGATTGTTGAACGACGCGAACGCATGCGCGCTCTTGCGCCACTGCCCCGCCACGTCGGCATGGCATTGCGCGCAGTCCTCCACGTCCGCGAGGTTCGTGCCCGCGCCGTGCGGGATGGTGTTGCCGACGATGCGCGCGAGCGAAGGGGCGAGCGCGCCGCCGCCGCGCTCGGGGAGCGTCGCCTCGGGGATGGCGCGCAAGGGCTTCGCGGTGACCGCGGCCGGCGCGCCGGGCCCGGGCGCGCTGCGCCCCACGTCGCGCGAGCCCGCGCTGCACGCCGAGACGACGACACCCGCCATCAGGATCCAGACGCCGCGTCTCATCGCTCCCCCTGCCTCGGCGTATCGCGCCGCCTGCGGCGCGTAAAGGCCGCGGGTCCGGCCAGCCCCACGAGGCGCGGCTTGGTCTCCACCTGCGGCGCGCACGGGTCGCGCTCCCGGTACTCGACGAGACGCGGGGCATCGAGCGTGTCGAGGCGCGTGAAGATCTCCGGCGGGAGCATCTTCACGTTCTCCTTCTGGACGACCACGGGCACCGGGACGACGAGCGCGAAGCTCGCGGGCGGACGATGGTAGTCATTTTCCATGGAGAGGACGGTGCGCGTGCCCTCGCGCATCAGCACCACCTGCGAGGCGTTCGCGAACAGCTTGGCGTCGGCGCCGCTCACGTAGAAGCCGCAGAACGCGCGGGCCTCGCGCGCCACGAGGAGGACGGCGATCGCGAGGGCGCTCGAAGATCGCATCTCCCGACAGCAGACCGCCGACTCGCATCCTCGTCAACGCCAGTGTAGGAGGCGCTTCATGCGAATCGTCATCGTCGGCGGCGGCGTGATGGGCTGCGCGACGGCCCTCGAGCTCGCACGGCGCGGCGTGAAGGACGTGACCGTGCTCGAGCGCGCGGTGCCTGGCGCCGAGGCCTCGAGCGCCGCGGCCGGGATGCTCGCCGCGCAGATCGAGTCACGCGACGAGGAGGAGCTCGATCGCTTCGTCGCGGCGCGCGAGGCGTACGCGACGTGGTCGGGCGTCCTCCGCGAGGCGACCGGGATCGACATCGCGCACCGGCGCTCCGGGGTCCTTTCCATCGCGCGCTCCGAGGTGGAGGTGGAGCGACTGCGCGCGAACGTCGAGGCGCAGCGCGGCCACGGGCTCCGCGCGGAGCTGCTCGATGCCACGAAGGCCCGCAGCATCGAGCGTGAGCTCACGCCCGGTCTCGCGGGGGCCGCGTACTACCCCGACGAGGCGCAGGTCGACCCGCCGCAGCTGCTGCGCGCGCTCGTCGTCGCGATCGCGCGCGCGGGTGTGGTGATTCGCAGCGGGACCACCGTCTCCACGCTCGTGAACGAGGGCGGGCGCTGCGTGGGCGTCGCGCTCGGCGAGCGCGAGGTCCTGCTCGCCGATGCGGTGGTGCTCGCCGCGGGCAGCTGGTCGTCGCTCGTGCCCGGCGTGCCCGCCGAGCTGCCCAAGGTGCGGCCGGTACGCGGTCAGCTCGTGCTGCTCGAGGAGCGCCCGCCGCGCCTCGGCACCATCCTCTTCGAGGGCCACGCCTACGTGGTGCCGCGAGGCGACGGTCGCGTGATCTGCGGCTCGACGATGGAGGACGTGGGGCACCGCCGCGAGGTCACTGCCGCCGGCGTTCATTCGATCCTCGGCGCGGCTTTCGCGGTCGCGCCGCGGCTCGCAGAGGCAGAGCTGGTGCGCTCGTGGTGCAACTTCCGCCCGAGCGTCGCCTCGCCGGAGGGGACGCCGCTGGTCGGCGCGTCACCGCTCCCGGGACTGTTCCTCGCCACCGGCCATCATCGCAACGGGATCTTGCTCGCGAAGGTGACCGCCGACGCCGTCGCCGAGTGCATCCTCACTTCGGCTTCGACTGCGCGAAGCCGAATCCAATCGTGAGCCCGAAGTAGGTCGTCGCCGCGGCGCTCGTCTGGATCGGCGAGCCGAAGAGCACGTCGCCGCGCGTGTGTCGGCCGTCGAAGCAGAGCGCGAGGCCCGTCTCCTGCTTGCTGCGGCCGGTCGAGAGGCAGAGATGGCCATCGATGGTGTCGACCACGGTCCCGGGATCACTGACGGCGCTCGTGCGCACCCACTCCGCGGTGCCGGTCAACGGCCCGAGGATCGCGTCGAGATAAGCGCCGAAGGCGCCGCTCGATCCGAGCCGCCTTCGTCCTTCGTCGCCCACGTTGAAGCGACCGTCGAGCATGGGGCCGGCGGTGAGGCCGCCCTCGAGGAGGAAGCCTTGCCGCGAGCCGAGGTGCCATCCCACGGAGGCCTCGGGGAACTGGATGTTCGAGTGGAAGAAGCTGTCGTTGCCGAGGATGTAGCCGCGCACGCCGACGCGGGCGAACGGGCCCTGCTTGCCGTCGAGCAAGAAGCCGAGGCCCACGGCGAGGGTTCCGCCGAGCTGGCCCTCGAGCCCGCCCGAGCCACCGCCGAGAAAGGACAGCCCAGTCGCGCGGTAGGTGAAGATCGAGCCGGCATAGTTGCTGACGCCCATCGAGGCGACGTTCAGGCTGTAGGTCCTCGCCTCCCGATCACCGCCGCTCACGCCGAGCGTGCTGCCGCGGAGGCCGAGCGTCTCGGCATCGAGGTCCCAGCCCGGCTTGTTCTCGTCGGGATCGGCGGCGGGAGGCGGAGCGGGAGGCGGAGGCGGCGGGTAGGGCTGCTGCTGGGGCGGTCCGTAGTAAGGCTGCTGCTGGGGCGGTTGCTGGGCACGTACGGCAGAGCTGGCGAGCAGCACCGACATCGTCGCGAGACCTGCCGACACGCAACGGACGACGCGTGAAGGCATGATCGTTCGACGACGCCCGTCACGCATCTATTCGGAGCATAGCCCGCCGGCCTCGAGCCGCGCGAGGACCTTCGCGAGCACCGCGACGTCCGCCGGCGGAAACTCCGCCGACGTCAGTCCATCGGGGCCGCGCCACGCCACCTCTGCGACATCGATCGCGGTCGGCTCCGGCGAGCCCTCTTCGCGGAACGCTTCGAAGAAGAGCAGCAGCACCGACTTGTCGGCGTCCTCGTAGCGGTGGAAGGCGACGTCGACGATCTCGCCGATGCGCGTCGTGATCCCGAGCTCCTCTTCGAGCTCGCGTCGCAGCCCCCCGCGCGGGTCTTCGCCCGCCTCCACCTTGCCGCCCGGAAACTCCCAGAGCCCCGCGAGGTGCGAGCCCTGCTTGCGGCGCGAGACGAGCACCCGGCCGCGCTCGATCACGATCCCCGCCGCCACGATGTCGGTACGCATGGCGGGGTAGTATACTGGCTACCGATGTCCGCGCGTTGGGGCTGGTGGGCTGGCTTCGTCGGCGTGGGCGCGGGCGCGCTCTTGCTCACGCTGCGCGCCTACCAGGCGGGGCTGCCGGTGTTCCTGAACACCATCCCGCAGTCCGACAAGGCGATCCATTTCGTGATCGCCGGCCTGCTCGCGTTCTTCCTCGACGGCGCGCTCGCCCGGCGGCCCCTCTTCACGGTCGCCGGTCTCGCCGTCCCGCTCGCGGCGGCCGCGATCCTCGTGCCCACCGGCATCGAGGAGTACCTCCAGAGCTTCTCGGCCCTGCGTACCTCGAGCATCTGGGACTACGCCGGCGATGTCGTCGGCGTGCTGGTGTTCATCCCGCTCTCGCGCCGCCTCGCGACGCCGCGCGGCGAATCGGCCTAGAACCCCGCCTTGCGGACGCGCGCGACGACATCGCGGAACAGCTGGAGATGATTGAAGCTCGACGCCGCGGGGCCGAGCTGCCCGACCTCCTTGAGGTGATCGGCGGCCACGCACTGCTGGAACGTGCCCCACTTCGCGCTCCGCACGGTGACGAGGCCGTCGTTGACCTTCAGCTGGCCTTCCTCGAGGAAGATCGCGAGCGGCGCGAGCGCGGCCTGCGTGACGTCGAGATCGAGCGGATGGTTGTCGTAGACGGCGCCGTCGCAGACACCGATACCGGTGCGGAGGTTGGTTCGTCCCGCGTAGCTCAGGTATTTCACGCCCGGCGCGTCGAGGTACTTCGGGTTGAACACCGTGCTCATGTGCTGCTCGCTCAGCTCGATGAGCTGCGCGCGGAGATGAGGGTCGGTCTGGAGCTCGAAAGCGGTCTTCTGGATGAGCGCGAGGAGCTCGCCGGTGATGCTGTCGACGACGTCGGCGGGCACGTTCTTCAGGAGGCCGAGCACCACGTCCGCCACCTTGCTTCCGCGGTGCGGCGTGGCGACGGTCGTGACGGACGCGATGCGGTCGCCGTAGGCTAGGCCCTGCGGGCTCGTGATGACGCGCGCGTCGAGCCCGCCCTGGCTGTGGGCGACGAGGTTGACCTTCGCCTTGCCGGTCCGCTTCAGGATGTCGTCGACCTGCTTCGACAGCGCCTGCGCGCGAGCCTCGCTCGTGTCGTACGGCGGGACGATGGTGACGAAGACCGACTCGCCGCTCTTCGTGAGATCCTCGACGACGCCGTCGAAGTACGTGATGCGCACCGGGCCGAGGTCGAGCTGACCGAAGCCGCTCATCCCGTGCATGAGGACGATCGGGTACGGCGCCCCGAGCTTGGCGGGCTCGGGCGTCGGCGCGGGGCTGGGGGTGCCAACGGGCTCGCCGCTCCCGACGCTCGTCGGCGTCGGCGTGCGGGTCGGCGCGGGGCCCGGGTCGGGCGCGCCGGCCTCGCTCCCGCAGGCCAGGAGACCGACCGCGAGGAAGACCGCGACGGACGAGATGAGGCGCTTCATCGGTGGCCACCATGACGATCGCCACACTGCGTCGGTCGTCCCAGCGCCGTCTCCTCTGTCAGTTGGTATGACGAGGTGGGCGAGGTAAGACGGATCCGGCGGCCTCCTGGCCTGGTTGCGCCACAATTTGCGCAATATGCGCAAATACTTCCCGTCGTTTGCTTGCCCGGACGGTGCGGCGTGAGCACTGTGAGGCGATGCGTGGTGCCCGGCTCGGAGCAGCTCTCTTCGTCGCCTCGATGGTGGTCGCGGCGAGCGCCGCCGCGCAGGACGCTGGCGCGCCGAGCGCGCTGCCCGCCTGCATCTCCGTCAGCACCGAAGCGCGTTACGTGCCCTACGGCTACAACCACGTCGTCATCCTCAGGAGCGGCTGCTCGAAGGCGGCGACGTGCACCGTCGCGACGGACGTGAACCCGCAGCCCGTGACCGCCGAGATCGCGCCCAACGCCTCGGTCGAGGTTCTCACGTTCTCGGGCTCGCCCGCGCAGGCCTTCCGCGCGCGCGTCACGTGCAAGCTACACTGATTGCCGCGCTCGCCGTCCCGCGCGCGGATGAAGCGCGGGGCATCCTCGATGGGCTGCCACCACGCGACGAGGAACGTCACGAGGAGTAAGAAGTTCGCGCCGCTCATGATGTCCCGGCGGAACGCCGGGCAGGCACACGCGGCGACGAACGCGATCAGGAAGCCCCCGCCGGCACCCATAGGCGCCGGTCGATCATCAGCGCGAGGAAGCAGACGATGAGCCACCACTCGAACAGGTGGAGCACCAGCTGGACGAGGATCCGCAGGTTTTACTCGAGCAGATCCTCGGCGCCGTAGCGAGCGCGCGCGGCGCTCGCGTCACGCATGATGTCGCCTCACTCCACGCCCTCGATCCGCTTGAGGACGATGATGGGCGAGCCGTCCTCGTCGCGCCCGAGGTCGTAGACCGGCACGATGTTCGGGTGCTCGAGCGTTCCGGTCACCCACGCCTCGCGGAGCAGGCGCCGCGTCGCCGCCTCGGTCCGCGCGGCCGGGCGCAGCGTCTTCACCGCCACCTTGCGCCCGAGCGAGCGCTGCGTGGCGAGGCGCACGATGCCCATGCCGCCTTCGCCGATGGTCTGCTCGAGGTCGAGGCCCGAGGAGATGCCGCGCTCGTCGCGCGCGGCGCCGAGATACTGGAGCGCGCGCCGGCCCCTGGCGTCCGCCGAGGCCCGCTGCGCCGGCTCGATCGTGGAGTGAGGTCGAGCTCGGCCAACGTCCTGTCATCGTCCGAGATGCGAGCGCCCGTATGTAGGGCCTTGGGGTAGAGTCCTCGTGAATGAGCGTGATCAGGCTGACGGCCGCGCTGGGGCTCCTCCTCGCTTTCTTGCTGGGAACGGGCAGGACCGCGCACGCGCAGACGAAGCCAGGCGCCGTGGCCGCGGCCGCAGCCGCCGTCAGCCCGCAGCCGCCCGAGGTCGAGGCCGCGGACTCGCCGCGCGCGGGCATGCGGGCGTTCTTCGAGCTCTGCGAGCGCGGCCGCTACGAGGAAGCCGCGCACTACCTCGATCTCCCGAAGGGCGCCGACAAGCGCGGCGCAGAGCTCACCAACAAGCTCCAGGAAGTGCTCGACCAGCGACTCTGGGTCGACGTCGAGCACCTCTCGCCGCTCGCGGCGGGGCGCAAGGAGGACGCGCTCCCGAGCGGCACCGAGGAGCTCGGCAAGATCGCCGACGCGAAGGGGCACCCCGTCCCCATCCGCATCGTGCGCCACGAGGCGCGGTCGCCCGAGGACGAGCCACGCTGGGTCTTCTCGCAGGCCACCGTGCTCGCCATCGACGGGCTGCATGCTTCGCTCAAGGCGAAATGGGTGCGCGAGCACCTCCCCGCGCCGCTGCTCGCCGAGGGGCCCCTCTCTCTCTACTACTGGCAGTGGATCGCCATTCCGCTGCTCGCCGCCGCCTGCTTCGCGGTCGGGCGCCTGCTCGCGCTCCTGTCGAGCGGCGCCGCCCGACGCGTCGCGTCGAAGCGGCCGTGGGGTGTGCGCCTCGTGCAGCGGCTCGTGCGGCCCATCACCGTGGCCTGGGCGCTCGCGCTCTTCTGGGTGTTTCTCCCCTATCTCGGGCTCACCCTCCGCGCCGACGACCTGGTCGTGCGCATGCTGCGCGCGCTCGGCTGGCTGACCTTCTTCTGGGTGCTGCTGCGCGGCGTCTCGGTCGCGGGCGACGAGATCGCGGAGGCTCGCTGGGCCGCGGTGCACCCGAACATGCGATCCATCACGGGCGTCGGCGTGCGGCTCGGCAAGGTGATCGTCGCTGCGCTCGCGCTGATGGTGGCGCTCTCGCAGCTCGGCTATCCGGTCACCACCGTCATCGCCGGACTCGGCATCGGCGGCGTCGCGCTCGCGCTCGCCGCGCAGAAGACGGTCGAGAACCTGTTCGGCTCGATCTCGATCCTCGTCGATCAGCCGTTCAAGGTGGGGGACACGATCCGCGTCGACAGCATCGAGGGTGCGGTCGAGACCATCGGCCTGCGCTCGACGCGCATCCGCACCGTCGAGCGCACGCTGGTCATCATCCCCAACGGCAAGCTCGCCGACATGCGCATCGAGTCGCTCGGCCCGCGCGATCGCATCCGGTTCGCGACGAAGCTCGCGCTCGGCCGCGACACCACCATCGGCCAGATCCAGACCATCCTCGAGGCGGTACGCAAGCGGCTCAAGGCGCACGCGTCGGTCCTCGAGAACGACGTGCAGGTGCAGCTCGGCGGCCTCGGCGAGTCCTCCTTCGACGTCGACGTCGCCGCGCCGGTCGAAACCACGAACAGCAACGAGTTCGCGCGCATCCGCGAGGAGCTGCTCCTCGAGTGTGTCCGCGCGGTCGACGAGGCGGGCGCCTCGCTCGCGATCCCGGCGCGTCGGCTCGTGGCGTCGGCCGCGTCGCCCGCTGCTGCGGGACGCGACGCCGCGTCCTGAATCAGCGCTCGCCGGGCTCCTTCTTCATCGACGCGCCCTTGCGGACCAGGAGCGCTCCCGCGATGATCAGGGGCAGCGACGTGACGAGCACCACCACCGCAAAACGCGGGCTGGAGCGGGTCTCGGGCCGCGCGAAGATGAAGCAGGACATGTCGATGAGCGCCGTCATGACGAAGACGACGTAGCCCAGGACCATCGCGGTCATACGATCGGTGATCATCGTGGTCCGCTCGCTGTATCATCGGGTTCGATGAGGCGCACGTTCTGCCTGGCTTTCCTGCTGGTCTGCTGTGGCGTGAGCCCTGCGATCACCGTCATTCACCTCGGTCTGGGGCAGAAGAGTGAGCCCATCACGGGCGATCCCGTCAAGTTCAAGCGCGGCGGTCAGGAGGGGTACGTCGGCATGCGGGGCGGCTTCTACGTCGTGCGCGGCCAGGAGGACTGGCGAGCGGCATGGCCCGGAGGCGCCGAGGCGGCGCCTTTCCCCACGAACCTCGACCCCAGCCGTTCGATGCTCGTCCTCGGCATCGCCGAGAGCAAGGAGACCTCGGTCCTCCATATCGACAAGATCGTCGAGACGGCGACCGTGGTCGCGGTCTGGGTCCGCGACACGCATACCGGCGAGGGCTGCACGAACAAGCCGGAGCGGCCGCCGTTCGATGCCGTCGTGACGCCGCGCATCGACAAGCCGGTGAAGTTCTTCGTCGCCGAGGAGCGCGCGGAGTCGTGCGGCGAGGCACCGGCGGTGACCGTGAGCTGCCGCGTGAACGACGCAGCCGCGTGGGCGCCCAGGGTCACGGGTCAGCCCGGTGACACCGTCGACTGCGAGATGAGCGCGGCGAGCCGGGGCAAGTTCGCCATCACCGACAGCGCGCTCACGCTCAGCGAGCTGCCCGCCGGCTCCACTGCGAAGCTCGCTTACAGCAAGGCGCCGGTGCGCGGCGCCTTCTCGCTGGATGTCTTCGGCACGTACAACGTGCACGGCGAGGCGACCGACGATAGCGGGCGGAAGACCACCGGCATCGCGGTGGTCGAGGCGCTGCCCCAGAAGTCGCGCGACGTGACCGTGCAGCTCGTGTGGACGAACTTCGACGTCAGCGACGACCCCGACACGTTCCCGCGCGTGAAGCTCCGCGCCAGCGAGCCCGGAGCGACGCCGAAGGCCGCGAGCAGGCCGTGCTCGGTGGACGAGGCCAACCCGGCGTTGTGCGAGGTGAAGACGCGCAGCGCGTTCACGTACATGAAGCTGAAGGCTTCGACGAAGCGACTGCCGCTCGAGGTGCTCTACACGGACGAGCGCATCGAGAAGGGCCCGCTCGTCTGCGTGCAGCTCTACTTCGACGGGGCAAAAACGGGCGAGGTCTGCGACCGGGAGCATCGCAGCGCAGATGCGCGCTGGGCGATCGGGATCCTCGACATGGAGACGGGCAAGCTGCTGGATCCCGGAGCGATCGCGGATGCGGGGGCGCCGGACGCAGCGCCGGAGGTGGGCGCGGGAAAGGCGGGAAAGAAGAGGTAGCGCGCACGCGCTTCTCCGGCCTCAGGAGCTCCCCTCAATTCACGAGGGCAGCCAGGATCTTCATCACCACGAACGCCATCGCGGCGCTCAACGGCAGCGTGAGCACCCATGCCGTCAGAATGTTCCCCGCAACTCCCCACCTCACCGCGCTCACCCGCTTGCTCGCGCCGACGCCCATGATGCATGCGTTGATCACGTGCGTCGTCGACACGGGCACGCCGAAGTGGCTCGCGCCCAGGATGGTCAGCGCCCCCGCCGTCTCCGCGGCGAATCCCTGGATCGGCGTGATGCGGATGATCTTCGACCCCATCGTCTTGATGATCCGCTGCCCTCCCGCCATCGTGCCCAGCGCGATCGCGCCTGCGCACGCCACGATGACCCACGTCGGGACGTGATCGCCCTTCGGCAGGAACCACGCGGGGAGATTTCCGCCGTGACCGCCGTGGACGAACGCGAGGAGGGCCAGGGTAATGATGCCCATCGACTTCTGCGCGTCGTTCGAGCCGTGCGCGAAGGCCATCGTGCACGCCGAGGCGAGCTGGAGGCGTCGCGAGGCCTTGTGCACCGTCTTCGGTGTTCGATTCCGCACGATCCACAGCAGCCCGATCATCAGGATGAACGCCACGGTGAAGCCGATGAGCGGCGAGGCCACGAGCGGGATGAGCACCTTCTCGTAGAGCGCCGACCACCTGAAGGCCGCCGTGCCCGCCTTCGCCACCACCGCGCCGGCCAGGCCGCCGATCAGCGCGTGCGACGAGCTCGACGGGATCCCGTACCACCAGGTGATCAGGTTCCAGATGCACGCGCCGATGAGCGCCGCGAGCACCACGCTCTGCGTGACGATCGTGGGGTCGGCGAAGCCGGACGCAATGGTCTTGGCCACCGCGGTGCCGGTGATCGCGCCCACGAAGTTCAGCACGCCCGCGATGAGCACCGCGGTGCGGATCGGCAGCACCCCGGTCGAGACGACGGTGGCGATGGCGTTCGCCGCGTCGTGGAAGCCATTGATGTAGTCGAAGACGAGCGCCGTGATGATCACGCAGATGAGAAGGCTAACCATTCTTGATCGCCAGGTTGGCGAGAATCTCCCCGATCGAGTCGCATTGATCGACGGCGTTCTCGAGGTCCTCGAGGACGGTCTTCTCGCGAATCAGCTTCTTCGCGTCGACCTCGCTGTCCTTAAACAGCGAGGAGATGGCCTCGCGGTAGACGGTGTCGGCCTCCTTCTCGATCTTCCGCAGCTCGCGCGTGCAGATGACGATCTGGTCGTACTCGTGGCGCCGCAGCTTGGGCATCACGGTGTCGATACGGTGCGTGCAGTCGACGAGGATCTTCACGAGCTTCTGCATCGGCTCGGTGGCCTCTTCCACGCCGAGCATGGTGCAGGCGCGGATGGCGCCGTTCGTGAGGTCGAGCACCGTGTCGAGCTCGGACGAGAGCCGCTGCAGGTCCTCGCGATCGATGGGCGTCACGAAGGTCTTCGCGAGCGCCTCCTCCATCGCGTGGACGATGGCGTCACCCTCGTGTTCGAACTTCTGGACTGCGGCCCGCGCCTCCTCGGCGGTGTGGCCGTTGTCGGTGAACTTCGCGAGTGCCTTCGCCCCTTCGTGCGCGACCTTCGCCTGCTTCTCGAGAAAGTCGTAGAAGTGATCTTCGCGAGGCAAAAGGAAGCGAATGACGTCCTGGATGCTCATTGCGCGGCTGAATCTAGTCAGTTTGTGAAAGCTTGTGGGTCGAACGTGCACCACCACGGTCGCGAACGGGAGAAAGCCTCATGAAACCCTCGCTGGTTCGCGGCCTGCTCCTCGCGTGGATGGCGGCCTCGTGCGGCGGAACGCCCATGGCGGCGCCCCCTCCCGCTGCCGCGCCGCTGCCGCTCGGACCGGCAACGGTCGCGCCGGTGGCCTCCGCGCCGAAGGCCGAAGCGGGACCGCGAGCGCCCGAGCAGCTGCAGCTGCTCCTGCGCGTGAGCGACCCCGAGCAGCTCGCGCGCGAGCTGCTCGCGTTCCTGCCCGCGGTCCAGCCGAGGCAGATCGTGCAGTCGCTCGTGGGCGAGCAGCTCGCCGAGGTAGTCGATGTCACCCAGGAGCTCGACCTCGCGAGCGTCGGGCACGGCGCCGCGATCGTGGTCTCGTTCGCGGTGCGGCCCGAGGCCGAGCCGCGCCTCGGCGAGGGCCGCGTGCTGCGTGAAGAAGGTGGACTGGCGCACATCGGGCACCCCGATGACGGAGCGGCGCATCCGAGCACGCTCGCGAGCTGCGCGTTCGCGGCCTCCGCGGGGCCGGTCTCGACGCGCCTCGTGTGCGCGAGCGACGACGCGACCCTCGAGGCCACCGCGCTGTACCTCGCCCGCACCGTGCCGACCGAGCCGTTCGACGCCGAGGCGCGCGTCACGATCCCCGGGCGGATCCTGCGCGAGAAGCAGCGCGGCGTCGGCAAGGCGATCGACGACGCGGCGAGCGCGAAGCTCGGGACCGCGCTGGTGGAGCGCTTCGTCGACGAGATCGATCGGCTCGACATCGATCTCCGCCTCACCGCCACGCAGCTCGAGCCGTCGTTCGATCTCCGTCTGACCGGTCGCAAGTCGATGATGGCGCGGGTCGTCGTGCCGCAGACGAAGCCCGCGCCGCCGCCGCGCGCGTTCTACCGGCTGCCGCTCGACGCGCTCGTCGCGTTGCACACCGTCGGAGCACAGCCCGACGACATCGGACCGCTGCGTACCGCGCTCGCCGAGACGCTGGAGTCGGGCCTCGTGCTCGACGGCTACGCGAGCGACCGCTCCCGCGCCATCCGGCAGCAGGTCGAGGGGCTCTTCCTCACGGGCGGGTCGCTCGTGCTCGCGCTGGGCGTGAGCGGCGGGCGCGCTGGCGTCGAGAAGGCGCTCGATGCTCTCGATGCGGCGAAGGGCAAGCCCGCCGACGAGAAGCAGGCTGAGACCAGGGTACGCGCCGCGATCGTGCCGTGGATGCTGGCCGAGGTCGAGGAGCCCGCCGAGCGCTGGACGAAGGGACTGCGCGACCTCGTGCAGAGCGCCGAGGAGGCGGAGCGCACCCGCACCCCCGGCTCGAAGTCGAGCACGCCGCGCGATCCCGACGGCAGCCACGTCGATGTCCGCGTCGGCACGCTCGACCCGAAATGGGGACTGCCGAAGGACGCGTTCCATCTCGAGGTCCTGATCGCGCCGCGCACGAAGGGCCAGCGGCCGACGCGCACGGGACACCTGTTCGCGGCGCCCAAGGGCGTGACGACGTGGGTGGGCTACAGCGAGGACATCGCGGCCATCACCTCGCGACTGCGAACCGCGCTCGACGACGCCGCCGCGGCGGGGACGCTCGCGAGGTCGACCGAGGCGCTCGCCCTCCGGAAGGAGAGCGCGGTCGCAGCCGGCTTCGGGTCGCTTGCCGGGCTCGCGCTGTTCACCGCGACCACCACCACCGCTGCGGACCTGCGCGCGCTGGCCGAAGCCTCGGCGCGTACCGGTCACGTCGGCGCGCCTGGATCCGAGCTCGTGACGTGGAGCATCACCGCCGATCCGGCGCCGGGTGGCCCCCACGTCACGCTGCGGCTTCCGCTGAGCCCAACCGCGGCTGAGAATCTGCTCCGTCTCCTCCGTCTCTGACGACACGTTGCATGACAAGAGCAACTTGTTGAGCCAAGGTCAGGGCCGGGAAGCACCGACATCGCGAGCCAGCGCCACGCGGCGTTCCCTAGGGCGCGACGCCCACGTAGGCGCGCGCCCGCACCACGCCGCGCTCGGTGAGCGGCACGATGCGCGCGACGAAGCCAGCCTTGCGCAGGCGCGCCACGAAGGGATCGACGGCGTAGCCGCTCCACACGGAGAAGAGGCCGCGCTCGCGCAACGCGGTGCGCGTGCGCACCAGCGCGGCGTCGGCATAGAGGCGCGCGTTGCTGCGGAAGCTCGCCCACTCCGGTCCGTTGTCGACGTCGAGCAGGATCGCCGCCAGGCCGCTCTCGCGCGCGATGACGTCGGCCACGTCGTCGCGTACGAGCTCCACGCGCGGATCGTCGAGCGCGCCTTCGAAGAGATGTGCGGCCTCGGCGTGCGCGAGCTCGATCACCGCCTCCAGCTTCTCGACGACGATCACGCGTCCGTCCGCCGGCAGCACGCGGAGCACGCCGCGCAGCGTCGACCCGAAACCGAGCCCGCCGACGAGCACGCGCGGCGCGCCCTGCCCTTCGCCGAACGACTGAGCCGCGAGCTCGCCGAACCCGAGCTCGGTCTCGAGCGCGGCGCTCGAGAGGAGCACCACGTTGCCGAGCACGAGATCGAGACGACCATCGCGCTCGCGCAGAGCGAGCGTGCCGCCCGCCTCGCGCCACGTACGGAGGATGCGCGTCACTCGCGCGTCGCCGGGATGTCGCCGGGCGCGGAGGGACGCGTGCCGGAGGGCCGCGCGGGGCGGCGAACGAACGGCGCGGCGGGGCGCTGCGAGACGGCGGGCGGCGGGGCGGAGCCGAGCGCGACGGGAACGAGCAGCTGCGGAACGGAGTCGGTGGCGAGCGGCGCCGTGCCCGGGGGCACTGTGAGCGCGGTGGGAGCGGTCGGCGTGAGGCTCGCGGGCGACGTGGCGGGCGGAGGCGGCGTGAAGACCACCGGCTCGGTGGGCGGCGGCGCGGTGACCGTCGGCACGTCGGGCGTCGGCGTCTTCGAGCCCATGATCTTCGCCACCATGATCGCGCTGATGAGAAGGCACGCCACGAACACCGCGGCCCAGATCGCCGCGGTCGACGCCGTCAGCTCCTTCCTGCCGGGATCGGGCGGCTCGAGCGGGACGAACGAGGAGCGCGCCGGCGGGTTCGTCCACGCGCTGCCGCTCGCGCTGGAGTGGAAAGAGGGCCCCGACGGCGTGGTGGCGTGCGCCGGCGCCGACGCCACGAGCGCCGGGCCCAGGATCGCGATGCGCTCGAGCGAGGGCGTCGCCACGGGACCCGCATAGGGCGCGAGGAGCCGCGCGAGCTCGACGACGTCGCCCAGGCGATTCGCGCGATCCCGCTCGAGGCAGCGGCCGACGACGTGCTCGAGCCCTTGCGGCACGTCGGGCTTCGCGTCCCGCAGGTTGGGGATGGGCGCGTGCATGATCCCCTGGATCAGCTCGCCGAGCGAAGCGCCGTGGAACGGGGCCTTGCCGCTGATCAGCCGGAAGAGGATGACGCCGAGCGACCACACGTCGCTGCGGGCGTCGGCGTCGCGCGCGGAGACGATCTGCTCGGGCGCCATGTAGCTCGGTGATCCGAGGAGATCGGAGATCTTCGTCA
>JAYTHX010000468.1:0-9019 GCA_043732195.1 Polyangiaceae bacterium
GATCGAGAGCACCGCCAAGGCGCCAGGCCGCCAAGCGAGACGAGGGGTCGCGCTCCGCGCGGGAGAGAGAGCCCTCTCCTCTCTGGCGCGAAGCGCCCCCCTGGTCTCGCTTGGCGGCCTGGCGCCTTGGCGGTCAATCTCGGTTGTCGTGCTGCTTCTGGTCGCGATGGTGGGGTGCTCCAGGAAAAGCGAACCCGCTCCGGCGCCCGTGGCGAGCGTGAGCGCGGCGCCGAGCGCTTCGGGGATGGCGCCCGCGCAGCGGGCCAGGATCGAATTTCCCGAGGTGCCCATTCGCGCGGCAGCGGCCACCGTCGTGCACGTGGCGTGGAAGACGCCCGCCGGGACCAGCGTGAACGAGGACGCGCCGTTCCGGGTGCGCTGGAACCGCAGCGACGCGCTCGAGGGCGCGCCCGCCGACGTGAAGGCCACCGGCAACAGCGCGCGCGAGGGCTTCGACATCACGGTGAAGCCGCTGGCCGGCGCGCCCAACGCCACGCTCGGCGGCGTGATCGATCTCGTGGTGTGTGATGCCGTGAACCACTCGGTGTGCCTGCCCGTGCGGCGCGCCGTGGAGATCGAGTTCGTGGTGGGCAAGTCCGCGGCCGCGGAGACGACGGTCACCATTCCCCTTCCGCAGGCGCACGTGCAGTGAGCCCGGTCAGAACGGGTGGTTGAAGTACAGCCGCGCAGCGTGCGTAAGCCGCCGAGGCCCGGGCGACAGTAGCCCGCAAACGAGAGCTGGTTCAGCTCGAAGAACGGCGTGCCCTCGCTCCGCGCCGACGCGAGCAAGCGCCCCGCCACCACGACCGCAGGACGCGCGGCTGATCCTGGTCGTCGCTGATGCTCGCTCCCCGAGGCCGTAGTAGTTCGCTGCCGAGTTCTTCTGGTAGCCGTCACGCTTGTCGGCGATGCCCGCGCTCATGCGGCGCTTGTCGCGCATGATTCTGGCAGCGGCTTCGGCTCCTCGACCGGCGACGGCGGCGTCTCCTCCGGCTCGGCGTGCGCGACGGCGCTCGAGCCCAGCTACGCCAGTGCCGCGCCCGTGAGCCTCAACGCTCCTGGCAGAGATAGAGAACGTTGTCGTCGGGATCGCGGAAGTGCGCGAGCGTCACCGGACCGTCGTCCTTGATCTCGAACTTCACGCCGCGATTCTCGAAGATCGCCACCGCTTCGCGCAGCGGCACCTTGGGGTAGAGACCGATCGACGGGGCGAACGCGCCGCGTCCCTCGACCGCCGCGCCCTGCGCGCCGCCCGGGTGGAGGCCGATGCGAAAGCCGTCCCCCGCGTCGATGACCGCCCAGCCCGAGCCCGCTTCCTCGACGAGCTTCATGCCGAGCGTCTCGACGTAGAAGCGAACGGCGCGATCGACGTCGCGCACGAATAGCGTGACGAGTCCCCCTCGGATCATGAACGTTCCCCCCTCTTCACGTTTCGCCCGTCAGCTCTGTCCGTGACCGAGCTTCTTCTTTCCGTCCTGGAAGAGGATCTCGACCCTGACCGCCTCGACGTCGGTGACGACGCCCTTGCCGAACTTCGAGTGTGTCACGAGCTGGCCCTTCGTGAAGGTCGTGCCCATCGAGTAGGAAGTGTAGGCGCCGTCGGGCTGATCGACCGTCGACTCTTCCCAGTTCTTTTCGGGGGCCACGGGTTTCGCCCAGAAGTCGGTCGGCCCGGCTTTTTCCTTACCCGTGCTCTTGGCTTTGGCGCGCTTCATCGACATGGCAGTGCATTCTCTACCATTGAAAACCGACGCCGCCGGCCCGAAAGTGTCGAGCCGATGCAGCCCAAGGCCGCCCAAGAGCACGCGCAGCTCGTCCGCGAGATCGAAGCACACACGTACCGCTATTACGTGCTCGACGACCCCGTCGTGACGGACGCCGACTTCGACGTCCTGATGCAGAAGCTGAAGGCGCTCGAGCTCGCACATCCGCAGCTCGTCACCGCCGATTCGCCGACGCAGCGCGTGGGTGGCGAGGCGCGCCCCTTCATCACGAAGATCCGCCGCGATCACCGCATGTTCTCGCTCGACAACGCTTACTCCGCGGACGACATGCTCGAGTTCCACCGGCGCGTGGAAGGCGGCCTGCGCGACGGCGACACGCCGGCCTTCTGCGTCGAGCCGAAGCTCGACGGCGCGAGCATCGAGGTGATCTACGAAGGCGGTCGCCTCGTACAGGCGACGACGCGCGGCGACGGCGCGGAGGGCGAGGAGATCACGCCCAATGTCCGCACCATCCGCGGCATTCCTTCGCGCATCCCCTTCGAGGGCAAGCTCACGCTGCGCGGCGAGGTGATCATCTACCGCAAGGATCTCGCCGCGTTCAACGCGGAGCGCGAGGCGGCGGGGCTCGACGTGTTCGCGAACCCGCGGAACGCCGCGGCCGGCGCGGTGCGCATGATGGACCCGCGCGAGGTGGCGAAGCGGCCGCTGCGCGCCATCTTCTACCAGGCCGTGGAAGGGCAGTCGCAGAAGCCCTCGCACGCCGAGACGCTGAAGTGGCTCGCCGAGCTCGGCCTCCCCACGCACCGGCGCGAGAACGTCACGCCGTGGGGCGGCGTGATGGAAGCGATCGCGGTCATCGATCGCGCGCGCGCCGACTATCCCTTCGAGACCGACGGAGCTGTGGTGAAGGTCGATTCATTCCGCCACCAGGACATCCTGGGCGCGACGTCGAAGTTTCCGAAGTGGGCGATCGCCTACAAGTTCCCGGCGGAGCGCGCGATCACCACGGTGCGCGGCATCGTCGTGCAGGTCGGTCGTACCGGCGCGCTCACGCCCGTTGCGATGATGGATCCCGTCGAGCTCGGCGGCACCACGGTGTCGCGCGCGTCGCTCCACAATTTCGATCAGATCCGCGAGCTCGACGTGCGCATCGGCGACCGCGTCGCCATCCAGAAGGCCGGCGAGATCATCCCGCAGGTGCTGTCGGTGGAGTCGCGCGATCACGACGCGAACGCGCCGCCGATCGAGGCGCCCAAGGTATGTCCCGTGTGTGAAACCGCCGTGGTCTCGCGCGTGCGCGAGGAAGGGAAGCCGGAGCTCGAGTCGACGGTGCGCTGCCCGAACCGCCAGTGCTCGGCGCAGGTGCAGGGACGCATCCTGTACTTCGCGAGCCGCGGGGCGATGGCCATCGATCACCTCGGCGAGTCGCTCGTCGATCAGCTGGTGACGAAGGGCCACGTGAAGGACGTCGCCGACCTCTACGACCTCACCGCCGAGACCCTCACCGGGCTCGAGCGCATGGGGAAGAAGAGCGCCACGAACGTCGTGGCAGCGGTGCAGGGCTCGAAGGAGCGCACACTCGATCGGTTGGTCGGCGGGCTCGGTATTCCCCAGGTCGGACAGGTCGCGGGCAAGCAGATCGCGCAGGTCGCGGGCACGCTCGCCAAGCTCGTGGGGTGGTCGGAGGAGGAGCTGCGCGAGCACGTCGGCGGCATCCACGGGTTCGGGACGAAGATGGTCGACAGCGTCGTCGAGTTCCTGAAGGACGACGCCGAGCGCGCCGTGCTCGCAAAGCTCCTCGCGCGCGACGTCGGGCGCGCGCAGCCGAAGGAGCAGGTTGCGACGGAGGGCCCGCTGCTCGGGAAATCGTTCTGTGTGACGGGCGTGCTCACGCGCAAGCGTGACGACGTGCACGACCTGCTGCGCGCCGCGGGCGCGACGATCCGCGACTCGGTGAAGAAGGACACGAGCTACCTCGTGGCAGGCGAGAAGACCGGCAAGACGAAGCTCGATCAGGCGAAGAAGTATGGCGCGAAGGTGGTGACGGAGGAGCAGATGGATCTGCTGATCGAGGGAGAGACGCTGCCGGAGTGAGAGAGGAGGCAACGGGCAACAGGGAACTTCGAGTTTCTCCGACTTGCCCGTCGCCTGTTCCTCTCTCTCTCCCTCTCTCTCAGCAGCTCGCGACGAGGATCGCCGCCGCCACCACCGCCGTCACCGCGAGCAGCA
The DNA here is from genome assembly GCA_043732195.1 of Polyangiaceae bacterium. Classification (GTDB taxonomy): domain Bacteria; phylum Myxococcota_A; class Polyangia; order Polyangiales; family Polyangiaceae; genus Labilithrix. The sequence goes on from JAYTHX010000468.1 coordinate 3,954, forward strand.
CGCGCAGCAGCGGGAGGCCCGCAAGCGCACGGAACCCGAAGAAGAGCGCCGGGCCAGGCAGACCGCCCAGCACCATCGGGATCAGCAGCTCGACGTTCACTAGCTGCGAGCGGCCTCGCAGGTACCAGGTCGTCGCGAGCACGATGCCGACCGCGGCCACCATCGACGCGATGCTCGCGAAGAGGCGACCCGGCCAGTCCCTCGCCACCAGCCACCCCGCGATCGGCGCCGTGCCCACGGCGAGCAGGAGCGACACTGTGGGGTCGACGTGCAGCCCGGTCCAGCCGCTCGAGAGCAGCGCCGCCACGACTGCCGGCATCGTGGCGAACGCGAGCGCCCGCCCGCGCGTGCGGTCTTCTTTCTCCGGTGCCTCGAGCTCCCCCGCTGGGTCGATGGGGGGCGCTTCGGCGTACACCGGCGTCGCGGGCTCGACGGGTTCCGCGCGCTCCACCAGGCTCTGCTTCAAGCACTTCGGGCACCGTGGCGAGGGCCGCGCGTCCTCGAAGCGCGCGCCGCACGACCCGCAGCGCCAGTGCGAGGAATTCATGGCCGCTTCAGGATATCCTGGACCCGGCGCCTGCGCTCCTCGTCCTCGGCAACGTGCTCTTCCTGATGGGCGTGATCGTCACGCTCACGAAACTCAAGAACTGGAAGCGCCGCCAGCGGACCATCGCCACCCCGACGTCGCCGATCGCGCAGGCGCCCTTGAGCGGTCGCCATGCCGTGTGGACGCGCGTGACGGTGCAGGAGCTGCGCTCCAGGCGCCGCAAACGAGCTCATTCTCACGAACAAGACCGAGCAGTAGCTCCTGGGCCTCGGCGGCGTGGTCGCTGGCCTCGTCGACGCGCTCGGCGGACGCTCCGGGTGGACGCGCCTGCGCCTACCGCCGGCGCGGCGGCGGCTGGTGATTCGCGGGGGGCGGTGAGGCGGCGGTCTCGTCGCCGAAGTCGACGTCGACGTCGATCCCGATCCCGATCCCGCCGTTGAGGTTGAGGGTCTCGTCGGGGTTGAACGGCTTCGGCGCGGCGCGGCCACGCCCGCTCGGCGGACGCTCTCGATGGCGTGTCGTGGTGAGCGCGGTGGGTTTCTTCACAACCGTCTCGCTGTCCCAGTCGTCGCCGGTGAGGCCCGAGAAATTGACGGGCGCGAGCCCGGCGGGCGCGACGCCCTGAGGCGGGACGCCCTGAGGCGGGACGCCCGCGCTAGGGGGAGGCGTGGGCCGACCCTGCGGCCGCTGCGGCTGCGCGTGGCCATGCCCGGCATGGTGCGGCGGCGCGTGCTGCGGCGCGTGATGGATGCGCGTCTCGTTCGGGCTCCGCGCCGGCACGATGGGGCTCGGGCTCGGGTGGAAGCCGGGACGGAAGACCTCGGTCGGCATCTCGTCGACGAAGTCGTGCCCGCCGCCGCCGCCCGTCGGTGACGACAGCGGACGGAGATCCGAGCTCGTGATGTGGATCGGGATCTCGAACGAGTCGCTGTCGGGCACGCGCGGCACGCGGTCCGCCGCGGCGGAGGCGCGCGCCTCGAGGAGCTTGTGGTCGACGCGCGTCGAGTGGTCAGCGCTGGGCGGCGGCTGCACGCCGCGCTGGCGCGGTGCCTGCGCGTCGGCCATGCGGCTGCGCAGCGTGGCGCCCGGTCCCTCGTTGCGCTCGCGCTCGAGGCGAGATCGCTCCTGCACAGCGACGCGCCCGCCCGTCGTCGGCGCGGCGCGGAGGCGCTCGTCGGCCATCGGCGGTGGCGGCTGCGAGCGACCGCTCGTCCCCAGCGCGACGGGCAGCGCCTGGATGTCACGGAGGACGGCGTTCGCCGTCGGGTAGCGGTCGTCACGCGCCTTCGCCATCATACGTCCGACCACGACCTCCATGGCCGGGGGCGTCGCCGGGCGCACCTCGCGAAGCGACTTCGGGACGGTGTTGATGATCGAGAGGAGCAGCGCGTTGTAGTTCGGCGCGAGGAACGGCCGCTTGCCGATGATCGACTCGTACATCATCACGCCGCAGGCATAGACGTCGACACGGCCATCGAGGTTGCGCTCGCCGCGCGCCTGCTCGGGCGACATGTAATAGGGCGTGCCCATGACCATGCCGGTGCGCGTGAGATCGAGCTGTTCCTCTCCACCCTGGAACTGCGGCATCATCTTGGAGACGCCGAAGTCGAGGATCTTCACGACCGGCGGGCAGCCCACGCGCCGCGCCAGGAAGATGTTCTCGGGCTTGATGTCTCGATGAACGATGCCCTTGTCGTGCGCGGCGATGAGGCCGGAGAGCACCTGGGTCATCACGTCGATGATCTCGTCGAAGGGGAGCCCGCCCTCGCGCGAGATGCGGTCGGCGAGCGTGGTGCCGATCAGCTTCTCCATGACGAGGTAGGGACTGCCGTCGTCGAGCAGGCCGAGGTCGTAGACCTCGCAGATGTTCGGGTGACCGATGGCGCCCGCAGCGCGGGCCTCTTGCTGGAAGCGCTTCACGGCGACGCGCTTTTTCGCCTGGGAGGGGTTCAGCACCTTGATGGCGACCTGGCGGCCGAGGCCGATGTGCTCGGCCTCGTAGACCGTGCCCATGCCGCCCTCGCCGAGCACGCCGCGGATGAGGTAGCGATCGCTGACCGCGCGGCCGATCAGGTCCTGCTGCAGGTTCCGCGTCGGGACGCTCGCGCCCGTCGCCGGGCGACTGAAGCTCCGCGCGGCCTCGGCCTCGATGCGGCTCTTCGCCGGATCGAAGCCGAGCGGCTCGGGCCTGCGCTCGGGCGGAGGGAGCTCGCTCATGCGAGAGCGAGCGCCGCTGCCGGTCTCGACGGGCATCCGGCGTCCGGTCGTCGGGCACACCCGCTCCGCCGCATCGTGCGGCATCTTGCAGTGGGGGCACCGGACGAAACGATGGCTCATGGCGAACGGAAAGCCCTCCCAGAGTACCGACATCCGCCGGGTGCGAGCAACGCTCCAGGGTGGCCCAGGCCACCCCTCGGCCTGGCCGGGCCAGGGGGTCACGTGCCGACGGTACGGCTCAGATCTCACGAAGTGCCATGATTTTAGGCTCCGCGTGACGGTTCGCGCGCGGCGCATACCTGGCGCGCTCGCTGCAGGGTGGCGCGCGATGCCCTCGCCGATCGTCGACGCCGCGCCGCCTGCGGTGGACAGCGTGCTCGTCGTGGGGCTCGCGGCCTGCGCCGGTGGCCTCGCGTGGGCAGCGCCGTACGAGGCCGCGGTCGCGACGGCCATCGTGCTGGTGGCGCTCGCGCGGCGAGGAGCGCCCCTGCTCGCGCTCGCCGCGGCACTCGCGTTCACGGTGAGCGCCGCGCGTGCCACCCGCACCGTGGGCAGCTACGAGGAGGCGCGCGCGGGCGTGCTCGCGCAGGGACGATGGCCGGCGCGCTGCGTGCTCGCGGGTGTGGTGTCGCGCTCGCCGGTGCTGCTCGGCGACGCGCTGAAGCTCGACGTCGACGTCGCGCGCGGCGACTGCGACGGCGCGATGGTGCGCGGGCTCGTCACGCTGCACGTGCCGGTCGCGGTCGCGCCGGCGGTGGCCCGCGGCGACCAGGTGGAGGTGCTCGCGCAGCTCGCGCCCGGCTACCGCTTCTGGAACGCGGACACCGGGGACCCTCGGCCGGCGCAGGCGCGGCGCGGGGTGCTCCTCTCGGGAGGCGCCGAGGATCTCGTGGTGCTGCGCCGCGGGCGCGGGCTCGGTGCGATTGTCGATCGGCTTCGCGATCGACTGCGCGGGCGCATCGTCGCGACGTTCCCGGCCGACACCGCGGCGATGGCGCGCGCGCTCGTCCTCGGTGAGGACGATCTCACCTCGCCCGATCAGCGCGCGTTCCGGCGGAGTGGGCTCGCGCATCTGCTCGCAGTCTCGGGGATGCACCTCGTGCTCGTCGTGGCGACGTTCGTGGCCGCGATGCAGGCGATCCTCGTGCGGATCCCGGCGCTGGGCACGCGCGTCGCGCCGCTGCGCGTGGCCGCGGCGCTCGGGATCCCGCTCGCGTGGTTCTACGCGGACCTCGCGGGGGCGAGCGGCTCCGCGATCCGGGCCGCGTGGATGACGAGCGTGGCCCTCCTCGCGCACGTGCTCGCACGGAGACCCGATACCGCGCGGGCCTTCGGGATCTCGATCGCGGGTATGGCGCTCTGCGATCCGCTCGTCGCCTTCGACCTGTCGTTCGCGCTATCGGCAGCGGCCACCGGCGGGCTCCTCGGGCTGGGCTCGCGCATCGCGCGGCCCGCGCTCGATCGCACGCCGACGTGGCTCGCGCCGGTGGTGCGGGCGCTCGCGGCGTCGCTCGCGGCGTCCATCGCGTGCGCGCCCGTGCTGGCGTGCATGACCGCGGATCTGCCGGTGGCGGGCCTCGTCGCGAACCTCGTCGCGGTGCCGCTCGGAGAGCTGGCCGCGCTGCCGCTGTGCCTCGCTCATGCGCTGCTCGAGCCGTCGCCGGCCGCGGAGCGAGGCTGCGCGCTCGCGGCCTCCGGCGCGCTGTGGCTGGTGCGCGGCGTCGCGCGCGGCTTCGCAGCGCTCCCGTGGGGCGCCGCGCCGGTGCCCACGCCGACCGCCGGGCAGCTTGCGGCCATCGCGGTGGGCGCGTTCGGCGCCACGCGCCTCGTCACCCGCCGGCCCTGGTGGTGGATCGCGCTGGCCCTGGTGGCCGTGGTTGGGTTCGAGGTCGCGGTCCGCTCGCGCGGGTCACCGCGAGGTGTCCTGCGGGTGACGTTCCTCGACGTCGGGCAGGGCGATGCCGCGCTCATCGATCTGCCCGATGGCTCGGCGATCCTGCTCGACGCGGGTGGGCTGGTCGGGAGCCCGGTCGACACCGGCGAGCGCGTGATCGCGCCGGTGCTGCGCGCGCGACGCCGGACGAGCCTCGCGTTCGCTGTGCTCTCGCATCCTCATCCCGATCACTTCGGAGGGCTCCGCCGCGGGCTCGCGGCGGTCACGCTCGGCGCCCTCTGGGACACGGGACAGGGCGAGGCCGAAGGAACGGCGGGGGAGTACGCAGCGCTGCTGGCGCAGCTCCGCGCGCGCGGCACGGCGGTGCTGCGGCCGGGCGAGGTCTGCGGCGCTCGCGTGGTGGGCGGC
>JAYTHX010000469.1:0-24031 GCA_043732195.1 Polyangiaceae bacterium
GGCGCGCAGCGCGGGAGACGAGCTCCTCGTCGGGCGCGCCGCGGATCACGCGGCGGAACAAGCGATCGGCCTCTTCGCTCTGGCCCTTCGAAAGGAGGAGGTCGGCGAGCTCGAGGTAGGTGATGTAGAGGCGATCGTTCTTCGCGATGGCGGCGCGGAACTCGACGATGGCGTGCTCGACGTCCTGCCGCTGCTTGTACATCTCGCCGAGGCGGCGATGGCCTTCGGCGTCGTCTGGATTCAGCTCCACGGCGCGCGCGGCGTACTTGATGGCGTCGTCGTCGCGGTACAGCTGGAGCGCGTACTGCGCCATGCGCTGATAGAGCTCGCGCGCGCGCTTCGGCTCCACGGAGACGAGCTTCTCGAGCACCGCGATCGCGTCGCTCGTCTTGTTCTCCTGCACGAGCACGCGCTCGAGCGCGAGGTAGCTGTCGGCGTCTCCCGGGGCGACGGTGATCACGCGGCGAAGCGTGACCTCGGCATCGGGGAGCTTGCGCGCGTGCAGCTGCACCTCGGCGAGCATGCGCCCGGCCTCGACGTCGGGCGGGGTGGCCGCGAACTTCTGGTTCAGGATCGGGATCTGCGCGTCGAGGATGCGCTCGAAGCCCCACAGCGTGACGATGCGCGTGCGCGCCTCGCGCGCGAGGATCTTGTCGCCGCTGGCGCGCGCCTTGTCGGCGAGCTCCTGCCAGATGACGCGCGACTCGCGGTAGCTCTTCGAACGCTCGAGCGCGCCTGCGAGCTGCTTCTTGAAGACGAGGCTCTGGGGATCGAGCTGCACCGCCTCCTTGAACGCGGCCAGCGCGTCGGCGGTCATGTCGTGCTCCAGGTACACGTCGCCGAGGGCGGAGAGCGCGCGGGCGCGCGGCGTGATGCTCGTGAGTATCCGCCGCCACGTGGCGATGGCGAGCGGCTGGTTGCCGTCCTGGAAGTACCGGTCGCCGAGGTCGACGAGGTGTCCGGGATCGTTGACCGACGTATAGGCGAGGCGCGTGAGCACCTTGAGCGAGCGCTCGTTCTCGCCGATACGCCCGTAGAAATCAGCGAGGCGGGAGAGCACCTCCTCGTCGGTCTGGCCGCGGGCCTCGAGCTCGGTGAGGAGCTTCATCGCGCGCACGCGGTCGCCGCGCTGCATCAGCGCCTCGCACTGGTCGAAGACGAACTGCGGGTTGTTGGGGGCGGCGCGGATCAGCGCCTCGTACTCGGTGATCGCCTTGTCGAGCTCGCCCTGCGACTGGAGCACGCGGATCATCTTGAGCCGCAGGTCGATGTGCTTGGGGTTGACCGCGAGCGCCTTCTTGAAGGTGTCCAGTGCCTTGCCGGAGTCACCCGTCTCCTCATAGAGGGCGCCGAGGAGCGCGAGGCGCTGGAAGTCGGACGGGTGCTCGTCCTCGATCTGCTTGATGAGGATGGGGAGCTGCTGATCGGCGCGGTAGATCTCGGTGATGGTCTCGTAGATCTCGGCGCGGACTGCGGCCTCCTGCCCGGCGGCGCCGAGCGCCTTCCTCAAGGTCGCGAGGGCATCGGCGTTCTTGTGCGCCTTTGCCTGGGCCTTGCCGAGATCCTTGAGCGCGGGGGCGAGGGCGCGGTTGTCGCCGGACGCGGCGTTCACGAGATCCTTGAACTCGGCCTCGGACTTCTCGTACTCGGCGCGCTGAAAGAGCTCGCGCGCGAGCTCTCCCTTCACCGGGAGGCTGGTGGGCTGCCCCCTCACGAGCTGCTGGTGGAAGGTCTTCGCGCCGGCGAAGTCCTTGCCGTCGAGCGCGAGGGTCATGAGGGTGCGGAGGGTCTGCTCCTTCTCTGCGGGGACGGTCTGGAGGGCGAGCGCGTCCTCGTAGCGCTTGCGCGCTGCGGCATCGCCGCGATCCTGCAGGAGGCGGGCGAGCGCCAGGATCGCGACGGGGTCGTTCCCCTTCATCCCGATCGCCTTTTCGTACGTGCGGATCGCGTCGTCCGGCCGGCCGTCGATCTTCGCGATGCCCGCGAGGATCACCGTCGACGCGTACTGCTCCGCGCCCGAGGCCGCGGCGCGCGCCTCGAAATCCTTCACGAGCGCGGCGAGGTTACCGTCGCGATCGCGATAGAGCTGCGCGAGGCGCTGGAGCGGGAAGGGCGAGCCGGGCTGGCCGAGGACGACCTTCGTGTAGCGCTCGATGAGGACCGTCTGCGACTGGCCCGCGTCGGGATTTCCCGGTTTTCCGGGGTTTGCAGGCTGCGCGGGGCGCGCGCCGGCGCCGGGGGGCGCGGGACGTCCGCCGCCTCCCGGCTGCGCCGGCCTGCCGCCTCCCTGCTTCTTCCGGCCGCGCGGATCGAAGTCCTGTCCCGAAGCGTGCGGCGCCACGACGAGCGCGGCGAGCCCCAACGAGGTCAGTGCCCAGAGCCTTCGAAAACCCACGATTCCAAGCTTAGACCCGAACGCCGGCATCCGCATCAGATGGGCGATCAGAACTGCAGCGTGTAGCCAGCCCCCAGGCTCAGGCCCACGTTGATGGTCTCCTGGAGGTCGCTGCTCTGACCGATGAGGTTGAGCAGCATGACCTGCGCCCGGAGGTCGAACGGCAGGTTCTCGCTGAACAGGTAGCCGAAGCCCATGTTCCCTCCGAAGCGGCGACGCAGCTCGCTGCGCTTCTCGGCGGCGAGGGTGGTGGGCGCGGGATCGACGGAGGGCAGCAGCGAGTTCATCCCGGCCTCGAGCGTCACGTACGGACCGACGAACGGCTTCCACATGAAGAGGCGCGCGCCGAGCCACAGCGGAAGGATGTCGACCTTCGTGAGGACACCGTCGGTGGTCTTCTTCGTCCCGAACAGGTAGCCGCCGCGGACGGCGATCTCGAGCAGCGGGATGACGCGGTAGCCGAAACGGAGCACGGGCCCAGCGATCGGTCCCGTGAGATCGCGGAAGTCGCTCACCGGCGCGACGAGCAGCGCGTCGACGCCGACGCCGATGCGCTTGCCGGTCTCGTTCGTCGTCGGATCGGTAGGCGCGCCGGGCGCCGGTTCGATGCCGGGCGTCTTCTCCGGTCCGATGGGCGTCGCGATCGCCGGCGCGTCGGTCGGACGCTGCGCGGGGCCGTCGGAGGGCGGAGGCTCCGCGGGCGCGGACGGCTCGGGGGTGGGCGGCTCGAGATCGTCGAAACGCACGCCGACCTCGAATTTCCCAACAGATCCGCCGTCGGCGAGCGCGGGAATCCCGAAGAACACGATCGCCGGCGCGACCATCACAACTGCACGGATGTGGCGCATTTCGGTATCCGTCCGCTCTGCAAGCTGACATAAAGTCACGCGAGCCGAGGCACGTTGCTGCATCAACAGGCTTGACGGTACGAGACCAAACGTTCTATCCCCGTTTGGCGTAGGCGGCCGCTGTATGGTCGAAAATTCGTGCCCGTAAAACCGATTAAGTAGGATGCACGGGCTACTACTTGCAGGAGACCGATCACATGAAAAAGGTTATGGGCTTCGTACTCGCCGCCGCGCTCGCCGCACCGGCTCTCTCTGGTTGTGCGTACGGTGGCGTGGGCGCAACCTCGGACGGATCCAAGGTCGTCATCACGCGCAACGACAGCTTCCTCTTCGGGATCCTCCGTAAGGTGTTCGTGTGCAAGGTGTCTGACGGCGGCGTGCAGAGCTGCGCAGAAGCCGACTCGCCGTAACTCTCACCTGCCGGATGGTGCTTCCTCTGGAAGACCCCCAATCAAATTTTTCTGAACGAGAAGGTTAAAATTAAATGAAGAAGCTCACCTGTTTCCTGTTTGCCGCGTCTGTCATCGCTTCCGCGGCCTCGGGCTGCGGCTACGGCGGCGCCGCCGGCGCCGGCCCCGACAAGGTGGTCATCACGCGCAACGACGGGTTCCTCTTCGGAATCCTGCGCAAGGTCTTCGTTTGCAAGGTCACGGACGGCGGCGTCACGTCGTGCGCCGAAGGCACGTCTCCCTGAGGTTGCTCAGGTTCAGAGGGGCGCCCGCCCCTCTGAACCGAGAGTCGCCGGCTTCACACGTAGCCGGCGTGTAAAGAGCAGAGGCTGCATTCGCGGCCTCTGCTTTTTTGCGTTTTTTGAGGTTCCCCATGAGCCACCGCCTCGTGCTCTTTTCCTCCCTTTGCTTCGTGATGGCGTTGACGGCGTGCTCCAAGACGGAGCCGCAGCCGCAGAAGAAGAACGTCGAGTACGGCGATGCCATCGGCATCGAGTTCGGTGACGCGACCAGCGGGCGCTACCTCGCCGCCGTCGCCGCCGAGAAGGGCCGCTCGCCCGAGAAGGGCGTCGCCGCGCTCGCCGGCGCGCTGCAGGAGGCTTCGAAGGGCTGCCCCTCGCTGGCCAAAGAGGCCACGAACGAGAAGGCTCCGCCCACGCTCCACCTGCTGGTGAAGGCCGGAAAGCTCGAGGCGATGCCTCCCGATCCCAATGATCTCCCGTCCGCGACGTGCATGAGCAAGGCGATGAACGGCAAGACCACGACGCTCGAGGCCCCGACGCCCTACGAGCTGACCATCCAGCTCCTCGCGAAGAAGGCGGGCGAATGAGGCGCGGCCTCCGGCCATGGCTGATCGCCGTGGCGCTCACGTCCACGAGCTCGATCGCGTTTGCGCAGGAGCCCGCGCCTGCCGCGCCTGCCGCGTCTGCCGCGAACGAGGTGAAGCTCGATCTCGTCATCGGCGAAGTGAAGATGCTCGCGCTCGACGACACGAAGTCGTGGAACGTCACGCCGGAGGTGGGCCTCGCGGCCCGCGCCGTTGACGAAGGCCACACGCTTCGTCTCGTCGCGCAGAAGGACGGCGCGTACACGGTCCGCATCGAGCGGAACGACGGCACCACCGCGGTCTACGCGTTGCGCGTCGGCAAGGAGCCGGTCGTGGTTGGGCCGCCGGCGCCCATCGGCCCGGTCGATCCGAACGCACCGAAGGCCTCCTCTGGCTCCGCCGACGAGAAGTACGCGCGCAACACGATCGATCTGAACCTCGAGGGCGGCGTCGGCCGCTACTTCGGCGACCCCAAGGCCACGTACGGGTTCGGCCGCGCACGCGCGGGCGTGATGTTCGCGCGCTGGCCGGTCTTCGCGATGATCGGCGCAACCTATGAGTACAACGGCCTCTCCCCGGCGACGTTCGGCGTGCAGGGCGAGCTCCTCCAGCTCTCGTCCGGCTTCTGGGGACAGCTCGGCGCGATGGTCGACGTGCACGGCAAGCCCGGCGGCATGGCCTCGCTCGGCTTCAGCGTCATCGGCGTCGAGGCGCAGTACCGCGGCTACGAGGACAAGGAGTACGGGTTCGCCGTCCTCGGAAAGATCCGCATCCCCGTCGGCGTGCTCCTCTACGCGCTCGACATCAACAAGAAGAAGTGAACGCCTCCTTGCCGGCGCGGACGGTCATAGGACGGCGCTGATCAGCTCGACGGCGCTGAAGAACGCGACGGTCGCGACGATCGCGTTGAAGATCGCGTGGGGCGGTCCGCCCTCCAGGTCGCCCTTCCAGTGCCGCACGCCGCGCCAGGCGTTCACACCGCCCATGGCGAGCGTCACGATGGCGAGGAAGGCGTGCAGCGCCGTCTCGACTGTCTGGCCGGGGCCGAGCAGGAAGCGCGCTAACGGCCAGCCCTCGGGGCGATGGATCAACTGCATCAGCAGCCCGAGGCCGAGGAGCACGATCAGCCCCACCACCGCGGCGCCGATCAGGCCCGAGGCGTCCACCGCCAGGCGTTCGCGCGGATCCCCGCGCGGCGCCAGCGCCTGCGGCTCGGAGCGCGTGGGCGTGGGCCGCGGTCGCGACGACACGACGGCGTGCATCTGCCCGAGCTCGCCGCTCCGGGGCGCCAGCGACCGCTGTGCGGGCGGCGACGCGGAGGCCGGCGCGAAGGCCGGCGCGAAGGCCGCAACCCGCGGCGCCGGGTAGGTCGGCAGCGGCGCGCTGGGGGCGACGACGACCGCCACGTGCTCGGCGAGCTCCGACGTGAACGTCGGAGCGTGCGCGGTCGCGGGCGTGAAGAGCGGAGGGATCATCCCCTTCACCTTCGCCGGCGGGATCGACCGCCGGTTCGTCGGCTCGAGGTCACTGCCGCAAGCGAAGTGCCGCAGGTCGCGCGCGAGCTCCGCCGCCGAGGGATAACGTTCGTCGGGGATGCGCCGGAGGCAGCGAGCGACGAGCCGCGACATCTCGGGCGGCACCTGCGCGCCGACCTCGAGGAGCGTCGGCGCGTCCTCGGTGGCGATGGCGTAGAAGAGCGCCGGCGCGCTCGCGGCCTCGAAGGGCATGCGCCCGGCGATCAGCTCGAAGAGCATCACCCCCAGTGCCCAGACGTCGCTGCGGGGGTCCGCGGCGCGCGCGCCTTCGACCTGCTCCGGCGGCATGTACGCGGGCGTCCCCATCATCACGCCCACCTCGGTCACGAGCTGGTCGGGCATGCTGACCTTCGAGATCCCGAAGTCGAGGAGCTTGGGAACGGGCGCGAGCCGGCCCTTCGCGAGGAACACGTTGTCCGGCTTGATGTCGCGATGGATGACGCCGTGCGCGTGGGCCTCGCCCACCGCGTCGATCACGGGCCCGAGGATCTCGATGACCTCCTGGAGCGGGAGCTTGCCGCCGCGGCGCTCCACGAGGTGCGCGAGATCTTCGCCCTCGAGCAGCTCCTGGACGATGAACGGCGTGCCGTCGGACTCGCGCCCGATGTCGAGCACGTCGACCACGTTCGGGTGGCGCACCAGGTTCGCGGCGCGCGCCTCGCGGAGGAAGCGCTCGACCACCTGGCTGTTCTGCGCGTACTCGACGTGCATCACCTTGATCGCGACCAAGCGGCCGACGTCGAGGTTCACGGCCCGGTAGACCTGGCCCATGCCTCCGCTACCGAGGAGCGCATCGAGCCGATATTTCGAGGCGAGGACCTCACCCACACGCATTTCTTGCTCCAGACCCGAGCATCATACCGCGGCGCAGCTCCGCAGGGGAGTTACCCCGAACGAGAGACGGTGTACGGATCCATCGCATCATGCCGAGCCGCCGCCTCTGCCTCTTGGTCTCGGGTCTGTCCCTCTTCGCCGTCGCCTCCGCGTGCACGCGGCGTGGCGGACCGAGCAAGGACGGCGGCCCGCCCGACGTTGCGCAACCGCCCGCTCCGGCGTCCGTGGGCAGCGCGGAGGTCCCGGTGGCGACGGACGTCATGTCGAAGGCCTCGGCGAGCTGGGATGCCGGACCCGCGGTGGTCACGACGGGCGCGGTCGACGGTGCTGCGCTGCGCGCACGGAGCCGCGCGCGGCTCGCCGCCGACACGTCGGCGGTGACGATCCTCCAGGGCGGCACGGCGCGGGAGCTCGGCGAACGCCTGTGCCAGGCGGTGGTCCCGGTTCGCGCGAAGGAGACGCCGATCCTCATCAAGCCGAACCTCGGCGGCTTCGATTGGTTCAAGGATCCGAAGCAAGCCGGCGGAGACGACGGCGTGCGCGGCCGCGTCACCGATCCCGAGTTCGTGCGCGGCATCGTGCGATGCCTCAAGGCGCGCGGGCACGATCGCATCACCGTCGCCGAGGGCTGGGGCGCAAAGCACGAGGACTGGGAGAGGCTGATCGAGGTCTCGGGCTACGCCGCGATGACGCGCGCCGAGGGCGTGACGCTGGTGGCGATGGATGACGACGGCGTGTTCGACGTGGAGGGGGATCAGCCCGGCAAGCCGCTCGCGGTCCACGGCATGGAGAAGACCCACGCGCCCACCCTGCTCATGGCCAAGGTGCTGGCTGAGCACCTCGAGAAGGGCCTCTTCATCTCCGCGCCCAAGATCAAGGCGCACCGGTTCGGCGTCGTGTCGATGGCCATCAAGGGCGGGCAGGGCGTCGTGATGCTCTCGGATGCGTCACCCGCGTACAACCAGAAGTGGCGGATGCACAAGGAGCTCGCGCCTGCGCTGGAGCTGCTGCGCAGGGATCACGCGGCGGGCCAGAAGGCCTACCTCGAGAGCCTCGACGTCTTCGCCGAGCGCATGACCGACGTGCTGGAGGTAGCGACCCCGCACGTCGTGCTCGCCGAGGGCGCGCCCGGGATGGGCGGCGATGGGTTCGGCAAGCGCTGGCCGACGCCCGAGAGCGTGGCCATCGGCGGAACGAATCCGATCCTCGTTGATCGCGTTGGAGCCGCATTTCTAGGCCTCTGGAACAACGCGGAGCTCGCGCGCGAGCTCGGCGGTCACCGGACCTCGCCGCTCATCGAGAAGGCCGCGGCGCGGTTCGGCGTCGACCTCGAGAACCCACGCGTCGAAGGCAACGGTGCCGCGCTGCTCGCGGGCAAGCGGCCCGTGCACTTCGTCTCGATGTCCGGGTTCGCGCTCCACTCGGACGGCAGCGCCGCGGAGCTCGTGCCAGGCACGCCATCGGCCGCGGCACCGACCACCGACGCCGGCGTGGGCCGTCCGACGATGCGGGCCAAGCGCGTCGAGGACGGGGCCATCACCATCGACGGGAACGAGGACGTAGCCTGGAAGACCGCCGCGTCGGTGACGTTCGCGACCGACTGGAGCGGCGTCGCCACCGCCGCGTCGACCCGCGTTCGCGCCGCGTGGGGCAAGAGCGCGCTGTATCTGCTCTGGGACGTCGAGGACACCAGCGTACTCGCCGACGAGACCCGCCCCGTGGAGACCGAGCGTGAGAAGCTCTACGAGGAGGACTGCGTCGAGCTGCTCCTCGCGCCCGATCCCGCCGAGCGCACGCGCTACTTCGAGGTGGAGGTCGGGCCGCTCGGCCATTTTCTCGATCTCAGCGTCGACCGCAGGACGAACAAGAGCGACGTCGCCTGGTCCAGCGCGCCCGAGATCGCCACGCGGGTCGACCGCGCGCATCACCACGTCACCATCGAGGTGGCGCTCCGCGCGCCGGAGATCGTCAAGGCGCTCAAGGCCGGCGCCCAGCTACCGCTCGGGCTCTACCGCATGGACGGCAAGGGCCCGCGCCTCTACCTCGCGTGGAGCCCAACGCGCACGCCGAAGCCGAACTTCCACGTCCCCGAGGCCTTCGGAACGCTGCTCCTCGAGTGACCGACGCTGGCGCCTTCACGCGCGCGCCGCGACGGGTCGCGGCGGCTCCGGCGCCAGGATGTCGTCGGGCGTGCCGGGAACCTTGTGGGGCCCGTTGCTCGCGACATGGGGGCGAGGCCGACGAACCGGCGGAACGTCAGCGGGGATGAGTCTGCGCGTCAGAATGGCAGCGCCTCCCCCTCGCGCGCTCCGGCCTGCCGGATTAGCATTCCGCGCGATGGCATTCTACCAGACCCCGCCCGAGCTCGGGAACCAGTACCTGGCCGATGACGTGCTGCGGCGCTACCTGCGCCACACGATGCCGCCCGACGTGCTCGCGACCATCGAGCCGGAGCTGAACGACGTGGGCGAGCTCGCCGGCGGAGATCTCCATCGCGCCTCGCTCGAGCAGCGCCGCGACGAGCCGCGGCTCGACCAGTGGGATGCGTGGGGCAAGCGCGTCGACCACATCGAGGTCTCGCCGCTGTGGAAGCGCGCGGCGCGCATCGCCGCCGAGAAGGGGATGGTGGGCACCGCCTACGAGCAGAAGAACGGCGCGCACTCGCGCGTCCATCAGTTCTCGCTCGTGTACCTGATCGACAGCGCGTGGCACGTCTACTCGTGCCCGCTCGCCATGACGGACGGCGCTGCGCGGACGCTCATCGCCTCCAAGAACAAGGCGCTCATCGAGCGCGCGGTGCCGCGGCTCACCAGCCGTGATCCCGATCAGGCGTGGACGAGCGGTCAGTGGATGACGGAGCGCACCGGCGGATCGGACGTCGCGATCTGCGAGACCGTCGCCCGGCGCGACGGCGATGCCTGGCGCCTGCACGGGACGAAGTGGTTCAGCTCGGCGACCACGTCGCAGATGGCGCTCACGCTGGGGCGCCCCGAGGGCAACCCGCCGGGCGGAAGCGGGCTCGCGCTGTTCTACGTCGAGGTCCGCAAGCCGGACGGCTCGATGAACGGGATCCAGGTCAATCGCCTCAAGGAGAAGCTCGGCACGCGCATGGTACCGACCGCGGAGCTCACGCTCGACGGCGCGCTCGCCATCCCGGTGGTCGGCCTCGAGAGTGGCATCAAGAACATCACGCCGATGCTGAGCATCACGCGGACGTGGAACGCCATCGGCGCGGTGAGCGGGATGCGTCACGCGCTCGCGCTCGCCAAGGACTACGCGAAGCGCCGCGTGGCGTTCGGCTCGCCGCTCATGGAGAAGCCGCTCCACGTCGATACCCTCGCGAGCATGGAGGCCGAGTTCGAGGGCGCCTTCTTGCTCACGTTCCGCGCCGTCGAGCTGCTCGGCAAGGACGAGACCGGCGAGCTCGGCGAGAAGGAAGCGGCGCTGCTGCGGCTGCTCACGCCGATCGTGAAGCTCACCACGGCCAAGCAGGCCGTCGCGATCACGAGCGAGGCGCTCGAGGCGTTCGGCGGCGCAGGCTACATCGAGGACACGGGCCTGCCGC
The DNA here is from genome assembly GCA_043732195.1 of Polyangiaceae bacterium. Taxonomy (GTDB): domain Bacteria; phylum Myxococcota_A; class Polyangia; order Polyangiales; family Polyangiaceae; genus Labilithrix. The sequence continues at coordinate 10,453 of JAYTHX010000469.1, forward strand.
GCCTCCTGCGCGACGCGCAGGTTCTGCCGATCTGGGAAGGCACCACGAACGTGCTCTCGCTCGACCTGTTGCGCGCGCTCGCGAAGCTCGGGTCGCTCGAGCCCATCGCCCGCGAGGTGCAGGAGTCGGTGGCCGGCGCCGATCCTGCGCTGAAGGCCGCCGCGGAGACCGCCGTGAACGCGGTCGCGCACGCGCAGGCTTGGCTGATGAAGACGATGGAGGGCGGCCCGCGCGCGGTGGAGGCCGGCGCCCGTCGCCTCGCGCTCACGCTCGGCCGCGCCCTCGAGCTCGGCTATCTCGTCCGCGAGGCGACGCGCTCGAAGAAGCATGGCGACCATGCAAAGCCTGCGGCCGCGGCGCGACGCTTCGCGCGCAACGGCGTCGATCTCGTCTGCGACGAGTCGCTCGAGGACGACGCGCGCCTCCTCATGGGGTGACCGCCGCGCGGCGCCGCTGGCGGATCTGCCACGCCAGCGCGCCGAGCAAGCAGAGTCCGCCCACGAACGCGCGGTCGCGCGAGGGGCCGGTCGCGCCGGCCGCGCAGCCATGCGTGATCGTGGGATCGCCGCAGGTGGTGCCGCCCGCGGAGCCCGGCGAGAGATCGCACGGCGTCGAGGCGGTGACGCCGGCGCTCGTCGCGCGCGTCTGGCGATCGGGGTAGACCGCGCAGAGACCGCCGCCACCGCCCGACTCACCCCTTGGCCACCAGCAGCACCCCGAGGAGCGCCAACCCCAGCACCGCGATCAGCACCGCCACCACCACGCCTCCTCCCGGCGGGCGCGCGGTAACCTTCGTCGCCGAGGGATCGTCCTCGTCCAGCTCCGCCAGCTGGAGCGCAATCCGCGCCTCGCGTGAGGCCGCGATCAGCAGGATCGTCTCCAGGATGCCCGCTGCCAGGAGCGAGATCAGGCCGATGACCAGCCCCACCGTATGGCGCGCTCGGTTCGCTGCGCTCCGCCCCGGCAAGCCGTCCAGCGCCACCCACCGCGGGAACCCCGGCGCCGGGCGCTGCGCCAGCCACGGGCCGATACTGCATGCAGTCTGCACGTCAACGCTCGGGTCGTCCACCACCGCCCTGCCCACGAAGATCGACTTCGCCACCGCCGCGCCCGCCAATCGCTCCGCGCCGCGCGGCTCGCCCGACACCACCAGCCAGTGCAGGCCCGGCGCGAGGGGAGGCAGCTCGAAGCGCGCGCGCGGCGTCGGATCGCCCGGCTCCACCGCCACCTTCAGCGCGCCCGCCACCACGCGGCCTCGCGTGTCGTCCAGCTCCGCGTAGACCACCTCGCGCGGGTTCGGCGCGATCAGCACCACCGTCGCTGGCTCGCCGGCCTTCACCACCCGCGGCATGCTCACGAAGAACGCGCCGGGCGCCACCGGCAACGCGCCGAACCACGTGCCCACGGGCGCCTCCGCCCCGTCCGCGCGCGCCACCGAGTGCGCCGTCACGCCGATGCCGACCACGTGCGCCTGCGCCGTCACCGCGACCTCCGCCCAGCCCGCGCCGCACGTCGTCGCCTTCGTACGATCCGCGAGCAGACCCGGCTCCGGCTCCACCTCGATCGCGAGGCCCGCCGCCGCCACGCCCGGCGGCGGCGTAGCGCGGATCCACAGCGAGGTCGGGAAGCCTGCGATCAGCCGATCCCCCTCCACCACCACGTCGAGACCGATCGCCCCCGAGCGCATCGTGGGCCGCGCTGCGCCGCCCGGCTCCACGCGCCGCTCGCCGCCCAGCGATCCCGCGCTCGCACCGAGCCCCGATCCCGCGCCGGAGCCCGCCACCTCGCGCCATGCCGCGCGCCCCACCGCGAGCGGCTTCGGATCCGAGCCCTCGCGCACCTCGAGGTCGACCTCGTCACCGAACGCCAGGCCCTCGAGCGCGAGCGCGATCTCGGCGATGCCGTCCGCGTTGCTCTCGCCCTTCCACCGCGCCTCGTGGCCCTTCGCGCGCGCCACCACCGATAGATCCCGCATCGGGATCGTCTCTTTCACCCCGCGATCGTCGATGAACGTCAGCATCTGCCAGGCGAGGCGCGTCTTGCCGTCCGGCCCCGCGTGACCGAGCGGCGCGCCGAACACCACCGCGGCGCGCACCGCCTCGCCCGCGCCCACCCGCAGGCCGATCATGAGCGTGAGGATCGCCACGATCGGCGGCAGCACCTTGAGGAGTGTCTTCTTCACTGCGCCTCCCACCGCACCTTGACGTTGCCGCCCTTCTCCACCACCACGCGGTCGCCCTCCTTCGCCCCCAGCGCGCCGGGGCGCAGGACGATCTGTGTGACTCCCTCCGTCGCCGCGAGCACGTGGATGCCGTCGTCGCGCATCTCGATGTCGACGTACGCGTCGCGCTCGCCGCTCCGTACCACGCGCACGCCATACGCCTCCGCCTCGTACGGAAAGACGCTCCGGAACGTGACGTGCGCCGGATGCCGCGGCGCCTTCGCCTCGGCCGCGCGGTCGACCACGCGGCGCACGTACTTGACGACCAGCGGACCCTCGTGCGCCATGCCTGGCACCCGCTCGAAATCGACCTGGAAATGCCGCTTCTGCATGGCCTCGAAGAGCATCACGCTCTGCACCACGGGCGACGTCCGGTCCTCCTCCCCGTGGATCAGCCATAGCGGCACGTGGCGCGCGTTGTCGATCACGTCGATCGGGTTGATCCGGTGCGCCGCCGCCTCGGTGGGCAGGACGTTGCGAACGTAGGTCGAGAGATCGAACTTCGCGTCGCCGAAGTAGCTGGCCACGAACGCGAAGCGATGCGGATGATGAAGCCCGATGGTGGTCGCGCCCTGCCCGCCCATCGAGGCGCCCCAGATCGAGACCCGCTGCGGGTCGACCGCCACCTCGGCGCGGGCGGCGTCGATGGCGAGCATCACCTCGTCCTCGGCGTCCTTCACGTAGAGCGAGTTGCCGAGGCCGCTCGGCATGAGCAGCAGGACGTCCTTCGCCTGCGCCTCCTCGAGGAGCTCGCGGTACGCGGCGTACGTCCACGGCCCGCCGTTCCACGGATGCACGCCCACGAGCATGGGGCCCGGCTTCTTCACGTCGTGGCCGCGCGGCACGAAGACCACTGCCTCGCCCGCCGCGGGACCCGCGTGCGTGCTCGCGAGCTTCAGCAGCGCGAGCCCCTCGCCCGACCGCGCTGCGGTCCCCACGCGCACGCGCTCTCCGCAGGCGATGCGCTTCTCGTAGGGACTCACCGCGACATCGACGCGCACGTCGTGCACCGTCTCACCGCCCAGCGCGAGCTGCAGCGGGCCCTTCGAGCCCTTGTCGCGCACGACGCCGTCGATGGTGACCGCGCCGCGCCCGTTGCAGTGCGGGATGCGGATCGCTTCGCCCGTCACCGCGAAGCGGAGGGAGTACGTGCCGACGGGCTTGGCGTTGCCGAGCTCCGTGAACGCGACGCTCTCGGTCTTGCCATTCGGTCCCGGCGCGACCAGATCCATCACGTCGAGGTTCGCGCCCTCCACCGTGTCGTGGAGGAGCAGGCCCTCGGCACGAGCGCTGGGGGCGAGCAAGAGCAGCGCCACCACGAAGCCACCCGTGCACGCGCGCCTCACCCTGCGAAGCGTACGCCCCTCGGAGGCCTTCCACTGGACCTACCCGGAACATTGCCGTGATTTCGTGGGCGAATCGACGGTCGGTTGGGCCGACAGGGCCCCGATCGACCGCCATCACGATCCACCGAGCCTGCTCAGGGGCGCGCGGCGAGCGCGGCATTCGCGACGTCGACGTCGGAGAAGAAGCGCGTCTCGGCGCCGATCGTCTGCTCCGTCTCGTGCCCCTTGCCCGCCAGCAGCACGACGTCGTCCGGACCCGCCTCGCCGATCGCGAGCGCGATGGCGCTGCGGCGATCGAGCAAGGTGCGGACGCTCGCATGCCCGACGAGGCCGCCCGCGAGCGCCTCGGCGATGACCGCGGGATCCTCGTCGCGCGGGTTGTCGGTGGTGAGGATCACGTGGTCGGCGGGCCGCGCCGCCTCGCCCATGGGCCCGCGCTTCGCCTTGTCTCGCTTGCCGCCGGCACCGAAGACGACGAACAGCTTCCCTCTCCCGACGAGGTTGCGTGCAATCTGCACGGTCCGCGCGAGCGCGTCCGGGCTGTGCGCGTAATCGACGACCACGTACGGCCGCTCGTGCACCACCTCGAACCGCCCGGGCGGCGGGGCTGCCTCGGCAAGCGCGATCGCCGCATCGGCGGGGGGAACGCCGGCCGCGACCGCCCCCAGCAGCGCCGCGAGCGCGTTCTCCGCGTAGATCTCGCCGATCGCGCGCACCCGCACCTCGGCGGGCAGCCCGGAGCTCGGATCCCGCACCGCGCAGGTGATCCGCGTGCCTCCCCACGACACGTCGACCGCGCTGGCCACGACGTCGGGCGCGCCCTGCACCTCGCCGCGGGACGGCACCGCATACGAGAGGAGCTTCACGCCCTCGGGCAGGATCTCGCGGAGCAGCTCGAAGTGCTCGTCACACGCATTGAGCACGGCCGTCGAGCCCGGCGCGAGCGTCACGAACAGCTGCGCCTTGCTCGCCAGGTAATGCTCGGGGCTGCCGTGCGCGTCGAGGTGATCGTGCGTGAGGTTCGTGAAGACCCCCACGCGGCACGGCCAGGCGCGCGCGAAGCCGCGGGCGAGTGCCTCGCTGGTGAGCTCGATCGCCGCGTATTTCCCGCCTCGATCACGGCCGCGCTTCATCGCCGCGAGGAAGCCGTCGTAGCTCTTCGCGATCGTGAGCTCCTCGTCGTCGAGGAAGAAGCCGACCGTCGTGGCGCGGGCCACCGGCCCCGCCCCCTGCGATCCGGAGAGTCGGCGCAGCGCCGCAGCGACCCACGCCGTCGTGGTGGTCTTGCCGTTCGTGCCCGTCACACCGACGGTGAAGAGCTCGCCATGCCACCCGGGAGGCGGCGGAACGTTCTGCAAAACCATCGGCTTCCTCGGTCTTCTTTAGAGCGCCCAGCATCTTGCTTGTCAAACCCGCTCCGGTTCCCTAGACGGAGAGCTGCATGTCTACCGCTGAAGCCACCACCACCCGCCGCGTGGACGGGAGCTTCGTTCGATCGCGCCTTGGTTCCCTCCTCGCCGTCGTCCCGCTCGCCGTCTGGACGGTGAACCACCTCTGGAACAACCTGTCCGCCTTCCAGGGCGCCGCGCAGTGGCAGGCGGACGTCACCGAGTACCGCCACCCGATCGTGTTCTTCGCGTCGGGGCTCATCGCGCTGCTGCCCCTCGTGCTGCACACCATCTGGGGGATCGGCCGCTTGCTCAGCGCGCAGCCGAATAATGTAAGATACAAGTACTTCGCGAACACCAAGTACGCCGTCCAGCGCCTCAGCGCGATCGGCGTCATGTTCTTCCTCGGCGCGCACATCTGGCTGGCGTTCCTCGATCCGCGGATCAACACCGGGCGCCCCGAGGCGTTCGCGCACATCGCGCACGAGATGCATCACCACCTGCCGACTTTGGTCGTCTACCTGCTGGGCACGCTGGGCGTGGCCTACCACCTGGCGAACGGCCTGCACTCGTTCTCCATGGGCTGGGGGATCGTGGTGAGCCGGCGTGCCCTCAAGCGCCTGGATGTCGGCGTGATCGTGATCTTCCTCGTCCTCCTGGGCATGTCCTGGGGCGCCATCTACGCCCTGTGGAGCGCCGGCGGGAGCGCCGGGGGAGCGGCGGTCTGAGGGCCCGCACGGCCAAGAAACAGGCGTGCTCTTCGGCCGGTCGCCGACGGCGAGGCGTGGTATGCCCGGCGCCATGCTCACGCGGCGCCTTTTTACCCTCGGCCTCACCACGCTCCTCGTCTCGTCGCTGGCCGTAGGCGGCTGCGGGAAGAAGTCCGACGAGATCACCGTGGGCGCCTTCCTCTCGCTCTCCGGCTCGGACTCCACGTTCGGGACCGACACGCGCGACGGCATCGAGCTCGCCGTCGAGGAGGTCAACGCCGCGGGCGGCGTGAAGGGCAAGAAGGTCAAGGTCCTCTACGAGGACGACAAGTCGACAACGCAGGAGGCCTCGCAGAAGGTCCGCCAGCTCATCGACCGCGACAAGGTTCTCGCCATCCTCGGCGAGGTGGCCTCGAGCCGCTCGCTCGCTGGCGGCCTCATCGCGAACACCAGCCACGTCCCGATGGTCACGCCCTCCTCCACCGCCGTCGAGGTCACGCAGGGCCGCGAGTGGGTCTTCCGCACGTGCTTCACCGACGAACAGCAGGGCCAAGTCGCCGCGCGGTTCGTGAAGAACGACATGAAGAAGATGAAGGTCGGCGTGTTCTACGCCGCCCAGGACACGTATTCGTCGGGCCTCGCGCGCAGCTTCCGCGACGAGTTCAAGAAGCTCGGCGGCACCATCGTGATCGACAAGGGCTACCAGAAGGGCGAGACCAACTACACGACCTACCTGAACGAGCTGAAGGCTGCGTCGCCCGAGGCGGTGTTCGTGCCGAACTACTACAACGAGATGGTGCAGATCGCGCGGCAGGCCAAGCAGGTCGGCATGCCGGGCAGCATGTTCGTCGGTGGTGACGGCTGGGACTCGGCGAACCTCATCGAGGGCGCGGGCGAGGAGCTCGAGGGCGCGTACTTCACCAACCACTACGCGCCCGACGTCCCGTGGCCGAACTCGAAGAAGTTCCTCGCCGCTTTCCAGGCGAAATACAAGCACGAGCCTTCGAGCCTCAGCGCCCAGGGCTACGACGCGACGCGCCTCCTGTTCGACGCCGTCGGCCGCGCCGCCGAGGTCACGCCCGAGGGGATCCGCAAGGCCCTCGCCGAGACCAAGGACTTCCAGGGCGCCACCGGCACCATGACGATGGACAAGGATCGCAACGCAAACAAGCCGATCGTCGTCGTGCAGATCAAGAACAAGAAGTTCGCGTACGCCACGCAGGTCATGGCGCAGTAAGGCGCGACGCCGATGAAGATCATCGAAGCGCTCGTCACGGGGCTCACGCAGGGCGCGATGATCGCGCTGGTGGCCCTGGGCTACACGATGGTCTACGGCGTGCTGAAGCTCATCAACTTCGCGCACAGCGAGGTCTTCATGATGGGCGCCTACTTCGGGCTCTTCCTCATCGCCGCGCTGGGCGGCACCGCGAACCCGATGGTCGCGGGGGTCGCGGGCACCCTCCTCTCGATGGTCGGCGCCTCGCTGCTCGGCATCGCGGTGGAGCGCGTTGCCTACCGGCCGCTGCGCGGGCGAGGGCGCGGCGCGCTGCTGCGGATCACGCCGCTCGTGACCGCGCTCGGCATGTCGGTGCTCCTCCAGAACCTCGCGCAGCTGCTGTTCACCGCGCGTTTTCGCCCGTATCCGCAGCTCATCACCGGGCAGATGACATTCCCCGGTATCGGCACGCTCAGCAAGTCGCGCGTGCTCATCCTCGTCGTCACGGTCTTCGTCATGATCGCGCTCGAGCTGATCGTGAAGAAGACCTGGTTCGGCAAGGCGATGCGCGCGCTCAGCGCGAACGAGGAGGCGGCGCGCCTCATGGGCATCCGCACCTCGCGCGTGATCTCGATGACGTTCGCGCTCGGCTCCTCGCTCGCGGCGCTCGGCGCGGTCCTCTTCTGCCTCGATCAGTCGCAGGTCTATCCGACGATGGGCGTCGTCATCGGCACGCGCGCGTTCGTGGCGGCGGTCCTGGGCGGCATCGGCAGCATCACGGGCGCGATGCTGGGCGGGCTGCTCATCGGCATCATCGGCGAGCTCGTGAAGCTCACCGACTACTCGGGCGGCGCCGACGTCCTCGTCTTCCTCGTGCTGATCCTCGTGCTCCTCGTGCGCCCCTCGGGCCTCCTCGGCTCGACCCGCGCCGAAAAAGTCTGACGCCGGCGGGCTACTGCCCTGCGTTGCGTTCGTCTTCGAGGCGCATCGCCTCGAGGACCACCGCCGCCACCGAGCCGCGCGCCGGGGGGAGCGAGCCGACGTCGCGCGTACGGAACGCGAAGCGACCGGTGCGCCAGCCGAGCACCTCCTTCAGCGCCTCGAGCGGCGAGCGCGTCTCGCCCGCGACCTCGGTGTTCGCGAAGAGGCCGGTCGACAGCACGAGCAGCGCGCGCTTGCCGCCGCCCGAGACCACCTCGAGCGTCCCGGTGCGGCGCTCCATCTCCAGCATCATCAGCACGCTCGCGAGCGGGAAGTTCGCGAGGTCACCGCGGAACGCCGCCGCGATCGACGGCGCGACGCTCTCGCCGTCCGGCTGCTCGATGCGGTGGCGCAGCGCGAGCGCCACCAGCGCGTCGACCTGCGCGACGATCTCGTCGTTGCTCACCGGCCGCTCGAGCACCACGTCGGCGCCGACCTGGAGGCCCTGGATGCGAACGTCGGCGTCGCGTGCGTCACCGAGGAGGAGGATGGCGGTCTTCGCGACGACGCTGCTCTCGGTGCGGACGCGGCGCGCCACCCAGAAGCCGTCGATGTCGGGCAGCACGACGCTGCACACGATGCCGTCCGGCATGCTCTCGGTGGCCTTCTGGAAGCCGCTCCGCGCGTCCTCGCAGAAGTCCGTGGCGTAGCCCTTCTCCTGGAGGGCGCGCCCGAGCAAACGACCGAGCCACTCGTCGGCGTCGATCACCAGAATGCGGCCACGACTCACGTTGACAAAAAGGTATCACGACCGCACAGATCCCGCGAAAAACCAGGGATTTGCCGGGGCTTGCAGAAGAAAGCGCAGCGCTACCAGACGCGGACGAACGACCGCGGCGCCCGCTTCCGCCGGCGGCACTGCGTCGTGACATCCATGTAGCAGACGCTCAACGCTCGCCGCGGCTTGCCCAGGCTCGTCCGCCCCGAGCGGTGCCACACGTGGTTGTGGAGCAGGATGATCTCGCCGGCGACGGTGGGGACCGCGAGCGGACGGGTGGCGGGCTCGCTCCGCTCCACGTGGTCGGCGGGCACGACGCCGCCGAGCGGCGTCGCCAGCCCCGCAACGTGCGAACCTGGCACGACCTCCAGGCAGCCGCCGCCGAGCGGGGCGTCGTCGAGGGGCGTCCAGATCTGGAGCACCGGATCGCGATCGAGGCCCCAGAAGTTCCCGCCGTCCTGGTGCCACGGGAGGTTCGACCCGCCGCCCGCGTGCTTGTTCATGAGGAACGCGCGATAGAGCGTGGCGCCTCCGTCGCCGTAGACCTTCGCGGCGACGCGGCGGAACACGTCGTTCGCGAGCCACGCCCAGAAGAGCGGATCCTTCTCGAGCTTCTCCACCTTGCGGTAGGCGAGCGAAGGGCCCTGCCACCCCTGGCCGTACGCGAGGTCCTCGTACTTGCCGGTGTCGGAGTCGTGCTGGAAGAAGAGGCCCTCGTAGGCGACCTCGCCCATCATGATCTGGTCGGCGCGCTCGCGTAGCGGCGCGAGCGTCGCCTCGTCCGCGAGGTGGCCGAGGCGTGCCCAGCCGTGGAGGCGGTAGTGCGCGATCGCCTCCTCGAGGCGCGCGTCGTCCAGCGCGATCATCGTACGTAGTACGTGTCCGTGCCGAGCCACATCCGGTAGAGCGCATCGACCCGGCCGCGCACCTCGGCCGTGAGCCCACGGGCGCACGCAGAGACGCCCTCCTCGAGCTGCGCGACCGAGGCGGGGCCGAGCAGGATGCTGTCGACGCCGGGCGCGCCCGAGAGCCACGCATACGACAGCTCGAGCAGGCTCATGTGCTCGGCGCGCGCGAGCTCGGAGAGCGCGTCGACGCGGTCGAACATCGCGTCGGTGAAGTAGCGGCCCTGGTAGAGGCGGTTCTTGTCGAAGCGCGAGCCGCGCTGCGTCGAGCCGTCACGCGCATGCTTGCCCGAGAGCAGCCCGCCCGCGAGCGGGTTGTAGACGGTGGTGTGCAGCGCGTACTGGCGCGCGAAGCTGAACCACTCCACGTCGAGCTGGCGGAGCAGCACGTTGTAGAGCTGTTGGGCGATGGCCGGCCGCGGCATCTTCCGCAGGTCGGCCTTCTGGATCATCTCGACGACCTGCCACGCCGCGTAGTTCGAGACGCCCCACGCGCGGATCTTCTTCGCCTCGAGGAGCTCGGCGACGGCATCGAGGCTCTCGTCGATCGGCGTCACGTGATCGGGCACGTGCAGGTAGTAGAGATCGATGTAGTCGCTGCCCAGCCGCGCGAGGCTCGCGTCCGCCGCCTCGAGGATGCGCGCGCGGCTGAGGCCCTCGGGCTTGCCCGCGACCCGACCGAAGCCGCACTTCGTAGCGAGGATCACCTGCTCGCGCCGCCCCTTCACCGCCGCGCCCACGATGGTCTCCGAGATCCCCTCGCCGTACGCGTTTGCGGTGTCGAGATGGACGATGCCCAGCTCGAGCGCACGTGCGAGGATCGACCGCGACTCGGCCTCCGGCGTGCGCTTGCCGAAGTTCATCGCGCCCAGCACGAGCGGCGGGGTCTCGCCCGGGGTTCGCAGCTTCAGGACCGTCTTCCGCAGGTCGTCGCTCACCCCCCGTGTTTACCCCCGCACAATGCGGCGCGGTAGGGGCACAACGTGACTCATGCATGAGTTGCGCTTTCCCGCGTCGCGCGGAGCCTGGTAGCCTCGACGGCGCACCATGATAACGAACGAGAAGCTCGCCATCCTCGTCGGCGGCGGCCCGGCCCCCGGCATCAACAGCGTGATCGGTGCGGCCACCATCCGCGCGAACCTCTCGGGCGTCGAGGTGCTCGGCGTCCAGGACGGGTTCCGCTGGCTCATCGAGGGCGACACCTCGCGCGTGACCCCCCTCACCATCGCCGATACGAGTCGCATCCACTTCCGCGGCGGCTCGACGCTCGGCATCTCGCGCGCGAATCCCACGAAGAGCCCCGAGCTCCTCGCCAAGTGCCTCGACACGCTCGACCGTCTCGGCGTCGGGATGCTCATCACCATCGGCGGCGACGACACCTGCTTCAGCTCGTCGAGCCTCGCGAAGGCGTCGCGCGGCAAGTTGCGGGTCGTGCACGTGCCGAAGACCATCGACAACGACCTCGACCTCCCGCAGGACGTCTACACGTTCGGTTTCCAGACCGCGCGCCACATCGGCGTGGAGATCGTGAAGAACCTCATGGTCGACGCGAAGACCACCTCGCGCTGGTACTTCGTGGTGGCGATGGGCCGGAAGGCCGGGCACCTCGCGCTCGGCATCGGCAAGTCGGCGGGCGCCACGCTCACGCTCGTCTCCGAGGAGTTCGAGAACCCCGTCGCCCTCTCGAAGGTGGTCGACACGCTCGCGGGCGCGATCATCAAGCGTCTCTCGCAGGGGCGGCCGGACGGGGTCGCGGTGCTGGCCGAGGGGCTCGTCGAGCAGATCAGCCCCGCCGACATCGAGGGGCTCGACGGCGTCGAGCGCGACGAGCACGGTCACATCCGCATCGCGGAGATCGACTTCGGCAACCTGGTCAAGCAGGCGGTGAAGAAGGAGCTCAAGAAGCTCGGCATCAGCACCACCATCGCCACGAAGAACATCGGCTACGAGGTCCGCTGCGCCGACCCGATCCCGTTCGACATGGAGTACACGCGCGACCTCGGCTACTGCGCGGCGCGCCACGTGATCGAGGGCGGCACCGAGGCGCTCATCAGCATGCAGCGCGGGAGCTTCGTGCCGGTGCCCTTTGCGAAGATCATGGACCCGGTGACGGGCCGGATGCGCGTGCGCATGGTGGACGTCGCGTCGGACCGCTACAAGATCGCGCGCAGCTACATGCTGCGGCTCAAGAAGGAAGACCTCGAGGACAAGGTGGAGCTGGCGCATCTCGCGCGCGCAGCGAGCATGACGCCGGCGCTGTTCAAGCAGCGGTTCGGGTATCTCGTGGAGAGTGACACGCGGCCGAGCATGGCGCCGATGCGGGCCGCCGATCCCGTCTGAGAGCTACTTCTTGAACAGCTTTCCGAACAAGCCGCCCAGCGTCTCCGCCTGAGGGGGCGGCTTCGCGCTGCTGCGCGTCCCGCCTCCCGGCGGCGGCTTCGACTGCCCGCGCGACGCGGATCGGATGTTGTGCAGGCGGACCTCGCGCATCGCGTCGAGGTTGCGCGGGTTCAGCTCGCTCGCCTTCTTGAAGTCCTTCTGCGCTTTGCTCGTGTCGTCGATGCGCTTGTAGAGCATGCCGCGCCAGAAGTACGCGCGCTCCGAGTTGACGTTCATCTTGATGCAGCGATCGAGCACGGCGATCTTCTCGAGCGTCTTCTCGCGACCGATCCACTCGGGGCGCTGCGCGTCGAGCCAGGTCACCATCGCCAGGTAGTCGGCCTGCTCGGGGTCGAGCGCGTGCGCCTTCTTCGCCAGCGCAAACGCCAGCGACGTATCGTTGCGCTTCAGAAGGATCTCGGCCTTCTGGAATTCCATGGCCGCCTCGAGGATCGCCTGGATCTTCGCCTGATCGTCGGGCGTCGCTCCGCCGTCCTTCAGGAGCGTCATGTACTGGGCCTTGCGCTCGGGATCGAGGAGCGTGGCCTGGGCCTCGGTGAGGTGCGTGAAGACCTTGCTGCACGCGTCCTCCACGTCGACGAGCGCGGGCGGCAGGCGGTCCGGGTGCCACACCTTCGCGAGCCCGAAGAAGGCCTTCTGCACCATCTCCGGCGTGGCATCGCGCTCGAGGCCGAGCATCTGGAAGTAATCCTGCGCGGAGATCTGCGCGGCGCGCTCGAGGATCTTCTGCTTCAGGCCGAACTGCTCGGAGGTGAGCGGGGCGGCGACCGCCGCCATCTGCTGCGAGCTGGTCCGGTTGCCCGACGGGCCGGTCAGCGACCGCTCCTGCTCGGGCGGCGGGATGATGGAGGCCGGCGGCGGCTCGTCCTGCGGCTGCGCGTACATCGGCGGGGGCATCGACGACTGGATCGTCGTCGTGATCATCGAGCCGATGTCGAGGCCGAGGCCCCCGAGCCCGGACTCCTCGGGCGCGGGAGGCATGCCGGAGATGACCGGCGCGGGAGGCGCGGGAGGGATGATCGAGCTGCCCGCGACCTCGCCGGGCAGGGGGATGGGCTGCGGCAGGGGGCTCGCGATGCGGCCGTCCGAGGCGCTGCGGGCGACGGGCGCCTCCTCGACGACGAGCGGCGCACGCGGGATCGGCTTCGCCTGGAGCTGCACGCGCGCGAAGGCCTGTCCGGTGGCCGAGGGGACGGCGGGGAGGCGCCCCGTCGAGCCGGGCGGCGGCGGCACGCTGGGATCCGCGACCGGCGCGGCCGCCGATGGACGCATCGACGGCGTCTCCACGAGGTCGACCTGCTTCGTGATCACCAGCAAATAGACCATTAGCTGCGCGACGCTCGGCCCGATCACCTTCGCGTTCGCCAGATCGGTGACGCGCATCGGTCGCTGGCTCAGCAGCTCGAGGGCGCCGGCCTCGACGCGCGTGAACTGGAAGCGATCGAGCTGCGCGTTCGACGCGACGCGGACCGCCGCGGCCCCGACCCGCCGCAGCGTGGCATCGACGTGCTCCCACGCAGGCAGCTGCCGCACGCCGCGCCAGAGCGCGGGGAGGGGATCGATGGGCGTCGGCGGGCCGCCGAAGCGCTGGAGGTTGTCGACGCCGTCGAAGTACGAGAAGACGGTCTCCGCTGGCAGCGTGAAGAGATGCTCGATCTTCCGTTCGAGCTGCGCGCGGAGGCCGGCATCGAGGC
>JAYTHX010000470.1:0-8917 GCA_043732195.1 Polyangiaceae bacterium
CGTGCTGGCGGGCGGGAGCGTCGCCTCGAGCCACGCGCCGTAGCTGGCGCGGGCCGTGGGATCGTCGAGGTAGCAGCCGAACAGCTTGGTGCTCGCGGCCTTCGCTACCTCGGTCCATTCCGGGTTCGCGGCGCGCGTGGTCGGGAAGTCGTCGACCCACGACAGCACGTTGCTTGCGACCTCGCCGCACTTCGTCGACCAGATCTGCTCCACGCGGCGACGGAGCACCAGCGCGCCGCTCGTCTCGAGCAGCTGGCGCAGGGCGTGCGCGCGCGCGCACTCGGGAGGCGCAAGCGCCTCGTTCCCGCACGTCGTGAGCTCGAAGGCCTCGACGAGGCGGAGGGCGGCGGTGAGCGGCGGGCTCACGCCACCGGTGGCCGCGCGGGTCGCATGGTGCGCCTCCTCGACGATCGCGCCGTCCAGCGGCTCGGCCGACACGAACCACGCGTCGACGGCACCGGCGCCGGGCGCGCGCAGCTTGGCCCAGGCGTGCGGCGCGATCCGCTGGAGGGCCTCGACGAGCAGCCGCCGCTGCGTGAACGCGAGCCGCGAGCGGGAGGCGCGGGCGAGCAGACGATCGAGGGCCGTCGTGCCGTAGCGCGCCGCGGGAGGCGTGTCGGTCTCGCCGTTACCGTACGCCGTGGCCTGCGTCAGCCACGCGGAGGCGCTGCTCCAGCTCGCGAGCGTGGCATCGAGGCGAGCCTGCTGCCCGGGGTCGACGCACGCCGTGTCGGCCATGTTCCGGGTCTGCCCGCGGGCCACGTCCTCGACCAGCGAGCCGGTGCTCGAGCAGAGATGATCACGATCCTTCTTGATCGTGCTCGCCGAGGCGGTGGCCTGCGAGACCTTCTCGTTCGTGCGCGCGAGCTCCTCGCTGCACTCGGCGTGCTCGCGGTCGGCGCTCTGCGTGGCGGCATGCTCCTCGGCGAGCGCGCGGCGGACGCTCGCGAGCTCACGCTCCACGGGCGCACACACGCCGGCGTCGAGCTGCTGGGCGCGCGCGGGCGCGGGCGCGGCGAGGAGTAAGTGCAGCGCGAGCGCGAGCGGGGAGAGGCCCCGCGCGGTGGTCAGTAGCGAGCGTAGACGGTGCATGCGGAGGTTCTGCAGTGGAACAGCGGGGTGAACGTGTCGGAGCGCCGACGCGCGAGGAGCCCGGCCGGGAGATCGTCACCGACGACGAGGAGCCGGACGGTCGGGTCGTCGAGGAGGAGCGAGAGCTCCTGATCGCCGACGGAGTCGGGGATGCGCGCGACGCGGCGCGAGAGATCGCCGGGCCAGGCAAGGTACGGGAGATCGAAGGAGGCGTCGAACAGCGTGCGCTCGCCCGGCGCAAGGCGCGCGTGCGCATCGAGGTACTCCGCGGGCCTCCCGGCGGCGCCCACCGCGCGAGCACGCTCGGCATCGGTGAGGCGGAGGTAGGCCCAGAGCGGCGGCCCCTCCCCCCATACTCCGGGCGCCGCCTGCACGAGCGCGGCCGCCGCGGCGATCGCCGCGACGCCGAGGATCGCCACGCGCAGGCGCGCGCTGGCCTTTGCGAGCCACGGCGCGCCGAACGCCAACGCCAGCGCCGGGATCGCGAGCACGTAGCGCGCCACCGCGGGGTCCGGCGACGCGAGCGCCGCCACGAACACCGCCGCGATGGCCACCGACCGGCGCCGCGCCACGTGCCAGAGCGCGGCCGGCAGCGCGACGATGAAGGCCGGCCCGAAGCCGCCGTAGCGCATGTCGAAGACGGGCGGCGCCGCGAGCGTGGTCCACGAGCGCGCGACGCGCAGCAGCAACGGGCCGTGGAGGCGCGGCGCGTTCGCGCCGGACTCGAGCAGCGCGCTCATCACGATGGTGCCCGGCAGCTTCAACGGTCCCAGGCTCAGCGCGACCGGCCAGATCGGGTTGCCGTGGCGCAACGTGTTGACCAGGAACGATTCGGCGCCGATCACCAGCGCGCACGCGACGGCCACCGCGAGCCAGCGGCGGTGGACCGAGCGATACGTGTAGACCGCAAGCACGGCGAAGAGGATGGTCGCGCCGATGGGCGCGTTCGGCTTCGAGCCCAGGAACGCGCCGATCGCCACGCCGGCCACGACGACGCGCGCCGGCGTGGGCGGCGCGAGGACGAAGTACGCGGCCGCGAGCAGGAAGGAGGCGGAGGCGACGTCGACGTAGTTCGTCGGCAGCTGGAGGAACACCGCGGGCACGGTGAGCCACACGGCGCCTGCCGCCACGGCGTGGTCGGGCCGCGCGCCCTCGCGCCGCGCCAGGGACGCGACGGCAAGCGCGCCGAGGAGGCCGAGCGGGATCTGCGCGGCGTCGACGAGGCGATCGTCGGGCAGCATCAGGCGCCAGCCTGCGAAGAGCAACTCGACGACGTGCGGGTACGTCGTGAGGTACGGCACGTCGACCGGGACGCCGCCGAAGGAGCCTTCCTGGAGGACGAACGCCACGTACGGCAGGTGATAACCGAGCGCGTCCCACTGCCAGATCGGAAGGAGGTACGCGGCGGCGCTCGCGAGGACCACCGCGCCAAGCGCGACGAGCAGCAGCGCGGCGGTCGACCGCGAGGCCACGCGCCGCCACGGCAGAGCGAGCGGTCGCCCCCGGCGCCGCGCCGCGATCTCGAGACCGAGCGCGACCACCGCGAGGAGCGGCAGGGCCACGCTCGCGCGCAGGGCGCCGGCCGCACCGAGGAGCCGGACCCCCACCGCGAGGCCGCCCACCGTGAGGACCGCGCCCGCGAGGAGCCGCTCGTATGCCGGAGCGACGGGCACGACCAGCATGCCGAGGCGCACGGTGACCACGAACGCGAACAAGAGCGCCAGCGGCAGGAGGCCCCAGCACGATGCGGTGACGAGCACGCTCATCGTCGGGTCCTTGTACTCCGTCAGCGGGTCGATCCAAACGCGCTGCGTGCTACGTTGCGCACCTGCAAGACGCGGGCTCGTGCGATTCGAGGTCGCAACGCCTCGTCGTGGTCGCGCGTGGAGCAATGCTGGATCCTCTCGTCTCCGGCCCGCGTCTCTGCCACGAAGACGTCGAGGCGCTCGTCACCGACGGCGCCAACGCGATCTGCGAGCGCTTTGCCGGGACGCCGTCGATCGCGCTCACGCTGGGGCTCGTGATCGCGGCGGCGTTCGCGTGGCGGACCTCGGGGCGTTGGAGAAATCGGCTCGTCGTCGCGACGGTCGCTCTCTCTCTGCCCGGGCTCGTGGCGCTCGCCGCGCGCCGCGCCGATTCGCCGGGCGCTGCGGCGACGACCGCGGCTCGCCTCGCGGCGAGCGAGCGCGCCATCGAGGAGGAGGCGACCGCCACGGGGTGCGCGCCGCCGACGTCCGCATGCCCCGCGTGCGAGCCGATCGCCCGCTACGCGCGGGCGCGGACCGGTGCGTGCCAGACGGCGGGCGCGGCGAGCGCGGCGGGCGCGGCGGGCGCGGCGGCGCGTGACGATCGCGCGTGCGACGTGGCGGGGCGCGTGCCGATCTGCGGAGCGCCATGAGCGAGATCCTCCTCGATCTCGCGCGCGTGCTGCTCGCCGTGGGGTCGCTCGCGGCCCTCGGCTGGGTCGTCGATCGCGCTCTGGTGCGGCTCGAGCCGAGCGGCGCGCGCTGGCCGCTGCGGATGCTCCTCGCGATCGCTGCGGTGTCGACGACGCTCGCGCAGCCGATCTTCGCGGCGCTCGCGGTCGGCGTGGTCGGCGCGCTTCGCCTGGAACAGCTGCGCGCGCGGCGGGCCGAGGAGCGCGCGGCCGCGCCCATGCTGACGGGGCGCGTCGTCGCGATCGTGGTGGTGATCATGACGGCGCTCGTCGCGTCGCGGCCGCCCGCGGCGCTCTACTGGGACGAGCTCGTGTGGCTCGCGAAGGCGCGGCTCGCGGCGCCGGACCCGCGCTTTCTCGTGGCCGAGGCGCTCCGCGCGGGCACGAACGTGATGCCGCTTGCGTATCCGCTCCTGCATCCGATCGCGGTGGCGCTGCTCGGCGGCCTCTCGACCGCGCCGCGCGCGGCGGTGCTCGGCTCGGAGGCGCTGACCATCGGCGTCGGCTCGCTGTTCGTGCTGCTCGCGCTCGAGAGCGCGGCGACCACCCGCGTGCGTCGTGCGCTCGGGATCGCGGCGCTCGTGGCGGCGACGCCACTGGTGCTCGTCCATCTGCGCTCGGCCTATGTCGATCTCGAGACCGGGATGCTGGCGGCGAGCCTGGCGCTCGCGCTCGAGCGGCGGCACGTACGCTCCGCCGCGGTGATCGCGGTGCTGCTCGTCGGCCTGAAGGACGAGGGCATCGCGCACGTCCTCGCGGTCACCGCGGCGTTCGTGATCTCGGACTGGCGACGCGAACGTCCGAAGGCGCGGAGCGCGCTGGTGGTGCTGGGCGCGGGCGCGGCGTCGTTCGTCGCGTGGCGGATCCGCGTGCACGCGAGCCACGCCGGCGTGGAGGATCATACGATCGGGCTGCCGCACCTCGCGCGCGTGGGGCTGGTCCTCTCGCTGCTGCTACGGCAGGCGACGGACCTCGTCTCGTGGGGGCCGCTCTGGATCGTGACCGGCGGGCTCGTGCTCGCGGTGGCCGCGCGCTTCGTGCGCCTCGACGTGACGACGCGTCGCCGCCTCGGCAGCCTCGCGCTCCAGGCGCTCTTCCTGTTCGGCGCGATCGTGGCGGGGAGCGACCGGGTGGCGGCGTTCGCCGAGAGCGGCACGCTCGTCCCGCGCCTGCTGGTACAGCTCGCGCCGATGGCGCTGCTCCTCGTGGCGGGCGCGCTCGCACTTCCTCCGCCGCGCCGCGGCTGAACCATGGCTTGCTCCGGGCCATTATCCCAGTCAGTATAGTTGAGTGAAGACCCGCATGCTCACGGTCACCTCATGGTTGCTGCTGCCACTCGGGGCAGCTTGCGGGATGACGAGCGGCGCCAGCTCGGCAGAGGCCGATGCCGGCGTCGAGGCGGGCCGAGGCGGAGGCGGAGGCGGAGGCGGAGGCGGAGGCGGGGGTACCGGAGACGGAGCGACCGCGGCGGACGGAGACGTCGCCGATGACGACGGGGGGCTCGCCGCGGAGGGCGGAGCCCACGTCGCGCCCGTGAATCTCCGGTCCGCCGGCGCCTTCGTGCTCCTCTCGAAGGGCGGGATCGCCGTGGTGCCCACCGCCGCGATCAAGGGAGACCTCGGCGTCAGCCCCGCGGCCGCGACGTACATCACCGGGTGCTCGCTGACGGCGGACCCGTCGAACGTCTTCTCGACCTCCGCCCAGGTGACCGGCAAGATCTACGCAGCAGACTACGCGCTTCCGACGCCGCCGAAGCTCACCCTCGCCATCGGGGACATGGAGCTCGCGACGCTCGATGCGGCGAGCCGCGCTCCGGACTTCGTCGAGCTCGGCGCCGGCGACCTCACCGGGCGGAAGCTCGTGCCGGGCGTCTACCGCTGGTCGAGCGCCGTTATCCTCCCGACGAGCGTCACGCTGGCGGGCAGCGCGTCCGACGTCTGGATCTTCCAGATCGCGCAGACGCTCAGCATGAGCGACGCGACGCGCATCGTGCTGACCGGCGGCGCCTTGGCGAGGAACGTGTTCTGGCAGGTCTCGGGCTCGGTCGACCTCGGCACGACCGCACACCTCGAGGGCAACCTCCTGAGCGAGAGCTCGATCACGCTCGGCGTCGGCGCCTCGCTCACGGGGCGCCTCCTCGCACAAACGTCGATCAGCATCGGCGCCGGCGCCGCCCTGACCGCGGCTCCCTAACTCGCTCCGGTTCGTGGGCCGGGCTAGTCGAAGAGGCCCTTTGCGGTGGCGGTCTCGAAGGCGAGGCGGAGCGCTTCGTGGCCGGGCTCGATGCCCTGGCGGAGCTCCTCGCCCCCGAACAGCCCGCGGAGCAGCACGCGGCCCTCGGGGTCGCTGCTCGCGCGGCTGAGCGCTGCGGCGGCGCGCTGGTACTCGGTGGGCGCGAGGTTTCGGCGCGCGGCGATCACGTCGCTCGGGATCGAACCGAACGTGGTGAGCACGCGCACGCGCAGATCCTCGAGCTCGGACCACGCGCCGGAGTGCTCCTCCTCTCCCTCGCGGATGCGCGCGTAGGTGCCGACGACGTCGCAGTCGCCGCGCACGAGCGCGAGCAGCGCGTCGCGGTGCGTGCCGTGGAACGTCTCGCTCGCGAACGTCACCGTGGGGTCGATGCCGGCGCGCGCGAGCTCGATGCGTGGCACGACGTAACCGGCGGCGCTCCAGGGATCGACCCAGCCCGCGCGCGCCTTCGTGCCGCGCAGCTGGGGGAGCGTGACGAGCTTCGACGACGCGGCCACGACCAGCGCAGCCGAGTAGCTGGTGTTGCCGCCGCGCGCGATGCAGCCGATCGGCGTGACGCCCTCGGCGATCCACGAGTAGACGACCGGCGGGAGCCAGGCCACGTCGGTCTTGCCCTCGCGGACGCTGTCGGCGAGCGCGCGATAGGTGGGCCACGCCTTGCGCTCGATGTCGAGCTCGGCGTGGTCACGCAGCCAGGTCGCCAGCCGGTCGAAGCTCTTCGACGCCTGCTCCTCCTCGGGAGAGGCGACGAGACCGAAGACGAGAGAGGTGGTGCTCATGAGCGGCGCCGCGGGTGCACGCTTCGAGCATATCACTCGCTCAGCGCGTCGAGATGGCCTTGACCTCGCCGTCGGTCAGGGCCCGCGCGTACAGGCGCACATCGGAGAGCTTGCCCTCGAACGGGGCGTTGTTCGTGATCGGAGCGCCGATGCGGAGGGGCGCCACCGAGGGCGCGTACTGGGCGGCGGTGAAGGTGCGTTTGCCGCGGCTCACGCCGTCGACGTAGAACGTGATCGAGGTCGCGCCGTCGAACACCGCGGCGACGTGCATCCACTCCGTGACCGACACCGCATCGGACTTCAGGTCGGTCGCGGTGCCGGCCTTGTCGCTCAGGCGCATGCCGATGCTCAGCATGTCGGGGCTCGCGGGGAAGACCGCGAAGCCCCAGGCGTCCTGGGTGCCGTCCGCGCGCGCGACGAAGAAGCGCGGGTAGGTCGGCGCCTTCGCCGAGACCCATGCGAGCGCCGAGAACGCGGGCGTGAGCGGCGGCCCGCCGACGTGCAGCGCCGCGGCATCCTCGATCGCGACGGCGCCGCCCGCGAACGCGAGCGCGTGACCCACGCCGCTGCGGCCCGTGGTCCAAGAGACCGCGCCCGTCAGCTTGCCGGGAAAGCGGCCGAGGCAGTCGCGCGTGAAGCTGCCCGTCCCTTCGTCGAGCGGCCAGGAGGCGAGCGCGCCTGCGCACGGCGCCGGCTTCGCCACCGGAACGGGCGGCGGCGCGGCGTCGGGCGCGGCGGCCGGGGTGTTGTGGTCGTCGGCGGCGGCGGACGCGATCGCGTCGTACAGGGGGTTCGAGCAGCCCGACGTGGCGAGCACAACGAGCACTGCCACCGCCGCGCGCATGCCGCGAGCCTAGCGCAGACCGCGCCACATCCGAAAAAACCGCAAGATTTTCCGCAGATACTTCCCGCGGGCCACGCCGTGCGCGAGCGGCGAGGCTCGTGCCGCTCGGCGAGCCGGTGGGGCTGTCGCAGAGGTAGTTGTCGGCCCACGAGCCGCCGACGTCGGCGGCCTCGGACCAGCGGACGCACGTCTCGCCGGTGACCTTGCCCGCGGTCGACCACGTGAGCTCGTACGGCGAGTCGGGCGGCAGGCAGTGGAAGTCGTCGGCCCAGCTGTGGGAGTCGGCCGGCTCGTCGACCTTCACGCATGTCTTGCCGGCGTTCGGGCCGTCGCAGCTGAAGGTGAAGCCGCCCGCCGAGCGGTCGCAGCTCGCGCAGGTCGCGGTGCCGGGGCCGCCGCCCCACCACTCCCAGTGCCACGCCTCGCTCGGCACCTTGCGCTTGAAGCCGAAACGCGAACCGTTCGCGTTGAGCAACGCGTAGACGCCGGCGGAGGCGGTATCGAGACCGAGCGCGTGAGCGCATCACGACGGCGGAGCAACGACCGTGCCCGTTGGTCACGCGTCCGGGACGGTCATCGCGCTGTCGCTCCGCAGACGGAAGTGGAGATCGATCGTCGCGATCTCCGACCGCTCACGCACCGAGGAGCGTTCGACGTCACGCCGACGAGTGGCGCCAGGGCCTGAGCGGCGCTCACATGTCGCGATAACGCTTCGCCGCCGCGAGGTCCGCGCGGAGCTGCTCTGCGTCGTGGCGCGGGCCATACCCTGGCGTATCGCGCTGGATGCGCCAGCCTTCGGCGAGCGGGCCCGCGTCGACGGTGTCGAAGCCGAAGGCATCGAGGAGCGCCGTGACCTGCGCCTTCGCGGCCGCGTCGTCACCCGCGATGGCGAGCGCGCGACGGTGCGGCGTACCGCGGGGCGTGCCCTCGGTCGTGAGCTGCGCCGCAAAGATGTGATTGAACGCCTTCACGATCTTCGACGTGGGCAGGTGCATCTGCAGCAGTCCCGCGGTGGTCGTGGACTCGTCGTCGAGCGCCTTTATCTGCCCGTCGCGCTGCGGGTAGTAGTTGTTCGTGTCGATCACGATCTTTCCCGCGAGCGGCGCCACCGGCACTGCCCCGATGTTCTTCAGCGGGATCGACACGACCACGATCTCGCCGGCCTGCGCCGCTTCATCGGCCGTCGCGGCGCGCGCCTTCGGCCCGAGCTCGGCGACGAGCGCCGCGAGCGTCTCGGGCCCACGCGAGTTGCTGACGACGACGTCGTGACCCGCAGCGATCGCGAGCCGCGCGACCTGGGACCCGATGCTTCCTGCCCCGATGAATCCGATGGTGGTCATGGGGGTGTGATGCCGGCGGCAGCCCCCGCGTCGCCCTGCCTGGGTCGGTGATCGCCGCAGCGCCCGGAGCCGCACTCTGCTAAACCGGGAGGGTCCGGAGGAGTGGTCGAAGGCAGCGGTTTTGAAAAGGGAGCTGCCCTTCCCTCGCGTACTTCTTCAGCGTCCTCTCGAG
>JAYTHX010000471.1:0-23969 GCA_043732195.1 Polyangiaceae bacterium
GCGTCGACGGCGTACGTCGCGCCCTCGCGAAGGATGGGGAGGACGACGGCGGCGATGCCGGCGGCATCCGCGGCTTCGGCTCTTCGGAGGATCACGGCGAGAGGGTACCCGGTGCGCGAGCGGCTGCGCGCCTTCGCAGAGCGGCGCCTCCGACAACCCGCGCCACAAAAAGCAGAAACCCCTCGCAGGACCATCGAGGGGTTTCGGGGGCGTCCCCAACGGGATTCGAACCCGTGTTAGCGAAGTGAAAATCCGCGGTCCTGGGCCTCTAGACGATGGGGACCAGTCGAAGATCCCTACGTACCCGCCCTCGATCCGGCTGTAAAGAACCTCGTGAGATCGGGCTGATAGAGCGCGCTGCTGCAAATCGCAGCGGAGGCACTTGTCGCTCGCTCAGCCTTCGCGGAAGATGACGGATCATGCGATCGCTCCCCACTGCCGCGGCGGCCCTGATCCTGGCCGGCCTGCTGGCGCCTGCGTGTTCCTCGTCGGACGACGGCGTCGACCCCGGCACCTCCTCCGGCGGCGATGGCGACGGCGGGCCTCTGACACCTGGGGCCGACGGGAGCGTCGTGCCGAAGACCGACGGCGGCGGCGACAGCGGCCCCGCTTTACCGAGCTGCACGAACGGCAAGAAGGACGGCAAGGAGACCGCCGTCGACTGCGGCGGCGACTGCATGGCGAAGTGCAAGGCGCTGTCCGCGTGCGCCATCGCCGGCGACTGCGTCACCGGGCTCGTCTGCGTGAAGAAGGTCTGCTCCTCGCCCGCCGCGAACGACGGCATCAAGGACGGCGACGAGAGCGACGTCGATTGCGGCGGCAAGGCCGCGCCGCCCTGCGAGGTCGGCAAGGGGTGCGTCGCGCCCGCCGACTGCGCGGAGAAGGTCTGCGACGCGAACGTGTGCCTCGCGGCCACGCCCACCGACGGCGTGAAGAACGGCTCCGAGACCGACGTCGACTGCGGAGGCGGCGGGCCCGCCCCCGCCTGCCCCGACACGAAGAAGTGCTCGGTCGGCACGCGGGACTGCACCTCGAAGATCTGCACCGCGAGCGCGTGCGTCGCGCCCTCGCCCACCGACGGCGTGAAGAACGGCAACGAGACCGATATCGACTGCGGCGGCGGCGCCCCCGCGCCCCTCTGCGCCAACGGCAAGACGTGCGTAACCGGCGCCACCGACTGCACGAGCTTGGTGTGCAACGTCACGTGCCAGGCGCCCACCGGCTCCGACGGCGTGAAGAACGGCAACGAGTCCGACATCGACTGCGGCGGCACCAACACCGGCGCCCCCAAGTGCGACCCCACGTACGCGTGCACCGGCACCACCGACTGCAAGAGCGACGGCTGCGACTACAACAACAAGTGCGCGGTCGCGCGCAGCTGCACCGCGCACCTCGGCGGTGACACGTGCGGGAGCGGCGAGGTCGGCGAAGGCGGCGCCGTCCACGAGAGCTGCTGCGAGACCGCACCCCTCACCGGGCTCGCCTCGAAGATCGACAAGTACCATGTGACCGCCGGCCGGATGCGTGCATTCATCACGCGTCTCGGCGGCAACGTCCGCGCGTTCGCGCCCGGCAGCGCGGGCTGGAGCGCGGCGTGGAACGCGCTCGTCCCCTCCACGCTCGCCGAGGCGAACATGATGCTCGGGGCTTTCTGGAACGGCGCGCCGAACGACAGCGACGGCGGCAACTCGAAGCGCTCGTGCCAGTCCGACTTTTCTGGCGGTCACACTTACTACGTGCCCGGCGCCGGCGAGGTCGGCGACTACACGCAGGCGCAGCTCGATCCCAAGGTGCTCAACTGCGTCGGGTGGCACCTCGCGCGCGCGTTCTGCGCGTGGGACGGTGGCCGCCTCCCTACCCAAGGCGAGATTGCGAACGCGTTCACGAACAACGGCGCCAACCAGTACCCATGGCAGTTCGCCGACGCGACTGCCTACGACGTCACAGTGCAGAACTCTCACCTGAATCACAAGTTCAGCTACGGCTACCCGGGAACCAATCCGCGCCGAGTAAGCACGTTCGTTCAGGACATCACCTGGTACGTCTCACCGCCCGGTCGGTACCCCACCGGCGCGAACGCGAACGGCGTCCAGGACATCGCCGGGGACCTTCTCCACTGGGTTGGCGACAACGAGTACGGGTTCACCTGGACGGTCTCGTGGGAGAACCACGGCAAGAACCTCACGAACAATCCGCCTCAGAGCTGGAAGGATGCGTGGACGGGTGAGCCGAACGGCTACTACGGCATCGGCTTCCGCTGCGCCCACGACTGATCGACATTCAGTGCCGCCAGCGAGACAGCGGACCGCGGCCGGAGGAGGACCGTTCTCCTCTGCAGCCCCACGACCACGGAGCGTCGCTCAAAAGGGGATTCCCAGGCCCACGCGGATGCCCGCGCGCGTCGACGGCGAGGACAGGAAGATGCGCTGGTTCGTCGTGTCGTCGCGCGTGGTGCCGACGCCGTGCACGTCGAGGAAGCCCGCGCCCTCGATGAACAGCGAGCCGATGTCGAACTGGAGGCCGATGTCCCCGAGCCACGAGGCCGAGACGCCGCTGCCCTTCGCGTTGCGCGTGGCGGTGGTCGTGCCCTCGGTGGTGACGATCGAGGCATTGACCACCTGACCGTGCAGGCCGACGCCCATGCCGCCGATGAAGCGGATGCCGCCGGGCGTGGAGAAGCGGACGCCGGGGGTCAGCTGCCAGTGAATGACCTTCGTGGAGCTCTCGCCGTTGGTCGTCTCCGAGATCGTGTACGTCGAGCCGACCTGCCCGACCTCGCCGTGCAGCTCGAGCGCGAAGTTCTTGCCGAGACGGTAGCCGCCGCGCACGCTCAGCGAGCCGCCCGTGAAGTTGCGCTTCGAGCCGCCCGAGCGCTCGCCGAACGCCGGTGCGACGCGCAGGCTCTGTCCCCCGTACGCGAGCCCGGGCACGAGGTACCGCGGCTTGAGCTGCGCGGCCGGCTTCGAGCTCGGAGGATCGTAGCGCGGCACCGCGCCCGGTCGCATCATCGTGATCGGATACTCGGCCGACGCATCGGACGAGACCACCACCTCCGTGACGAGCGGGCTGTAGCCAGGGGCGGTCACGACCAGCTTGTGCTTGCCGGCAGGCAGGCGCAGCGGCCAGGCATCAACCGCCACCACCGCGCCGTCGATCTCGACCACCGCGTCGACGACGTTTGGCCGCACCGTGAGGAGCCCGAGCGGCGGCCCGGCCGGCGCGCCGATCGCGAACGTGGCATCGACGGGCGAGCCAGCGAGGATCGAGAGCTTCTTCTCGGGCGGGTCGGCCAGCTTGTCGGCGTGCGCGGTGAACACGTGGATCCCCGGCTCGAGGCGGATGGGGCGCCGCAGCGCTGCCGCGCTGAGCGGCTTGCCGTCGACGCTCACCACCGCCGTCTCGATGGGCTTCTGATCGGTGCTCGACACCACCGCGAGGCGCACCGTGGCGAGGATCTTCGAGAGCTCGACGAGCTCCTTTTCCATCGCCGCGCGGACCGCAAGCTTCAGGGTGCCCTGCCCTTCGTCGAGCGCCTCATCGAACGCGGTCGCGGCCTCCACGGGACGCCCCAAGCCCTTGAGGCACAGCGCGATGTTCTGCTTGATGCCGGGCGACGTCTTCTCCGCGTAGGCCTTCTGGAACGACTCGAGGGCCGGCTGGTACTGCTTCTTGTCGTAAAGGTCGACGCCGCGCTTGAAGTACTCGCGCGCGAGCGCGTCGTCCGCGTGGGCGCGAGCGCCGTGCGTGAGCAGGGCCAACGCGACGAGGAGCGACGCGAGTCGAGATCGGTTCACGGAAGATCGCGCTGGATGTCGAGGGGCTTGGTGCTGGGCCGCGGGATCGGCACAGCGCCGGTGGGACGCGCGGAGGGTACCGCGGCCGACGCCGAAACCGACGCCGACGCCGCGCTCGCGCTCGCGGGCGCGGAGGGCGCGGTGCTCGGGAGCGTCGCCACGTGCGTCTCTGCGGAGGCGCTCGGGGTGGCGCGGCTCGGGGTGCTGCCGCTCGTCGACGGCGAGCCGGGCTCGGGGGACCTCCGGTCGAGGATCGTGATCGTGCCGAACGTGACGCCGACGCCCAGCAACGTCGCGACCGCCGCGGTGACGAGCGCGGCGCCGATCGGTTTCTTCGAAGGTGGCCCCGAAGCACGCGCGCCCTTCGCCAGCGGCGGCGTGGACCTCGCGACCCGCGGCGCGGCCTCCACCGCCGCGCGCTGGGCATCGCGCTTCGGGCCCTCGGGGCGCGTGACCTTCTCCTGCCGCCGCTCGGGCTCGAACGTGCGGGCAGGCTCGGGGCGCGGCGTGTGCGCCGGCTCGGTGGAGGCGGTGCCGAGCGAGGCCACGCCGAGGCGCGTGACGTTGCTCACCTCGTCGGGCGGGCGCGAGCCGCGCGCCGAGCCGCCGTCGAGCACGGTGACATCTGGCCCACGCACCGCCGAGGAGAGCAGCGTCTCGGGCGCCGGCGGATCGAGCGGCACGCGCGTGCGTTCGATCGGCGCGACCTCGTGCAGCGCGGCGAGCATGCGCTCGGCCGACGTGAAGCGCAGCGCGCGGTCCCGCAGGAGCGACCGCGTGACGAACGCCGCGACATCGTCGGGCAGCGCCGGATCGTAGACCTGCACCGAGGGCGCCTCGCGCATGCAGATCGACAGGATGATCTGCTCGTAGCTCTCGCCCGTGTGCGGCGGCCGGCCGGTGAGGCACTCGAAGAGGATGGCGCCGACGCTGTAAAGATCGGCTCGCGAGTCCATGTCGGGCGAGGCCTGCGCCTGCTCGGGCGACATGTAGAACGGCGTGCCGAGCACGGTGCCGCGACCGGTGAGCGCGAGGGGCGACGTGTTTGCGCGCGGGCGCTCGATCTTCGAGATCCCGAAGTCGACGATCTTCGCGAACAGCGGATCGGTGTCGTGCTTCAGGAGGAACACGTTGTCGGGCTTCAGATCACGATGGATGATCCCCGCGGCGTGCGCACGCGCGAGCCCCTTCAAGACCTGCGCGACGATGTGCATCGCCTCCGCAAGCGCGACGCGGCGCGTACGCCGCAGGCGCTGGCCGAGATCCTCGCCCCGCAGCAGCTCCATCACGAGGTAGGGGCGGCCATCCTCGGTGCCGGCGTCGAACACCGTGACGATGTGCGCGCTCTCCATGGCGCTCATTGCCCGCGCCTCGCGCGCGAACCGGGCGACCACCCTCTCGTCAGTCGCGAACTCGGGGTCGACGAGCTTTATCGCGACGCGCTTGCCGAGGCCCAGGTGCTCCGCCTCGTAGACGGCACCCATGCCACCATGGCCGAGCAGACCGCGGAGCACGTAGCGCTCTGCGATCGTCTTCCCGACGAGCGCCTCACGGGCCTCGCGAGCCCGTTGCGCATGCTGTTCGAGCTCTTCGAGATCCGTCACGACGCGCCCTCCGAAGCGTACATCGCTTCGAGGGTTAACGCGCGAGCGAGCTTACTTGGCGGCGGCGGCGGCGGCGGCGCCGCCGAGCTGATGAACCTGCGCGGAGAGGCGCGAGATCGTGCGCGATGCGGCCTTGGGATGCAGAACACCCTTCGTGGCAGCCTTGTCGAGCGCGACGGTCGCGTTCTTGAGCGCGGTCGTGGCAGCAGCCTTGTCCTTCGCGTGCAGCGCGGTACGGACATGCTTCACGAGCGTGCGAACGGCGCTCGAAACGCTGCGGTTACGGAAGGTGCGCTTCACACGCTGGCGGTTGCGCTTCTCGGCGGACGGGTGGTTGGCCACGGTGTCGGATCCTCACAAAACGCCCGGAAAGAGGGCTTGGGACCGCGCACTCTATGCGCGAGCCCTGGAAAGTCAAGGGTAGCGAGCCACCGCGGCATGCAGGCGCCCCGCGTCGGACGTGCGGATGGCCCACAGGGCAGTCGCCACGCCGAACGCATGGATGGCGACCTTCACCCCTTGGAGCACCACGATGAGGCCGGTCTGCGAGAACGCGCCGATGAGCGCCATGATGCCGCCGAGCCCGTGGAGCCAGAGGATCTTCCGGGCCGCGGCCGGGTCGCCCTTGAACAGCTGCACGCCCCGCCACGCGTAGAGCGCGATCAGGACGAGCGGCAAGATCACCTGGGTCGGGGAGACCGCGCCGCCCGCCACGCTCGAGAGGATGAGCAGCGTGAGCCCGGCCCAGTAGAGGCTGGCGAGGGCCGCCGCGACCCCGGCAAGGATGAACGGCGTTCGGTTGGGCGCGGTTTCCATGGGCACGATGGTAGCCGAATCCGGGTCAGCGCGCCGGCCGACCGACCCACGCCCCGGCGCACGCCAGCCCCCACGCGATGGGCGAGAACGCGAGGGCGAACACGAGCGCCACGGGCGCAGCCAGGCCGAGCAGCACCAGCATCGCGAGGATGGCGAGGCCGGAGGCGAGCGCGGGCTCGAGGAGCGTCGGCAGGTTGGACGCCTTCGCGATCAAATACCCGCTCATCGGAAACGCCGCGAGCAGGCCGGACCCGAGGAGGGCCACGGGCGCGGTGGTGGTGACGTCGTGCTCGTCGACCACGGAGAAGTCGACGTGTGCCCAGTGGCCGAACGCGACCGAGGCCGCGAGCCCCGCCGTCATCGCGCCCACCGTGACGAGCGCGCCGAACAGCACCCAGCGGAACGTGATGGGCTGTCCCTCGCGGCGCAGCACGTCGCGCACGGTGCGCAGGCTCGGCGGCCCGGACACGTAGAGCGCGGAGACGCGCTCGAGCAGCACCGAGGTCCGCGGAGAGCGATCACCACGGCGCTTCAGGTCACGCGCCATGAAGAACGTGGCGAGCGCCATCGCGAGGAGCAGCGGCAGCGTGCCGACCAGCGCGCCCGGCCCGCGCCCGTACACGAGGTGCGCATAGAGCCCGTGCGCGCACGTGGCAACGAACCACGCCGCCGGGAACAGCGGCCCCGGCTGCTTGATGGTCTTCACGCGGCCCAGCGCGTACCCCCACATGCACGCAAAGAAGGCGTGCGCCGGCAGCGCCACCGCGGTGCGCGCGATCCAGATCCACCCGATGGGGTGCTCGCGCAGCGTGATCGCGTTCTCGATGCAGGCGAAGCCGAGCGCGCTCGCCGAGGCGTAGACGAGGCCGTCGACCGGCTCGTCGAAGTGCTTCGAGCGGAAGGCCGGCCACATCGCCGCCACCTTCGAGGCCTCGCGCATCGGCGCCGCGAAGCCAAAGAGGAAGAGCATCGCGCCGGTGTTGCCCGCGACCTGCGCCTGCATGTCGAGGCCGGTCCACGCCGAGGCGCGGACCTCGGCGAAGTGGGTCAGGCCCTTGCCCACGCCGCCCAGCGCGAAGACGAGCAAGACCAGCGGCAGGGGCTCACGGCGGCGGTCGCTGAAGTAGACGACGGCCAGGACCAGGAGCGCCGGCACGAGGGACGGTCCGATCCAGCGCACCCATTCGAGCACGCGCGTACCTTACCACGTCAGCGCGCGATGGTGCCCGTGGCGCCTTCCAGGGTGCAGTCCTCGGGCCGCAGATCGTCGCGGACGCCCCGGAACACCGGAAAGCGGAGGAGCCCGTCCACGCTGAACCCGACATGCCGGACCGAGACCACGATCTCCGGCCGCACGTGGCGACGGCCCTGCTTCGTCTTCAGCTTGCCGTGCGCCGAGGGCTTCGGCTGCTCGAGGGCTGCGAGGCGTTCGGCGAGCGCCTCGATGGTCGCCGCGTCGAGCCCGCTGCCCACGCGGCCGCAGACCACGAGCCGGCCCTCGTGGAAGACCGCGAGGTCCAGCGCGCCCAGGATGTCGCGCGTGCCCTCGCCGGGCGTCCAGCCGACCACGACGAAGTCGGCGTCGAGCTCGCATTTGACCTTCACCCAATCGCTGGAGCGGTTGTCGGGGCGATAGATGGATCGTGCACGCTTCGCAACAACGCCCTCGAGGCCGTGCTCGCGCACGATGGTCATGAGCTGCCGGCCGTCGGGGAGCGCGGGCTGGAGCCGGACGTGGCCGTTCGTCTTCGTCGCCGCCTCCACGATGCGCTCGAGGATCGCCTTGCGCGCCTCGATGGGGAGCCCGGTCACATCGTGCTCGCCGATCACGAGCACGTCGAACACGACGTAGACCACCGGAACCCGCGCCGCCGCGCGCCGCGCACCCGTGCCGAACGACTGGATGCGCGTGCCGAGGCGCTGGAAATCGGGGCGCCCGTTCTCGTCGAAGGCCACCACCTCGCCGTCGAGCACGACACGCTCCTCGTCGAGGGTGGCGAGCGCCTCGGCGATCTCGGGGTAGCTGCCGGTGGCGTCACGACCGCGCCGGTAGCCGAGCGCCACGCGCGCGCCTCGCTTTTCGCTCACGATGCGGACGCCGTCGAGCTTCAGCTCGTAGAGCCAGCCGGGCTGCTCGAGGATCTTCTCGCCCGTCGCGTCACGCTCGCACAGCATGGGCACGACCTTGCGGCCGTCGAGATCGCCACGGCGCGCGCCGAGCTCCCGAGCGAGCCGCTCCGCCGGACTCACGCCGACTCCGCTAGAACCCGAAGTGCCCGCCGATGCGGAGCGCGCCGCCCAGCTGCATGCCCGCGCTCGTGCCGGACTTCTGGTAGAGGTCGTTCGTGTCGAGCGCGGCGGACTGCTCGGCGGTCAGGCCGTCGGGCTTGGAGACCGGCGGGCGCTTCAGGTAGAGGAAGTCGCCGAAGACGCCCGCGCCGACCGAGAAGTTCTTCGTGATGTAGTAGTCGACGCCCAGATCGAGGCCGGCATTGAAGCCGCGGATCTTCACGGCGTCGTTGTTGGTGGGGGTCGCGCTCGTATCGCTCGAGGCCACCGTGCCGTCGCCCAGGCTGCCCACGAACGAGTAGCCGCCGTGCGCGCCGATGAGGAGGTCGACGCTGTCGATCGGGATCTTGAGGCCGATCTCGCCGTTGACTTGCCACATGTTGAAGGCCGAAAGAACGTTGTATTTTGCACGCACTCCCGCTACGAGCAGGACGTAGCGGATGCCCGCGCCGAGCGAGAACATCGGACCGCCCGAGTGCGACTTCTCGATGGCCAGCTTGTCGGAGGAGAACTGGCGCATGTCGATGTACGACGCGCCGATCTGCGCATCGACCCAGAAGATCTCGAAGTTGCGTCCGCTGTCCGCGCTCTCCGCTTCGTTCAGCTTCGCCGTGGTCGCGGCCTCGGGCGTGGTCATCGTGGTGGGGCCGCCGGGCGCGCCCGGGGCGTTCGGATCCATCGGCGGCGGCGGCGCGATGGCGGGCGGCGGCGTCGACTCCTGCGCGGCGGCCGGTCCGGTGGCGAGAACGAGCGCTGCGAGTCCCGAGACGCAAGCGAAGAGGAAGCGACGCATTCTCTTCAGTGTCGCATATCTGTCTTCGATGGCGAGTCGCCTTCCGGCTCGGCTTCGGGCGCGCCGTCTTCTCCGCCTTCCCCGGCCTCGTCCGGCGGGGTGGGCACGCGGTACTCCTCGTTCAGCCACTTGCCGAGGTCAATCGACTTGCAGCGCGCGGTGCAGAACGGGAATGCCAGGTTGTTCGCGGAGCGCGGCGTCACCTCCTTGCCGCAGATCGGGCAGATCGACATGGAGAAAGTGATACCACGACCAACCATGTCGGCGACTTTCCTGCGAGCGGTCGAGGCTGCGTCCGGATCGTTCCCCGGCACGTTCGCGGTGTGCGCGGAGCGGCTCGACACCGGCGCGCGCCTCACCTGGAACGAGACGGCGGAATTTCCCGCAGCGAGCGTGATCAAGATCGCGGTCGCGCTCGAGGTGCTCGCCTCGTGCGATCCCGACGAGCGCCTCGCCGTGCGCGACGAGGACAAGGTCATCGGCTCGGGCGTGCTCGCGGGGATGGATGCGGGCACGTTCTCGATCCGCGATCTGCTCTTCCTCGCGCTGAGCATCAGCGACAACACCGCGACGAACGTGCTGATCGTTCGCGCGGGCCTCGCGCGCATCAACGCGCGCCTCGCCGCGCTGGGCCTCACGACGACGCGCCTCACGGGCAAGCTGATCATGGAGCGCGGAGAGCTCTCCCCGACGACGGCGGCGGAGCTGATCACGCTTCTTCGTCACGTGGCGACGAACGCGCCGCTGGTCGCGCTCCTGGAGCGCACGCAGACGGCGAGCACGGTGGGCCGAGGCCTCCCCGACTCCCGTTTCCCCGGCGTCGACCCCGCAGCGCCGCCCCTGATGCTGGCCTACAAGACGGGCTCGATCGTGGGCGTGGTCGCGGAGGCCGCGCTGGTACGCACCGCGACGTGCACCTACGCGGTCGCGCTCCTCAGCGACGGCTCGGGCGACCTCCGCCCGAACCACACGAACATCGCGCGCGTGGTGCTGGGCGACCTCTCGCGAGCGCTCTTCGAGGCCTTCACCGTCGGTGAGAAAGAGAATCGCGCAATCCCACAAGGATGAGGCCGCGAAGCGCAACCCCATCCTTGGGGGATGGGCCGCGTTGCGCAGTCCATCCCGCGCGGCGATTCCGCGATTGTCCGTCTCACGGACGGCGACGGGCTACTCGGCGGGGACGGCTTCGGCGACGGCCGCTTGCTGGACGACGACCGGGACGACCGGCTTGTCCTCCGGCGCGCAGCTCAGGTCGAGCAGCTCCGCGACGTCCATCTGCTTGACCTTGTCTTCGAGGCTCTGGGACTTCAGGCCGTCTGTCAGCATCGTCATGCAGAACGGGCACGCGCTCGCGACCGTCTTCGCGCCGGTGTCGACCAGCTGCAGCGTGCGCTTCACGTTCACGCGGTTCTGGTTCTGCTCTTCCATCCACATCTGCGCGCCGCCGGCGCCGCAGCAGAGACCGCGCGTCTTGTTCCAGTAGTCGGGCTCCACGAGCTCGACGCCCGGGATGAGCTTCAGGATCTCGCGCGGCGAGTCGTAGATGTCGTTGTAGCGGCCGAGATAGCAGCTGTCGTGATAGACGACGCGCCCCGCTACCGGGCGCCTCGGCGTCAGCTTCTTCTCCGCGAGGAGGCCGAGCAAGAAGTCGGTGTGGTGCACGACCTCGAGCTTCGCGCCGAAGTCCGGGTACTCGTTTTTCAGCGTGTTGAAGCAGTGCGGGCAGGCGGTGACCACCTGCTTCATGCCGCCCTGATCCTTGTACGTGTTGAGCACCGCGGCGTTGCCCTCGGCGAGCATCGCGAACAGGAGCTCGTTGCCCGCGCGGCGCGCCGGGTCGCCGGTGCAGCTCTCCTCTTGCCCGAGGATCGCGAAGTCGACGCCCGCCGCCTTCATGAGGCGCGCGGTGGCGCGTGCGATCTTCTTCGCGCGGTCGTCGTAGCTCGCAGCGCAGCCGACCCAGTACAGGACCTCGGCGTCGGGCTTCTCGGCGAACGTGGGGATGTTCAGGCCGTCCGACCATGCGGAGCGATCCATGCGCGAGAGGTTCCACGGGTTGCCGTTGACCTCCATGCCCTGGAACGGCTTCTGGAGCGCGTGCGGAAACTCGCCCTTGATCATGACGAGGTTGCGGCGCAGATCGACGATCTTGTCGACGTAGGAGATGAGCACCGGGCACTGCTCCTCGCAGGCGCGGCATGACGTGCAGGCCCAGAGCACATCCGGGTGGATGACGTCCGGCGCGAGGTCGATCGCGGTGTACTGGAGCGGGCGCCTGGCGCCTTCCAGATCGTTGGTGCGGATCTCGTCGGCGAGGAGCTCCGCCTCGATGTTGCCGGGCGCCCACGACATCTCGCGGTCGACGAGCTCGGCCTCGTGATCGTACATATGGTCGCGCAGCGCGAGGGTGAGGTGCTTCGGCGAGAGGAGCTTGCCGGTCTTGTGCGCGGGACAGTTATCCGAGCAGCGGCCGCACTCGGTGCACGTGTAGAAGTCGAGGATCGCCTTCCACGAAAGGTGGTCGACCTTCGCGATGCCGAGGCCCGGGGCCTTCGTCGGCTCGTCGAGGCCGGAGGCCTGCTCGGCCTTCGCCATGATCTGCTCGGCGGTGCCGATGAACGGCAGGCGGCCCTTCGGCTCGAGGTCCTTGAAGAAGACGTTCGGCAGGCCGGTGATGACGTGGAAGTGCTTGCTGTGCGGCAGCAGGTTGAGGAACACGAGCGGCAGCGTGGCGTGCGTCCAGAAGCCGACCTTGGCGACGATGATGAGCATCGCCGGAGAGAGCCTCTTGAGGAGCAGCGACATCGCGGAGCCGACGGGTGACGGAAACGCGGCCCAACCTTCGGCGTGCTCGACGCCCGCATGCGGCGCGAGGATGTCGCCGATCGACCGGCACTGCTCGCCGAGCGCGGCGGTGGAGCCGGCAGGGCAGAGCTCGGTGAACTTGCCGAGCAGCGCGAGCGCCGCGCCGTCGTACGTGATGTCCGCCACCATCATCGTGAAGATGATGCCGAGGATGAGGATGGCCTCGCCGCTGTGCGTGAGGCGCTTCGAGTGACGGATCACCCGGTAGTAGAAGAAGACGCTCACGCCGGCCATGACGAGCAGGGCCACGATGTCCTTCGCGAACTCGTAGACCTTCCCGATGGCCTGCGTGGGCCCGAGGATCAAGAGGTTCCAGCTCGGGTCGAAGCCGCGCCCCCAGAGGACGAGCGTGCGGAACAGCAGCACCATGAAGCCGACGAAGATGAGCTTGTGGGCGATTCCGGCCGGCTGGTAGTAGGCCATCTTCTCCTGGGCGAACCCGTAACGGAGGAGGGCCGAGATGCGCTCGGGGATGCGGTCGAAGCGATCGACGAAGCGACCCACGCGGAGCAGCTGCCACCGGCGGAGAATCGACCAGAGGAACACCGCGTGAGCGGCGACGATGAGCAGGAGCATGACGGTCGGGTTCATCGATCCTCGGGCGCCCCGGAAGCGGGCGAATTGCCCCGGACATATAGGTACTTGATGCGCCTCGTCAATCAGGACGAACCAGACCGCCGGCTTGTGACATCGGGGCCGCGTCCCGCCCGCGGCATGTCGCATGCAGTCGAGGTTGCCCATGGACCGCACGAACCCCCGCTGGGACACCTCGGAAGTGCGCTATCGCCGGCAGAAGTTGTTCTGGAGCGTGATCGCAGGCGGCGCCGCCGCCATCGCGGCGAGCACGATGATTGTCGTTTCGTGCCTCGGTCGTGGCCAGGAGCGGCACGCGCCCGCGACGCTCACGATTGTCGAGACGACGGCGGCCCCTGCCACGGCCCCCTCTTCTTATCCTTCGCCTGGCACGACCATCTTGATCAACCCCGTCACGCAGGCGCCTCCTGCCACGACCATCGTGGTCCCGGGCCCGGCCTCGAACGACAGCACCGGCGGGACGAACGATCGAACGGGCACGACGAACGTGACCTCGGCGCCGCTCCCGCAGCGCGGCCTCACGATGGCGCCGCCGGCGGTGATGGTCGCGCCCCCGGCCGTCGCCGCGCCTCCGCCCGTGCGCCAGCCGAGCGACACCTCCTCGGGGCTTCCTCAGCAGCCCGTCGCGCCGACCGCGGGCGCCGCGGCGTCTCCCACCGCGCCGAGCCTCTCGCCGACGACGGCCCCGCAGGCGAACTCGACGCAGGCCGCGCCTTCACCGACGCAGGGCGCGGGGCGCTTCATCACGGACGCGCCTCCCAACTCGGGCAGCGCGTTCCCGTCGAACCCCGAAGCGGGCGCGGGCGCCTTCCCCGGGCCCCAGTAACCCAGCCGCCTCGAGCTCGCTTGTCGCCGCGGAGTCACAGCTCGAACGTGAAGCCCTGCTTCTCCTGCGCGCCGCCCAAGGCGAGCACGAGGTCCATGGCGAACGTACGGTTGCCGACGCGCGCCGAGAGGTGCGCGCGCACCGGGAGCTCGGCGCCGTGGGGATCGACGAGCTTCACCTCGACGAGGTACTTGCCCTTCGGCGGCTCGTTCCCCTCGAAGAACACGTTCTCCACGTTCTGACCGTGGCAGCCGTCCTCCGGGCAATTCCTCTCGAGCTGCAGCCCCGAGCTGCTCGAGCGGTTGCCCTTGTGGACCTTGGCGCCGTTGGGATCGACGACCGTGATGTCGATGTCCGCGGGGCTGTCACCCCACGCCACCATGAACTGGAGCACGCCGGTACCGACGCCGCAGCCTTCGTCGATCACGCCGTTGCAGTTGTCGTCGTTCGCGTTGAAGCAAAGCTCGGGGCCGGTCGGCGTGCACGCCGCCGTGACCACGACCCCGTCCGACGTGACAACGTTCTTCGCGTTCACGTTCGACTCGGGCGCCGCCGCGGGCAGCGACGGGCCACACCCCGCGAGCGCGAGACTCGTGAGAAAGAGAATCGCGGGTCCGCGGGATCGCATCACTTCGGCGAGACGACGTTTCCGGCCGAGCCCTTTGCGTCCTTCGCATCGGGGAGCGACTCGGTCGAGGCCTTCGGGTTCATCAGCTCGAAGAACGCCTGACGCGCGAGCTCTTGCGAGGGTCCCGCATCGGCCTTGAGCGCCATGAGCGAGCCTTTCTCGCCCATGAACTTGAGGATCTGCACGGCCTGCGTGCGCTTGCGCTCGTCGGCCGAGCGGGCGTCGCGCAGGAGGCGAACCCGCATCTGCACGCGCGTCACCGAGTGGGGGCCGTTGTCGTAGTCGATGCCCTGGATGGCGCGCGAGAGGATCAGCTTCGGCCAGTCCTGGAGCGCATCACGCACCTTCACGCGCGAGGCGGCGAAGGCGTTGTCGATCCAGCGCGCGACGTCGCCGTTCTCGTAGTTCTTGTCGCTCCAGTAGCCGAAGGTCTGGTTGTAGACGACCTTGAGCTCCTCGAGGCCCGCGGGATCGACGTCGTTGTAGGCGCCGAGCATGCGGCGCACGGAGTCGGCGTCGCCGCCGAGCAGGATGGCGAGCGCGGCGTCGGTGCGGGTGGTCGGGTTCTTCAGCTTCTCCATGAGCTGCGTGGTGATGGCCGGCGTGATGCCGCCGAAGCCCACCGCGCGCGCCGCCTGGTGCTGGACCTCGAGGTCCAGCGAGCCGTTGATGAGCTCGACGAGCCCTGCGGTGGCTGACGAAACCGGCTTACGCACGAGCGACTCGAGATAGCAGCCGCGAATCAGCTGGGTCTTCGGGTCGGGCTTGTCGAGATCCTTCACCTTCTTCACGACCTCCTTCATCTGGTCGTCGGTGGCGACCCAGCCGAGGGAGAAGCAGGCCTCGATGCGCGACTGCTCGTTGTTCTGCTTGTCCTCGATGTACTTCACGAGGACGGGATAGGCCTTCGCGTCACCCCACTGCGCGAAGCCGTGCGAGGCGCCGACGCCGACCGCGCGGAGGCTCATGCCCATGACCGCCATGCCGCCCTGGAGCAGCGACTCCATCGTGGCGTCGACCTTCTCCGGCTTGCGCCGGAGCTGCGCCTCGAGCGTGCTCCACGACTGCGGGTCCTGCATCCAGCCGACGTAGCGGAGCGCGCTCTGCGCCGTCGCCCAGACCGGCGGGAATTCCTGCTGGCCTTCCTTGGGGAACGGCGTCGACGGGTTCGCCCACGTCCGCATCTTGGGGAGGGCCTCCTTCGCTTCGGCGGCCGCCATGAAACGCAGCGCATTGGCGTGCGGCTGCGGCTTGGTGGTCATCCAGAAGTAGACGCCCGCGTAGGCCTCGCTCCGGATCTCGGCGCGCTTGTCGGGGTTGACCACCGCGAGGTCCGCGAGCATGCGCGCGGAGACCACGCGCTCGTTGTCGTCCTGGCGGTAATCGGGGTCGAGGTCCTTGTTGTAGAGGGCGAGCGGGTCCTGCTTCATGCGCCACGCAAGCGCGGGCACGGCGCGGAGGTCGCCGATCTCGGCGAGGCGGAGGCCGGCCTCGGTCTTCCAGTGCGGCGACGGGTTCGTCGCGATGTAAGCCGCGAGCGCGTCTCCGGAGCGCGGATCCTCGAGCGAGCGGAGCATGTCGAAGATCAGCTTCGTCTGGAACTTCTCGGTGTCGCGCTTCGATTTGTCGACGCTCTGGAGCGCGAGCACGAGGCCCTTGCCGCCGACGCCGTCACGCAGGGCCTCGAGGAATTTCTGCCGGGAGTCCTTGTCGGCCTTGTTGAGCGCGCCGAGCAGCGGCTGCATGGCCTGCTCGTTCGCGATCTTGCCGAGACCGACCGCCGCCTCGCGCGCGACGTCGACCGACTTGTCCTGAACGAGCTTGATCAGGACATCCGTGTACTTTGCATCTGCCGTGCGCGAGAGCACGGTGGCCACGAGCTGGCGAACGCTCTCGCTCTCGTCACCGGCGAAGGTGGCCAGCTTGTCGAGCGAAACCATGCTCGCGAGCTGCTCGGGGTCGAATGCGGGGTTGCCGTCGAGCCGCTGCACCTTGGAGAGGTGGCCGGCGCGGTACTCCTTGAGCACGTCGTCGAACGCGCTGTTCTCGTGGAGCGCAGCGAGGGCCCAGGCGATCTGCGGCTTGTCGCTCGCGTCGGACTCCTTCAGCGCCTTGAGCAGCGCGGGCTTCGCGCCGTCACCGCCGGGCGTACCGAACTCGAGGATCGCGGTGGCGGCGGTGCCGCGCACGCGATGATCGGCCGACTCGAGGCCCTTGATGATGAGGGACAGGCCTTCCTTGTCCTTCGTCCACGCGAGCTGCGCGAACGCCTCCTCCTGGAGCTTCGGGACGTCGTCCTTCTTCGCCCAATCGCGCCACTTCGGCAGGGCCTCGCTGATCGGGAGAACGGCGACGTTCTTCTTCTCGTCGGCGATCTGCTTCGACGTCATCTGCTCGGCGGACTTCGTACCGCCGATGAGGAAGATGGTGGCCGCCGCGCCGGCGATCAGCACGCCGACGATGACGGCGCCGACGCCGAAGCGCCCCTTCCTGAAGTTGCCGTCGTCACCGCCGCCGCCACCGGAGTAGCTCGGCACGCCCGGGCCGGGCGGGAGCGCATCGTCGTCGGGCGGCCACTTGGCGGCATGCCGGACCGGGATCAGCGAAGCCGGCAGGGGATTGCGGCCGGGCGTTCGTGCCGTGGGAGCGTGGGTGTGCGGCGTCTGGTTCATGGCGGCCGGCGCACGATAGCGCAAAAGCCCGACAATGACGTGAGCGCGGTTGCTTCGCGGGTCGCCGCGGGCACGACGGGAACAGGCTTCGTGGTGCATGCTCCATCGTTCGTGATCGGTCTGCCGCATCGCAGCGCGACGCGGGTTCGCGGGATGCTTGCACTGGGGTCTGCCATGCCCTAGACATGTCCGGACGAGGTGTATGGAATGCATGCGCATAGCGAAAGTCACAGCTGGCGCGGCGCGGCCTCGGCCAAGCCGCTCACGACGTTGAGCTACTCGAGTCGTGCCGTCACCCCCCTCAACGAGCGCGATCTCGCGCGTCTCGAGACGGACGCGAGCGCGCGCAACCGAGCGGAGGGGCTCACCGGCCTCTTCGTCTACGACGACGGACACTTCTTCCAGTGGCTCGAGGGTCCGGTCGAAGGGCTGACGCGCATCTGGGATTCGGTGCGCCGCGACAAGCGCCACACCGATATCCGCGTCTCGCACATCCAGCCGACGCCCGCGCGCGTCTTCGGCGAATGGAGCATGAAGCGGCTGCGGCGCGGCGACCCGGTGTTGTCGCCGGCGTCGCTCCTGGCGGCGACGTTGCCGGGGCTGGTGGAGACCATGGTGGTCCCTGCGATCGCCGCTCGCCTGGCACACGTGCGCGATGCGTTGCCCGCGGTCCATCCGCGCGCCGCGGAGCTCGCGAACCTGCTCATTGCGACCGACCCCTCCGCGTCCGCGGAGCTGGCGCGCCGGCTCTGCGTGCGGGATGACTCGTTCGCGCTCTCCCGCGTCTCGCTCCTCGAGCCCGCGGCGCGCAGCCTCGGCGACCTCTGGTACGCCGACGACTGCAGCGCTGCCGAGGTGACGCTCGGTCTCGGTCGCATCCAGGCGCTGGTGCGCGAGCTCGGGGTCGCCGCGGCGATGTCCGGCTACGATCTGCCGGCCGTCCTCGTCGCGCCGCAGCCCGGCGAGACCCATGGGCTCGGGGCAACGCTCGACTCGGAGCTGCTCGGCCGCATGGGCTGGGATACCCATTCGGAGTTCCCCGCGAACGACGCGGCGCTGCAGGCGCTCCTGGCAGGCGCGTGGTTCGACGTGCTCGACCTCTCGCTCAGCACTGCCCTCCGGCGCGAAGAGCTGCTCCCCCGGTTGGCGATCACGATCGCCGCGGCGCGGATCGCCTCGCTGAACCCTGGCCTCGTGATCGTCGCGGGCGGCCGTGACTTCGCGGAGACCGCGGGCGCTGCCGAGAGCGTCGGCGCCGACGTCGACGGCTCGGTCGTGCAGCTCGGAGCCTCGATCATGGCCGCGCTCCGCCACCCGCGCCTCACGACCCGCCGGCCTCTCGGCAAGACGTAGCGTCGAGGGTCCAGGAAGAACTCCGCGTCATCACGTACCACGCGGGCGCGCTGTTCAGCGCTTCGGTTTCGGCTTGAATGCGGCGGGATCGAGGGCGGCGTAGTCAAGGTCCGCGGTCGTCTGGTCGAGAGGGCTGCCACGCCCGAGGACGCTCACCAGGTGCTGGGCCGCGACGCTGGCGAGGGCGTGCACGGCGGTGTGTGTCCGGAGAGGCCCGCCGACCGCAGGCGAGAGCGCCGGGGAGCTCGCGCGGGCGACCACCGAGACCGCGAACGCGTTCTTCGGGATCACCGACAGGGCGTGATCGGCGCGCTCGTCGTCGCTTGCGACGGCGTGCCGCTGCCGAGCGTCGCGCCCTCGGAGCCGTCGTTCGGCGCGTCGCCGCCGGGGAGGATGTTCGCGTCGATCGCGGCGCGGCCGGTGTCCGGAGAGCCGGGCTTGGGCGGCGTCGCGTCCTTCACGGTCAGCGCCTGGAGCTGCGGGAGGGTGCCGTTGAAGAAGTCGGTGTCGACCGCGCCGGAGATCCCGGTGACCTTGCCGTTGTCGGCGTTCTGCCAGAAGTGCCAGTCGGTCCAGCCGCCGGGCATGGTCGGGCAGGTGGTGCCGTAGTTGGCGACCCACAGCGTGTACTTCCCGAAGCCGGTACCGATCACGTCGGACATGAAGGCCGCCGTGTAGATCAGCGGCTTCACCTTCAGCTCGTCCTCGATCTTCTTGAGCCAGATGTTCGCCTTCGCGACGACGACGCTCCCCGCGAGCCCGTCCGCCGACTCGAGGTCGAGCACCGGCGGGAGATCGCCGGGCTTGAGGCCGCCTGCGGCCGCGAGCTTGTCGATGACGAGCTGCGCCTGCGCGGCGGGGTCCTGGCTCGGGCGGAAGAACTGGTAAGAGCCGCGCACGATCCCCGCGGCCATCATCGCCGGCCAGTTCGTCGCGAACTTCGAGTCGACGGAGTTGAGCCCGTCGCTGATGCGCACGAACGCGAACTGCTTGCCCGCGCCCTTGATCTGGGTCCAGTTGACCGTGCCCTGGTAGGAAGAGACGTCGACGCCGTCGAGCGTCGTCGCCTTCGCGCACGTCTTGAGCGCCTCGGCCGCCTCGCCGACGCAGCCGTCACCCACGACCGGATCGGCGGACGAGCAGCCCGTGGCCGCCAGCGCACCTGTGAGGAGAGCACACACGCCGAACGCCGCCGAGATCCTGGTCATGGATCGTCGAGTCGGCGCACGGGGCATGCCGGCGCATGGACCTCACGAACGCCGACGAATTCCACGGTGGCGTGAGGTGGGTGATCGAATTGATCGCGGTCGCCCGCGACCGCGATCGCGACGGCTCGCGAGCGAGCCACGATCGGCTCACATGTCAGACCCGAACGCTGCGCCCGAGCCGGCTCCGCAGCTCCATCCGGGCGC
This sequence comes from Polyangiaceae bacterium, assembly GCA_043732195.1. Classification (GTDB taxonomy): domain Bacteria; phylum Myxococcota_A; class Polyangia; order Polyangiales; family Polyangiaceae; genus Labilithrix. Next base: position 19,647 of record JAYTHX010000471.1, read on the forward strand.
GCATCGCGCGCGCGACGTCGGCCGCCTCGAGGCACCGGTCACGCTCCAGCGCGGCCTCCAGCGCACGCAACGCTTCGTCCGCCTCGCCGCGCGCCGCGAGCGCGCAGCCGGCCGCCACCATCAGCTCGGGATCGCCGGGCAGGATCGCCAGGCCGATCCCGATCACGTGCATCGCGCGCGCGCTATCGCCGCGCGAGGAGAGCCGGCTCGCCGCCTCGCGTGCCGGGGCGGTGAGCGTCCGCAGCTCGCGCCGCGTCAGCAGCCGCCCGACCAGGGTCTCGCCCAGGCCACGCGCCTCGACGAGCAGCTCGCTCTCGTCGTTCCCGACCTCGTTCTCCGCGCGGCTCACGAGCTTCACGAGGCGCTTCCTCACCCGCTCCACGGCATCCTCCCCCGACCGCGACGGAAGATTCGCGCGCGAGCTCACGAGCCCGACGGTCGTGCGCAGGTGCACGAGCCAGCCCGGCAGCTTGGGGCGGCTGCTCGCCGAGACGTCGAGCGAGCTGGCCGGCGCGCCCTCGAGGCTGGCGCGCACGCCGGCCTCGAGATCGTGCGGCTCCCAGCGCGAGCGCTCGGCATCGAGCCGCCACGCGAGGACCTCCCCGGGATACACCACGAAATCGAGCGTGGCGTCGCCCGAGGGCGTCCGCGTGCGGATGCGATGGCGGCCCGAGGCGACGCCGCAGAAGCCGCGCACCGGCTCGGTAGCGAGGCGGGACCACGGCTCGCGCACGTCGTCGACGGTGCACGCGTCCCACACGTTCCCCTCGAGGATCACGTACGCGCTCGGCTCCCGGAGGGGTTTCTTCGCCCGGCGCTTTCGTCGCGAGCGGACGAACAAGGCCGCAGCCGCGACGAGCAGGATCGCAAGAGCCAGCGTGGCGACGACGGACGGCGGCACTACTCAAGGGTAGCGTGGGTTCGGGCGCGCGCACGCCCGACGTTCACGCCCGAGCTCGAGGGTAGGACAACCTCCGCCGCAAGCTCAGCGCCCCGCGGGCAGCTTGCGGAGACGGGACTCGACTTCGCCGAGCAGCTTCTTCTGGTTCTCGTTCAGCACCGACCTCGCCGTGTGCGCGACCGCCTGCTCGAGCGCCGCCCTCTCGCCTGCGACGTCGGCGCGCTCCTTCGCGATGTCGGCGGCAAGCAGAAAGACGCGCAGCGAGCGCGGCCCGTAGACGCGATTGCCCGCGCGCCGGACCGCGTTCTGCGCGTCGTCGAGTCTCTTCATCGCGAGGAACGCGCGCGCCAGCCGCGCCGGCGGGTTGTAGTCGTCGGGAAAGTCTCGCTCGCTCTCCGTCAGCATCGGCACCGCGCGCTCCGGCTCGTCGGCCGCGAGGTATGCCGAGAGGCGATGCGGATCGAAGACCGCGCGGGCTTGCTTGTTCGGCGCGCGCGAGGCCTCGCCCTCGAGGAACGTGGCCCACGTGCGCGCGGTGGCCCTCGCGCCGTCCTGGTCCTTCTGCGCGTGCTTCGTCTCGACCAGCTCTTCGTAGAGCGCCGAGCGATCGTCGGCCATGGTGCGCGGATCGGGGTCGGCGGCGGCGCGCTCGGCGGCGGCGACGAGCACGCGGAGGTCGCCTTCGCGCTTCGCCTCGCGCGCGCAGGACAGACCGATGGCGAGCACCGTCGCGCGCGAGGTGCCGGGTGGCAGCTTCGCGGACTCCGTGACCGCGAGCTCCGTGCAGCCCGCGTGCTCCTTGCGCGCCGAGAGCAGACCGGTCAGCGCCTCGACGGCCCGCGCGCGATCGGGCGCGTCCGGCGCCGCGAGCACCTCGCGGTAGCCCTTCTCGGCATCGGCGAGCTCCCCCTTTGCCGCGGCCTGATTCGCCTTGAGGAACGCCACCGCCGCGGCCGCGCCGCCCTCGGTGACGCCGCTCCGTACGGTGGTGAGCAACGAGACGAGCTCGGGCGCGGTCGCCGTTCCTTCGTAGCGGAGGAGCGGGGCCTCGCGCGCCGCGTCGATCACCCACAGCGTCGGCCAGACGCGGTTGGTGAAACGCGAGACGAACGGCGCGTTGTCGTCCTTCTCGGTATCGACGGTGAGCCACACGAAATCCTTGGCCAGCGGCGCCAGCGAAGGATCGGTGAGCACGTAGGCGCGCATGCTCATGCACGAGTGACACCAGGGCGCCCAGGCATCGACGAAGAGCGGACGCCCGGTCTTCTTCGCCTCTGCAAGCGCTCCCGCGTAGTCGTCGTTGCGAAAGGGCAGCACTTCGCGCGCGTCGGCTTGCGCAGCGGCGGCCGCTGCCGCCGACGTCTTCGGCGTCGGCTCGCTCGCGCCGCACGCCAGCACGAGGAGCGCCGACGCGGACGTGAAGACGAACGCGCGCGCCGTCAGTTCGTGTTGCCGCGAACGGTGAGCGTCCACTTCGATGCCGGTGCGCAGCTGCCCGAGACCCAACGCACCTCGATGGAGACGTTGCGGTCGTCAGCGCTGCCGTTGGAGATGGCTCCCTCGCCCCAGCTCATCGACGCCGTGTCGAAGCCGCCGATGCTCGTGGAGCTCGTCGTGACGGCGGAGCACTCCTGCCCGGAGCCGCCGCCCGCGCGGTAGACGTAGAGATCGTAGTTCGTGCCCGCGGGGGACTGGAGCTCGAACTTCGCGCGCAGCTCAATGCCGAACACGCTGTTGTCGTCCTCGGTCACCCGGACCTTGAGCCACTGCGAGCCGGCGCCCTGCAGCGTCTTCGTGTCGGCGTTCTGGTCGCCGCTGACGCTGAGGAGGTCGGTGGCAGTGAGGCAGGCGTTCGGGCTCGTGCACGACGCCACCAGAGGCGCCGCGTCCGGCGCAGCGTCCTTCGTGCTGCCGTCGTGATCGCCGGTCCCCGTGTCCTCGGCCGCCGCGTCGGGCTGGGACGGCGGAGGCAGCACGATGCTGTTCTCGTCGCCCGCTTCCACCTGCGCGCGGGCGAAGTCGCTCTCGCTCACCGTGGCGTCGGGATCGGTTCCCACCGCGCAGCTGGTCAGCGCCGCGAGACCGACGGCAGGCGAAGATTCCCCAACCAAGCGAAGCCCGTTCCATGGCCGGATACGGTAGCGCGAGAGCTCAGCGCTTGTGGCTTTGCGGGCCGTCGCGATTGCGTCTCGCGGGCGATCGGTAGCACCTGGAGCGACGTGTACGACGGCCGGCAAAACCCGGGGGTCGCGCGGCTCGTGCGCCCCATCTCTATGGCAAATCACGGGCGGCAGCCTCGATCGCAGACGCGAGGTCACGCCGCGTCTGGGAGCCGTCCATGCGCCTTCGCCCCACATATAGAAGCGGAACGCCATCGCCCCCGAGCTCGTCGAGCCGGTGGGTGTCGCTCGCGATCCGCGCCGCGGTGCCAGGGTCCGCGACGCACGCGTGGAACGTATCGCGGCTGGCGCCGCGCTCCACGGCGAGCTCCTCGTTCGAGGCCTCGCCGAGATCGGTAGAGGCGTAGAGCGCGCGCACGTATTCCTCGTACGCGGGCAGCGCCTCGGCGCAGATCGCCGCGCGCGCGGCCGCGGGCGCATCGGGATGCATGCTCAGCGGCACGTGCCGCAGGACGACCCGCACGCGCGCGCCTGCGGGCGGATCCGCGAGGACCGCCGCGAGCGCGGCGTGCGTGCGCCGGCAGTGCGGACACTGGAAATCCGTGAAGAACACCACGGTCACCACGCCGGGCGGTGTGCGCGACTGCTCGTCACGAATGACGGCCGGCACGCCCGCGCCGCACGACGGGAGAAGGAACGCGAGCGACGCAAGAAGGAGGAGCGTTCGCCCGCGCCGCATCGTCACAAGCTGACGACGCCGGTCCGGATCAAGTACGAGAGGCGCCTCCGCTGGTCGTCCTCGAGCATCGCGTGGATGCGCGAGAGCGCGAGGGTCACGGCTTCACGCAGGCGCTCCGCGCTCTTCACCCGGAGCTCGCCGCCTTCTCGCGAGCGCGCCTCGTTGAACGCCGCCGACTCCATCGCGTCGGCGAACGCCGTCACGGTGCGCCGGTTGTCGACCTCGGCCTGCGCGCGCTCGGTCTTGAGCTCGTCGAGGACGCGCGCGAGCTCGGGGACCTGCGCCTCCGTGAGATCGAGCTTGTGCGCGAGGAAGCGCAGCGGCCGGCGGACGCCGAACGCCCCCACGTCGTCGGGGGGTCCGAAGCCCCTCCCGTGACCTCCCCCAGGGCCATGCCCGTGCCCATGATCGGGCGGACCGCGATGGCCTCCAAAAGGGCCGCCGCGGTGTTCACCGCCGCCGCTACCACCGCCACCGCCACCCGGACCACACGAGGCCTCGGCATGTCTGGGCCACGAATGAAATGCAGGATGCATGCTGTTTCTCCGACTCGCCGAGGCATT
>JAYTHX010000472.1:0-8897 GCA_043732195.1 Polyangiaceae bacterium
CCGTCGCCCATCACCGCTTCCCGTGCGCCGTCGAGGTGCATCGCGCGCTTCATCTGCGCCTCGGTCTCGGCGCGATCGCCGAGCTAGGTCATCGCGAGCGCCGCGCTGATGCTCGACGGCGAGAGCGCGAGGTGTCCCGCTCTGCTGCGGATCTTTCCATAGAGGTCGAAACCGAGCGCGTTGCTGCTCGCGGCGAGGCCCCTTGCATCCGCAGCGGGCGGCGGCGCGACGACGGGAGGCGTGGCGCCCAGGCTGTCCGTGCTCGTGGGCATCGAGGACGCGGTGTCCTTTGTCGCAGGGCCGGTCGGGGTGTCGGCGCCGACCTTGGCGGGCTTGTCGCATGCGAGACTACCGGGGCTGGCCAAGGTCGCAAGCGTCGCGAGGCGGATGGCTCGGTGCTTCATGGCAGCGGGAGCGTAGCGAAAAAGGACGCTCGCGAGCCTCGAAACGGGGCCGAAGCGTCGTGTATGTTGCTCCCATGCGGATAGTCGCGGCGGACGACGACGAGCAGATGTCTCGCGTCCTCGAGCGATGCTTGAGGACCTGGGGATACGAGGCGGTTCTCGCGAGGAACGGCCATGATGCGTGGCAGATCCTCAAGCGGTCGGACTCGCCGCGACTCGTGATCCTCGACTGGGACATGCCCGGCCTCTCCGGGGTCGACGTATGCCGCCTTCTCCGATCCACGCCGCACGGGCGGGACGTCTACGTGCTCATGCTCACGGGGCGGCAGGAAAAGAGCGACGTCATCCAGGCGCTGGAGTGCGGCGCGGACGATTTTCTCGCGAAGCCGTTCCACGTGCGTGAGCTCCAGCTCCGGCTGGCGAAGGGCGTGCGTGACTCCACGCGCGCGCGTGAAGGTCCCCGCTCGCTCAGCGGCGCGCCCCCTGCCGGCTCGACGCTCGACGGGAAGTACCGCCTCGAGAAGCAGGTCGCGAAGGGCGGGATGGGCAGCATCTGGCTCGGCGTGCATCTCGCGCTGGGCGTGAACGTCGCCATCAAGTTCATGGATCCTGCGCTCGCCGAGAAGGACGACTTCGCGAGCTTCGAGCGCGAGGCCCGCGCCGCCGCCCAGCTGCGCAACGAGCACATCGTCCGCATCTACGATCACGGCATGGACCGCGAGGGGCAGCCCTACCTCGTCATGGAGTACCTCGGTGGCGAGTCCCTCGGCGCGCGGCTCGAGCGCCGCGGCACGCTCACGCCCGAGGAGGTCGCGCTGGTCGCGGAGCAGACGGCGCGCGCGCTGACCGAAGCGCACGGTCGCGGCATCATCCATCGGGACATCAAGCCCGAAAACATCTTCATGGTCGACGACCCCGAGCGCGCGTGCGGCTTCTGCGTGAAGCTCATCGACTTCGGTCTCGCGGATCCCGCGGGTACGACCTTCGGCGCGAACGGCCTGCTCGCCGGTACGCCGCACTACCTGAGCCCAGAATACCTGGGCGGGGGCATCGCGCCCGACTCGATGCTCGATCTGTGGAGCCTCGCGGTGACGCTCTTCTACGCGGCGACAGGCACGCTCGCTTTCGACGGCGAGACCGTCAACGAGCTCTACCACCGCCTCCTCGAGGAGAGTCCCCCGGTCCCCTCCACGTTCAACCCGGCGCTCCGCCCCGGGTTCGACGCGTGGTTCGCGAAGGCGTGTCATCGCGACCGCGAGCAACGGTACCCCACCGCCGCGGCGCTCTCGGCGGCGCTCACGGCGGCGTGCAACCGGATCAATCCTTCGCCCGCCAAGATCGTGCGCAGCCCGGACACGAACGTGGCCACCGAGGTGGACCTTCGAACGCCCACCGCCCCCGCCTCCGGATCGGAAGCAGAGGCGCGGGAGCACGGGCCTACTTAGCTCTTCGACGCCGACGCCGGCAACGGCGGCGGGAGCTTGGCCCCGTTCGTGTGACCCGCGAGCAGCTCGCTCCGGATCTTCGTGCGCATCGATTCCAGCTCCGGCGTGCGTGACTTGCTCGCTTCACCGAGCGACGCGTCCCCCGACTCACCGAGCTTGCCTTCGAGCAGCAGCGCGAGGAGCGTCTCCATCACGGAGCCGTTCGCGCCCGCTCCTCCCGCCCCACCGCCCATGACGATGCGAGGAACCACGTCCACCTTCGCCGTCGCGATAGCGTCACAGAAGTTCTTCATCACGTTCTGGGTCACCTGGTACCGCGGTCCGCCGTACGCACGGACCTGCTCCTCGATCGCGACCGCCTCGGCCATACCGACCCGCGCCACCTTGTCGGCCTGCGCCTCGCCCATCATGCGGACGCGCGCAGCATCCGACTCGCCGAGCGTGCGCATCTGCATCGCCTCGGCCTCCGCCATCGTCCGCATCTGCGCTGCGGCCTGCACGCTCCGCTCGTAGGCCGCGCGGCCCTGGTTCGCCTCGATGGTGATGGCGACCTCGCTCTCCGTGAGCTGCTTCTGACGATCGGCCCGCGCCATCGCCTCGCGCAGCTCGCGCTCCTTGCCCGACGCCTTCTCCTGGCGCGCGTACGTCTCGATCTGCTCCTCGGCGATCTGGCGTGAGCGAAGCTGCTCCAGGATCGTCGCGATGTGCTTGTCGTTCGGCCCCGCGGCCGGCGTGCCGATGAGCACCTCCTCGAGCTCGAGGTTATAGTGCATGAACCGCGCCTTCATCTCCTCGCTGGAGATCGCCTGGATGATGCTGCGCTCCTGAAGGAGCTGGATCAGCGTCCGGGTCTGACCGATGTTCTTGAAGTACGCCGCCACCATGGGGTCGAGGGTCTGCTCGACGAGGCGCTTCACGTCACCGAAGCGCTGCACGACGAGCGGAGCCTTGCGGTAGTCGATGTGCACGACCACCGAGAGCGGGAGCGAGGGCTCGAATGCGTCTTTCGTGATCAGCGAGACCTCGGAGAGGTTCTCGTCGAAGCGATGGGCGCCGGTCTCACCCTTCGTCCACTTGAGGATGAAGTTCGTCGTCGGCACGGTGATGACCTTGCCGGCGAACGTGTTGAACGCGTACTTGCCGGGCAGGAGCGGCTCGTTCCACACGCCGCGCTCGCCCTTCTTGACGAGCTCGCCGTGCTTGTACTCGGCGCCGGAGAGGTCGCTTCCGTCGAGACCCGTGTAGGAGACGACGACGCCGACGCTGCCGACCTCGACCACCGTCTTCGGGATCAGCTCGATGGTCGCGAACAGACGGTTGATGTTGTACGTGCCTTCGCATAGCACCTGGAGCTGACGACCACGCGAGCCCTGGGCCGCCAGGAACGCCTCGGGGTCCTGGAAGTTGTTGTGGTAGGTGCGCGGATCCGACGGGTCGTCACCGACCACGGGGGCGATGATCTGACCCTGCGCGAGCGAGCGACCGTCGTGCACGGTGACGACACCGATCATGTCGTCCGCGCCCTTGATGATCACGGGCGAGAAGCCGCCGCGCTCGGCGATGGTCTGGGCCATCTGGCGGAACACGCCGTCCTCTTCGCAGCTGAGCGTCACGTAGAACAGCTTGCCCTCCGTCACGACCAGGAACTGCGCGAGATTGATCGCGTAGGTGCCTTCACGGAGGATCTGGCGCTGCGGGCCGCGCTGCCCGCCACCCGCCAGGAACTGCCGGACGTCCTGGAACTGCGTGGAGCTCGCCGTGCCGGCGAGCGTCTGCGTGGCAGCGAGCGCATGGCCGTCACGGGCGAACACGTAGCCGATCTTGCCCTGCGGGATGGTGACGAGCCCGGTCTTGTGGACGCGGTACTGGATGGGCAGCAGATAGTGGAGACCACCGCGCAGGAGGTCCGGCTGGTAGCCGGCCTCGCCGCCGAGCGCGATGAAGCCGCTCTTCACCGAGCCCTTGAGGCTCCAGCGTTTCTCGATCACGCCGACGCGATCGTTCGGGATGTAGCGGACGCCCGAGAGGAGAACGAGAACGACGAGGAGCGCGAGGGCAACTCCGAAAAGTGTGAGCCCGTAATGCTCGATCATTTGCGAGACCTCCTTGAGAAGACCGTTCGCGTGCAATGAGCACGTGAGCCAACGCATCCGCCCGGCGGCCGTTCGGTAGGAAGGCTCGGACCAGGACGTCGTGGCGCGGGTCCCCGCGGACCGGCTTGGTGCGTAAGATTGGTCGCACTCCAGCTCCTGCAATGGAAAATGCGACAGGGGGTGTCGGCACGGCGGATGCCCTTCACGACTGCTCGTGCACGGCATGCGCGATGCGCTTCAGCTGCTGGTACGGCCGGGGGCGGTGGTGAAAGCGACGGAGAGGTCGAGGCCGCGGACGGAGACATGCCTCCGCCGGACGGGGGGGAGCCCCGCCGCCTCGTTGCGCGCGCACGTTCTGCGAGAACTTCGAGGGCGACACGTCGGCGAGATCGATCTCGTGAACATCGCGTCGGGTGCCGACCGCGGCGCGCCCAGCCTCCATCTCGTCCACACCGCGGCGAGCGGGTGGCACGTCCGCTTCGACGACGTCACGGTCGACGCGACCTGGTTCACTTCGCGAGCGGAAGCACACTGCTCGACGGAAGCCAGCCCTCGGTGCGGCCCGTCACGACGTGCGAGAAGTCGGCGGTCTCGTCGAGGAGCTGGATGCGTGCCGCCTCCGGGAGCGCGGCCTGCGCGGCAATCACGACGTGCTGGGCATCGAGCAGGCGCGCGCTCGGCGCCACCACCACTGCGTCACGCGCGTGGCGCCGGATATCGCGTGCAGAATACAGGCAGAGCGAGCACGCCAGGAGAACCCCGGCACCGATCGCGGCCGTGGTCGTGCCCGCGACCTTGAGGCGCGGTCGGGAGGAGCGCGCGCGCAGCACGATGCCCACCGCCAGCGCTGCGGCGGCCAGCGCCGCCAGGTACGCCCACACGTTCTCCGGGAGGAGCTTCACGATCGAGCGACCCAGCGAGACCCCGTTCTCGACCTCGATGGGGTCGCCCGCGCGCGACCGCCGCTTGGCCACCTCCGCGCGCACCGCGACGAGCGCGGCGTTCGCGTCGCTCACCAGCGCGCCGTCGTGTGACAGCTCGCGCGCCTCCTCGAAGCCGTGCGCGGCCCGTCCCAGGTCGCCTGGCTGCTCGAGACCGGCACGCACGCGCGACGCGTAGGCGAGGCCGCGATCGAAGCTCACGACCGGATCGACGACGCCGCGATCGCCGAGCGCCTCGAGGTTCGCGATCGCCTCCGCCGCGCGGCCCCCCGCGAGCGCGTCGGTGCCGGCGCGAAACATGATCGCGATCTCGTCGTCCTCGGCGGGCGCCTGCGCAGCGACGTGTCCCGTCGCCAGCAGCGCGGCGAGCGCGATGCCCATCGAGGCGCGCTTCATCATGAAGCCTTTCTCTCGACACGGTCGAGCACCTTCTTCGCGCGCTCCCACGTGTCCTTCGCGGTCTCCCCATGCACCCCATCGGGCGAGAACCGCGCGTCCTCGCACGCGCGCATGAGGGTCGCGATCTCGTCGGCGTCGAGCTCGCTGACGCCGCTCGCCTCGAGCTCGCGCTTCGAGGTCTCGCTCGGCGCGCCGCGCAGGTTCACGCTCGTGCCGGCGAGCACTACGGCCTCGATGGCGCGCGCCACGGCGCCCATCGCGGACTTTCCGTCGTCGCCGCGCACCGCGCTCTCGGCCTCGGCGCGCCGCTGCTTCGCCAGGTGATCGAGCGAGGGCGACGCTGCAGCCCGCTTCTCGCGCATCCGCCCGAGCAGCCCGTGCGCGCCGAGCGCCAGCGCGCAGACGAGCGGCGAGCCGAACAGCGCTGCCCAGTACGTCGGGCGCTCCGAGAGATACGACGTCGCGCGCGTTCCCTCGAGCGTGTGGCGCTCCTTCGGCATGCTCGCGAGCACCACCTCGGGCTCCTCGACCCCGGCGTCGCGTCCCGGACCCGCAGCGACGTCGACGATGCCGAGCGTGGCCTTCGCGATCGCGTACGTGCCCTTCTGCGCGTCGTAGAAGGGGAGCTTCACCTCTCCGAGGTCGACGGCGCCTTCCCGATGGATCCGGACGACGTACGAGAAGGTCCGCGACCCGCCGAAACGATCCTGCGAGAGCGGGCCGAGGCGATCACGGCTCTGCTGCTCGAGCCATTCCACGCCGGGCACCACCGGCAGCGCCAGCTGCCCCGGCAGGTTGCCGGTGCCGCGGAGCTCGATGGTGACGCCGACCGCGCCGTCGCGCGGGATGGCGCGCGGCGCGACGTTGCTCTGGAGCGACATGTCTCCGACGTCGCCGATCGCGTAGCCCGCGGGGCGTCCGTCGACCGGGGGCTCGGTGACGTCGATGGCGAGCGTCTCGGTGGCCCGCAGCCCGACGCGCGCCTGGGGGAGCGTCATCGACATCGGCTCGATCGCGAGGTGCCCGGTCTTCAGCGGGAAGAGCGCGTTCTTGCGCACCAGCTTCACTGTCCACACCTTGCCGCCCACCAGCGCATTGCCCACGCCGACCGCGAGCGTCTCGTCCTCGATGAGAGAGCGCTTCACGAAGTCGGTGGCGGTGGCCTCGTGCACGTCCCCGGGACGACCCTGCCGCGAATACGGATCCTCGTAGAGGAACACCGAGAGCGTGACCTGCTCACCGACCACGACCCGCGATTTGTCGAAGGTCGCATGCAGGAACGCGATCGGGGAGCGCGGCTCGGGGAGCGCGAGCTTCGGATCGGCGGTGGGCGCGGCCGGCTCGGGGGCGCGGCGACCGTCGTCGCCGAAGTCGAAGAGCGCCTTGAACGGGTCGAGGGAGTTGCCGCTGAACGGATCGACGGCGGGCCGCCCGCCCCGACGAGGCGGGCCCTTGCCGCGCTCCACCACCTTCACGCGCACCGGCGCGCCGCTGCGGCGCGTGCCGCCGACCGACACCGTGCCCGGCCCTAGCGAGAAGGTCCCGGCGCGATCTGCGCGCAGCGACCACGAGGTCATGAGCCCGTTGATGTCGTCGACGACGCCGTTTTTGTTCGTGCGCATGTGGACCGGCATCGAGGTCGCGTTCTGCTGTGAGAAGCCGGGGATCGAGCCGGGCTTCGGATCGCTCGGCGAGGGGCCGCCGTGCGCGAGGGCCTGGAGCGAGTAGGTGACGATCTCGCCGACCTCCACGGTGTCGTTGTCGACGTTCGCGCTGATCTCGACGCGCGCCTGCGCCCGCGCGCTGCGCGTCACCAGCAGGAGGACGAGGAGCGAGAGCGCGGAGACGGCGAGGCGGCGGGCGGTCACGGGCGCTCCACGTTACTTGTCACTCATGCCGCGCACCGGGCGGCGCTGGCCCTGCTTCTTCGCGGCCTCTTGCTGCACGGTGGGCGCGTTCTCGAGCTGGTCGAGCATGCGCTCGTCCTGGTTCTGCCGCGAAGGCGGCTGCGCCGAGGGCTCGGGCTTCGGCTCGGGGGGCTTCGGCTTGGGCGGCTGCTTCGCGTCGTCGTTCGAGCCGGAGTCCTTGCCCGAGTCCTGCGCGCCGCTGTCCTTGCCGCCATCGGACTTGCCGTTGTCGCCGCCGTCGTTGTCCTTGTCGCCGCCGTCGCCGCTGCCACCATCGCCGCCGCCGTCGCTTCCGGAGTCCTGGCCGGCGTCCTTCTTCTCCTCGATGCGGCGCAGGGCGATGGCGCGGTTCCACGCGGCGTCGCGTCCGAGCAGATCGGGATTGTAGATGCGCCCCGAGTCGACCGCGGTGAGCGGGCCGCTGTCGTGCATGCCGGGCGCGAGCTCGAGGGCCGCGTCGTAGGCGCGCACCGCCTCCTCGTACGCTGCGGTGAGGAACAGGAGATTGCCCTCGAGGTATCGCGCTCGGGCGCGCAAGTCGACGGGCTGCGTCGCGTCGGTGCCGATGGCGCGCACCAGCTTGAGCGCGCAGTCGACCTGGGCGCCGCGGAGCGCCTTGGTCGGCTCGTCGGCTCCGCCGGCGTCGTGCTCCTCGTCCCCGAAACGCTTCCCGTAGGTCTCCGCGAGCCGGAAGAGCGTGAGGCCGAGATCGAAGCCGCCGTTGGGGCGCTCGCGGACCCGCGCTGGGGTGCCGATGTTGCCCTCCTTGCACTGCCCGGTCGCCAGGTATTCCTCGAGGAGGCCCTCGGCCGACGCGGCATCACCACCGTCGGCGAGGTGCGTGATGGCTTCGCGCACCTCGGGGGCCTCGCGATCGAACGGACGCGATGGATCCCAGCCACACGCCACGATGAACACGCTCGAGAGCGTGATCGCACCGCAGCAGCGCCGGAAGAGACGACGTGCGCTCACGGCTTCTTCCTCTTCCTGGTCTTCGGTCCTGGGTCCTTGTTCGTGGCCGGGCGGATGCGGCCCGATCGACCGGGCATCGCGAGTACGCCCGAAGGCAGACGCGGGAGCGGCGCTTCGGGGACGAGCCCCTCCACCACCAGCAGCAGCACCGAGAGGCCGAGGGGCCACATGTACTCCTCGTCGAACGCCGTCTCGACGCGCTCCGCGAGCTCCTCGCGCATCATCCGCTTCAGGCCGCGCGCCACCTCGTCGATGCCGGTCTCGCCGCGCTCGGCGCGTACGATCGCGCCGCCGGTGGCCTTCGCGATCTCCGCGAGCTGGGCCTCGCCGTCGGCGGAGAGCTCGGTGGTGAGCGGGCGTCCGTCGTTGTCGCGGCGGATGCCGGTGACCTTGCCGTCGGGACCGACGTCCGGGATGGGCTCGGGCGCGCGGCCGCCGATCTGCACGACGTCGATGCGGGTCTTCTCCTCGGCCGCGGCGCGGGCGACAGTGACCGGATCGCCCTCGAGGTCCTCGCCGTCCGTGACGAGCACGATGACGCGCACGTGCTCCTTCGCCCTGGGATCGCGCGTCAAGAGCTCGCGCGCTTGCTCGAGCGCCTTCGCGATCGCGGTGCCGCCCACCGGCATGTCGTTCGGCTCGAGCTGGCGGAAGAACTGACCGATCGCCGCGGCGTCGCTGGTGAGCGGGAAGCTCATGGGCTCGCCGGCGAAAGCCACCGCGCCGAAGCGCGCGC
>JAYTHX010000473.1:0-8810 GCA_043732195.1 Polyangiaceae bacterium
TCAGAAGGGCATGAAGGAGTCGTGGTGCATCGCGACCAACCGCGCTGACCTCGGGGCCGCCGAGATCGTGCAGCGGTACGCTCGTCGTTTCACGATCGAAGAGACGTTCCGCGACATCAAGGACAACCGCTTCGGTATGGGCTTGTCGGCCACGAACATCCGCAGCGCCGACCGTCGCGACAGGTTGCTCTTCATCTCGGCCATCGCCCAAGCCTTGCTCACGCAGCTTGGCGCGGCGGGCGAGGCCTGCGGACTCGACCGCATCCTGAAGACGAACACCGTCAAGACCCGAACGATGTCGCTCTTCAATCAAGGCTCGTACTGGTACCGCGCGATTCCCAACATGCGCGAGGAGCGTCTCAGACCTCTGATGGAAGCGTTCGGGAAGATCGTCTCAGATCATGCAGCATTCAAGGGAATCTGCGGCATTATATGAGGGGATGGGTCAGGGCGCGGGCAGCACCCCCGGCTCGTCCCGTTGATGCGGCGCGCGCTTCACGGCGTGTCGAACATCCACTCCTTCGACAGATACCGATCCCATGAGTCGGGCAAGAGCGCGACGACCGGCGCACGCACGCGGCCCGACGACGCAACACGCAGCGCGGCGGCCACCGCCGTACCCGCCGAGCCGCCGACCAGGAGCCCCTCCTCGCGAAGGAGCCGGCGGCACATCGCGAAGCTCTCCTCGTCGCCCACGTACTCCACGTCGTCGATGACGCTGCGATCCAGGATATCAGGCGCCTTGCTCGAGCCGATGCCCTCCACGGCGTACTTCGCGTCGGCGCCGATCACGCCGGTCCTCACCCACTCGCCGAGGCCCGAGCCGATCGGGTCGGCGAGCACGATGCGCACGCCGGGGCTCGCGCGCTTCAGGTAGCGCCCGACGCCGGTGATCGTGCCGCCGGTACCCACGCCGGCCACGAACGCGCCGACCTCGCCTCCGCACTGCGCATGGATCTCGGGCCCTGTGGTGCGCTCGTGCACGCTCACGTTCGCGGGATTGCAGAACTGGTCGGTGAGGAACCAGCCGTTCTCGGCCGCGAGGCGGCGCGCGACGTTCTGGAAGTTGTCGGGGTGCGCGGGCGAGGCGTTCGGCGTGACGATCACCTCGGCGCCCACCGCCTTCAAGGCCTTGCGCTTGTCGACGGACATCTTCTCGGGCAGCACGCAAACGAGCCGGTAGCCCCGCAGCGCGGCGACGAGCGCGAGCCCGAGCCCGGTGTTGCCCGCGGTCGCCTCGATCAGCGTCGCGCCCGGACGCAGCACGCCGCGCTGCTCGGCGTCGTCGACGATCGCGAGCGCGACCCGGTCCTTCACGCTGCCGCCTGGGTTGAGATGCTCGCACTTCACCAGCACGGGGACCGGCGAGCCGCGGCCGATGCTCGCGAGCGTCACCATCGGTGTGTTGCCGATGTGATCGAGGATCGTCCTGGCGATCATCGCGCGCTCTCCACGGCGCGCCGGGCGCCACGCACCAGCGCGGACGCAGCTTCTTCGACGTCGGCGGCGCTGGTCGTGGTGCCGACCGAGAGCCGTACCGTCTCGAGCGCATCGGCGGCGGCGAGCCCCATCGCCACGAGGACGCCCGACGGCGTCTCGTGGCCCTCGTGGCATGCGGAGCCCGTCGACGCCGCCACCTCGGGCGTGTGCGCGAGGATGGACGTCCCGGGCACGCCAGGGAAGCGGACGCTGAGCGTGTTGGGCAGGCATTGGCTCGGGTCGCCGTTCCGGTTCATCTCCGGGATCGCGCGCACGAGCAGCCCCCAGAGCTGGTCGCGCCGCTGCTCGAGGCGACGCGCGCGTCCCGCGAGATCCGCGCCGGCCAGCGCGCACGCTGCGCCGAGCGCGACGATGCTCGCGACGTTCTCCGTCCCTGGCCGCAGCCCGCGCTCGTGGCCCGCGCCGAGCATGAACGGCCGGATCGGCGTGCCACGGCGCACGTAGAGCGCCCCCACGCCCTTCGGGGCGTTGAGCTTGTGACCGGCGATCGTGAGGAGGTCGACGCCCAGCGCATCGACGTCGACGGGGATCTTGCCGACCGTCTGCGCGGCATCCGTATGGAAGACCGCGCCGCGCGCGCGGGCGAGCGCCGCGAGCTCGCGGATCGGCTGGATCGTTCCGGTCTCGTTGTTCGCATGCATCACGGTCACGAGCGCGGGCGAGTCGCCGAGGTGCCGCTCGACGACCTCGAGCGGCACGCGTCCGTCCGACGCGACCGGTAGCCAGGCGACCGTCCATCCCTGCGACTCGAGCGAACGGCAGGGGCCAACCGTCGCTGGGTGCTCGACGACCGAGCTCACGCAGTGCCGGCGCGTCATGGCGGCCTCGGCCGTGCCGCGAATGGCGAGGTTGTTCGCCTCGGTCCCGCCGCCCGTGAAGAAGATCTCGTCCGCCTGGCAACCGAGGAGCCTCGCCACCTGATCGCGAGCGCGATCGACAGCCTCGCGCGCGCGCCGCCCCCACGCATGGCTGCTCGAGGGATTCCCGAACTGCGTCGTCAGATACGGCAGCATCGCGTCGACGACCTCGGGGAGCAGCGGCGTCGTCGCGTTGTGATCGAGATAGATCGGGTCAGTCGCTTGCATCATCGAGCTCGCTCCAGGGTCTCGGTCATCCGAACCGCGACGACCACGCCCGAGGCGAGCGTAACGCACGCCACGACCCACACGGCGGCAGAGAGACCGAGCAGGTCCGCGACCGCACCGGCGACCACTGCGCCGATCGCGTAGCCGAGGTCGCGCCACAAGCGATAGACACCGACCGACGACGCTCGCCAGCTGGGCTGCGCGACGTCACCGATCGCCGCAAGCAGCGTCGGGTAGACCATCGCCGTCCCGACGCCGAGGAGCACGGCGCCCGACGCGAAGCCAGGGAACGTCGACGAGGTCGCGGTGAGCGCGATGCCCACGGCCTGCGTCCACATCCCGCCGGCGATGAGCCACTTCCTGCCGATCCGGTCGGAGAGCGCGCCGGTCCCTAGCTGGCTCAGTCCCCAGACGCCGGGGTAGATGGCCGCGAGCCAGCCGATCCTCCGGAGATCGAGGCCCCTCATCGCGAACAGCAGCGGGAAGAGGCCCCAGGCCATGCCATCGTTCAGGTTGTTGACGAGGCCCGCCTGGGTCACCGACGAGAGGTCGCGATCGCGCCAGGTCGTACGCGCGAACACCTCGGACGGCGACAGCGCCGCGATCGGGGCGAGGTCACTCGTCTCCGCGGCCACGTGATGCCGGGTCTCCTGCACGAAGAGGGTCGACAGCACCAGTCCGACGACGGCGAACGCGACACCGAGATAGAACGGCTGCGGTCGCAGCCCGTAGACCGAGGCGACCATACCGGTCGCGAGCGCGGAGCCGGCCACCGCGAAGTAGCCGGCGAACTCGTTCAGCCCCATCGCGAGACCGCGGTTCCTGGGTCCCGCGAGGTCGACCTTCATGATGACCGTGGTCGACCAGGTCAGCCCCTGGCTCACGCCGAGCAGCGCGTTCGCCACGAGGACCCACGACCAGCTCGGAGCCCACATCAGGACGAGCGGCACGGGCAACGCGACGATCCAGCCGCCGACGAGGACCAGCTTTCGCCCGACGCGATCCGAGAGCCGGCCAGCGACGTAGTTGGTCATCGCCTTCGTCGCGCCGAAGACGACGATGAACGAGAGCACCGCGCTCCGCGCTGCTAACGCGAAGTCCACCTCGGCGATCGCAGGCAGGATGGTCCGCTCCATCCCGACCATCGCGCCCACGAACGCGTTGACGACGACGAGGAGCGAGAACTGCGCCCAGTTCGCGCGAAGTCCGACCGCGACCGCGCTCACGGCGCCGCCCGGCCGCGATTGGCGCGCATGAGCTCGATCATGTCGGCCGGCTTCGGCGCGACCTCGCACACGGCTTCGATGAATGCCTCCCTGCTCATGCCGAGGAGCGCATTGAATCTCCGCTCGAAGCCGACGGTGCTCGAGGGCTTTCCGCTCATCCCTGCGCCGCAGGCCGAGCCGGCGAAGTGTGCAGGGAACACCTCGACGTGATCGGGCAGCGTCAGGAGGCGCCCGTGAATCGAGTCGAACAGGTCGCCGGCGCTTTCCCTCGCGGCGCCCGGAAGATCGGGCCGGCCGACCGCGCCCACGAACATCGTATCGCCGGTCAGCACGAACCACGGCTCGACGGCGCGTCGCAGGTCGGTGACGACCAGGCAGACGCTCTCCGGGGTGTGCCCCGGCGTGTGGAGGACGCGGATCCGCGTGTTCCCGAGCTCGATCTCCTGCCCGTCGGCGAGCGGGGTAAACGCGAACGCGACCTCTGCCGATCGATGCAGACCGTAGGCGGCACGGCTGCGCTCGGCGAGCGATCGACCGCCCGAGCGATGATCGGCATGCACGTGCGTGTCGATGACGTGGGTGATGCGGAGGCCCTTCGCCGACGCGAAGGCGAGGTAGCGGTCGGTGTACTCCTCGCGCGGGTCGACGACGGCGCCGATACCGAGGCTTCCGCACCCGAAGACGTACGCGGCGCAGCCGGTGGCGAAGTCGTAGAACGGCGAGAAGATCATCGGAGCGCCGCGCTGGCGCCGAGCTCGACGGGCAGACCGCGCGCTTGCCACGCCGCCACTCCGGTCTCGATGCGAGTGGCCTCGAACCCACGACGCCGCAAGAGCTTAACCACCTCGCCGGCGAAGACGCAGTACGGTCCGCGGCAGTAGGCAACGATCGCCCGCCCCCTCGGGAGCTCGGCGAGGCGCCGCTTCACCTCGTCGTGCGGGATCGAGATGGCGCCGGCCAGGTGCCCGGCCGCGTACTCCTCCGCGGGCCGCACATCGAGGAGCAGCACCTCGCCGCGGCGGACGCGGGCGAGCAGCTCCTTGCCGTCGACTGGCTCGAGATCGGCCGCCGAGGTGAAGAGCTCCTGCTTGACTCGGTCCATCTCGGCGAGCCGTGACTCCGCGAGCGACTGGAGCTGCAGGGAGAAGGTCGCGACCTCCTTCGTCGCGAGGCGGTACGTGACGAACAGACCCTCCTTCTCGGAGGCGACGAGCCCGGCGGCGCGCAGCACCTGGAGATGCTGGGAGGTGTTCGCGACCGAAGTGCGGCAGAGGCCTGCGAGATCCTCGACCGTCCGCGGCGCTTGCGCCAGCAGGTCGAGGAGCTCGAGGCGCCGTGGCGCCGCGAAGGCTCTACCGATCCGCGCGAGCTCCTCATAGAGACGGTCTTTGGGGTGTTTCGTCATTCAAGTGACTACTTGAATATGGCGACGGTGACCCGCCGTCAAGGGACGGTCCCTGGTCAGAGAGCGCAGGTGCGAAAGCCCGCCAGCACGTCGCGGCGGTGCGGCGGATAGAAGTTCCGCCACGTGTTGCGGAGGAGACGCGCGCGCGTCGCCCAGCAGCCGCCACGCAGGACCTTGTGCGGTGACGCGAACCAGGGCGCCGAGTACTCCGCGTAAGGGTCGAGGACGAAGCCCTCGTAGGGAGCGAAGTCGCTCGTGGTCCATTCCCAGACGTTGCCGATCATCTGCCGACAACCGAACGCGCTGTCGCCTTCGGGGAACGCCGCCACGTCGACCGGCCCACCGAGGCGACCGTCGAGGTTCGCGGGGGGGGTGGACGGGGCGTCGTCGCCCCAGGGAAAACGTCGTTTGTCCTTGGTCGAAGCCGCGAGCTCCCACTCCGCTTCGCTCGGCAGGCGGCGCTTCGCCCAGCGGCAGTACGCCTCCGCTTCGAACCAGCAGACGTGGATCGCGGGCTGGTGCGGCGCGAGCGGGATCGTCCGGTCGTAGGCGCGCACCTCGAACGCCGAGCCTCGGGGCTGCCAGTAGACCGGGTGCGCTGCGCCCGCCTTGCTCCGCCAGGCCCAGCCTTCGTCGCTCCACAGCTCGCGCCTCGCGTAGCCGCCCGCTGCGACGAACTCCGCGAGCCGCTCGTTCGTCACCGGGACGCGCGCGATCGCGAACGGCTCGACACGGACGCGATGTGCCCACTTCTCGTTGTCGAAGACGAACGGCTCGTCCGGCGTGGCACCGAGCCAGTAGTCTCCTCCTGCCACCTCGACGTCCCCCGGGAGTGCCCCCGCCACGGGCGTTCCCGCCACGACCAGGCCCGGCGCGCGGTAGCCAAGCGTCTGGCGTGTGTAGGTGAACGCCTCGCCGTGCATGTCCTCGTGGAACAGCGCGAGGCGATGGAAGTAAGGGTCCGCGCCGTCGCGGAGCGCGGCTTGCGAGCGCGCGTGCGTCTCGGCCATGAAGTCGAGCGTGGCTCGACGGTCGGGAAGCGGGAGGTCCCAGCGCGTGCCGTGCACGACGCGGCTCGAGTCGTAGAGCGCATCGCCGTCCGGCAACAGCGGCGCGCGGCCGAGCGCCCGACGCAGGGTCCACCACTCCTGGAACCACGCGACGTGCCCGAGCTCCCAGCGAAGCGGGTTCACGATCGGCAGGCGTGGCCCGAGCCACTGCGCGTCGTCGAGATCGGACGCGAGCAGGAGCGTGCGGGCGCGAGCATCGGCGAGCTGCTCGGTGAGGTCCATGAGCGGGCGTCTACGGTACACTCGGCGCGGATGCACGTCGCCATGGTCTGTCCCGCGCCCGCAGGCTCGCGGCTGGGCAATCGCGTGACCGCGGTGCGCTGGAAGCAGCTCTTGCTCGAGCTCGGTCATCGCGTCTCGATCACCTGCGGTCTCCCGCGCGGAGGCTACGACGTCCTGCTCGCCCTCCATGCCCGGCACTCCGCCGAGGCCGTGCGCAGCTCCCGCGAACGGCATCCGGCGCGGCCCATCGTCCTCGCGCTCACCGGCACGGATCTCTATCGCGACATCCTCCACGACGAGAGCGCGCAGCGCTCGCTCGATCTCGCGGACGCGCTCGTGGTGCTGCACGATCGTGGGGCGGCGGCGCTGCCGCGTCGTCATCGAGCGAAGGTCGTGGTCATTCGCCAGTCCGCGGACCGCGTACGCCCGCGAAGGTCGGTCTCGTCGGTGGAGACCTTCGACGTCGCGTTCGTGGCCCATCTGCGCGCCGAGAAGGACCCGCTCCGCGCGGCGCTCGCCGCTCGCGCTCTGCCAGCGTCCTCGCGGCTACGGATCCTGCACGCAGGCCGCGCGCTCGACGAGGCGCACCGCGTCGCCGCGGAGACCGAGCAGCGCTCGAACCCGCGCTACCTCTGGCTCGGCGAGATCGCTCCGTCGGCTTCGCGAGCGCTCATCGCGCGCTCGCGGCTCCTCGTGCTCACCAGCGTCATGGAAGGCGGGGCGAACGTCCTCGGCGAGGCCATCGTCGCCGGAACGCCGGTCGTCGCGGCGCGCATTCCCGCGACCGTCTCCGCGCTCGGCGCGCGGTACCCCGGGCTCTTCCCGGTCGGGGACACCTCCGCGCTGACGCGGCTCCTCGCGCGCGCGGAGCGCGAGCCAGATCTGCTCGCCGAGCTCCGGCGACAGACGACGGCGCGCCGCCCGCTCTTCGCGCGCGCCGTCGAGAAGAAGGCCTGGCGATCGCTCCTGCGCGCGATCAGCTCGCGCTGACCCGCAGCCGGCCGGGCGTGCCTGCCTCGAGCGTCCCGATGACGACCGCGCAGGGCGTGTGTCGCGCGGCGAGCTCTGCGAGCAGCTGCTCGGCCTCCCGGGGCGCAACGGCGATGAGCAATCCCCCGGAGGTCTGCGCGTCGCAGAGGACGAGCTGCGCCGCCTTGTCGACACCTGACGCGTAATCGACGCTGTCGTTCAAGAACCGCCAGTTCGCGTGGGTGCCGCCGGGGGCGATCTCGTCGCGGACGTAGCCCCACGCCGCCTCGATGACCGGCACCTTCGCGAGCTGGACACTGGCGACACACCCGCTCGCGCGCGCGATGTTCCGCAGGTGCCCGAGGAGGCCGAACCCCGTGATGTCCGTGCACGCGTGGACCTCGACGGTGGCCATCGCCTCGGCGGCGCCGCGATTGAGCGTCGACATCAGGCGGATCGCCTCGACGATGGCGTTCTTGCTGTCGCGATCCTGCTTCGCCGCGGTCGTGACGATCCCGAGGCCCAGCGGCTTCGTGAGCACGAGCACGTCGCCCGGACGCCCGCCCGCGTTCGAGGCGATGCGGTCCGGATGGACCATTCCGGTGACGGAGAGCCCGTAGATGGGCTCGTCGGTCTTGATCGTGTGACCGCCGACGATGTCGATCCCCGCCTCCCGAGCCTTCTCCGCGCCGCCGCGCAGGATCTCGGCGAGGACCTCGACGCCGAGGGTCTCGTCGGGAAAGCCCACGATGTTGAGGGCGCTGATCGGCCTTCCGCCCATCGCGTAGACGTCGCTCAGCGCGTTGGTGGCGGCGATGGCGCCGAAGTCGTAGGGGTCGTCCACGATCGGCGTGAAGAAGTCGGTCGTGAGCACGAGCGCCCGCTCGTCGTCGAGCTTGTAGACCGCGGCGTCGTCGGCGGTGGAGCTCCCGACGAGCACGTTCGGATCGGTGACCGGCGGCAAACGACCGAGCAGCGGGAACAGATAGCCGGGCGGATGCTTCGCGGCGCACCCCGCGCGCTTCGCGATCTTGGTCAGACGAACGGACATGAGCGACTCCCTTCCGCGCCCCCGGCGCGGCCAAGGCCATCGCGTGCCGCAGGAACGACCGGGCCGCAAGCGGCTCGAGCGGTTCGCTCTTGGCCGGTCAGCGATCACCGCCGCCGCGAGAGGGCGCGCTCCTCGCCGCCCGGCCTCCGCGCAGATTGCATTGGACACCACGCAGCCTCACATCTAGATATGTCGAAGCTCCTCGAACGGCGCGCCGAGCAGCTCGCTGCGCTGGGACACCCTGCCCGCCTCGCGTTGCTCCGCAAGATCGTCCAGCGCGGA
>JAYTHX010000474.1:0-23738 GCA_043732195.1 Polyangiaceae bacterium
TCTTCCTCGGCGCGATGGCCCTCGGGGCCGCGTTCATCACCGCATCGAGCCTCGCCTACTTCGATCTTCGCGAGCTCCCGCCGTTCGCGGTCGAGAAGCTGCCGGTGCGCTTCTCGACGCTCTGGCTCGCATCCTTGCGGGTTCATGTCGCGGCCGCGCTCGTCTCGCTCCCGCTGTGCATCGTGCTCATGACGCGGATGGTGCAGCGGCGGCGCGCGGTCCACCGCTGGCTCGGACGCGTCGCCGGCGTCGTCGTTCTATGCGCGCTCGCGCCCTCGGGCGCGGTGCTCGCCTTCGATGCCAAGGGTGGCGCGCTCGTCACCGCGGGGTTCCTGCTCAGCGACGCCGTCGTGGGCCTCTTCATGGTGAAGGGCATCGCCGCCGCTCGCCGGCGGGACCTCGTCGCGCACCGCCGCGCGATGGGCCACGTCTTCGCGCAGATGAGCGTCGCGGTCACGTCACGCGCGATGCTCGTGGTCCTCGACGGCGCGGGCGTCTCACCCGATCTCGCGTACGTCGTCGCGCTCTGGCTACCCGTCGTCGGTAGTGGCGTGGCGGCCGAGCTGTTCTGCGGAGTGTGGCAATCGAAGATTCAATTCCTCGGAAGGATGACTCATGGTCTCGACAAGGTGGTCTGGTCTCTGCGTCCTCGCGTTCGTCCTCGCGTTCGTCCTCGCGCCGTCGCTCGCGCCGTCGCTCGCGTCGGCCGATGATGCGCCCGCGGTGGTGGTGCAGCGACGCGTCCAGAAGGGGCTGCTGGAGCCGCTCGCGCAGAAGGAGAAGGAGCGGAGCCGGTTCTCGCGCGCGCGGATGCCGCCCCATGAGCGTCGCGTGCGGGTGACGCAGGCCGCCGCGACCCTCGACGCGACCGGTCGCGCGTACCTGGCATTCGCGGTGGACGTTCGCTATCGCAGCGAGTGGCGCCAGAACGACCTGGTGGGGTGCGCCTACCTCCAGACCGGCGCGCTGTTCGTGAAGCAAGGTGACGACTACCGCGCCGCGGAGATCTTGCTGGGCAAGGACGCGGACGTCGCGCCGGGCGTGTGCGCGCCGGGCAAGGCGCGCAGCTGATCGACGCTACGCGCGCGGCGCCGCTGCGGAGTAGTGGCCTTCCGCGATGTCCGCGCGGCCCGCCACGGTCTGCAATGAGTAACAAGTCAGTTGACCATTAAAGAGAAAACGCTCAGCCGCGGTGCTTGCACCCGGGCCAGCAGCACGGCCGGCGCATGCCTTCCTCCAGCTCCTCCCGCGTCCTGCGAATGCGGCGCTCGCGGGTCTTCGCCTGCTTCGCATCCTCGACCCAGCAGATGAACTCGTTGCGGGCCAGGGGCGTGATGTCCATCCAGGCCGCGAGCGCCGTGGCGCTCGCGACGAGGCCGGCGCGGAGGTCCGCAGGCAGTCCGTGCACGACCCCACCAGGCACTCGCGTCTTGCTCACGGAGAAGAGTAGGAGCGCGTTCCGCCCGTGGCCGTCAAGGGGCGTCTCCTGCCGCCGCACGCCTGCTCGCGGAGGGTCGTTCCTCCGCGCGCTCGACGAGGCGCTCGGCCCGGTGCGGCGCATCGCACGATGACGAGTATCTCGGCGAGCGGGCGCGGCTCCCCGTTGGAACGCCATCCCAAATCTGCCAATCTGGAGCCATGCCAGGGCGAAGGCAGAGCGGTTTGGCCGGGGCTCGCGCCGAGCTGCGGGCGGAGGGGAGCCCGGCGCGCGCGCAGGCCGCGGCTCGCTTCTTCAAGACCGGGCCCGGTCAGTACGGCGAGGGTGACGTGTTCCTCGGGGTCTCGGTGCCGGCCACGCGCGTGATCGCGCGCGCTCACTCCGACCTGTCGCTCGCGGAGCTCCGCACGCTGCTCCGGTCGCCCGTGCACGAGGAGCGGATGCTCGCGCTCGTCGTGCTCGTCACGCAGTACGCGCGCGGTGACGAGGCGGCTCGCGCGGAGCGCTTCGTCTTCTACCTCGCGAACCTCGAGCGCGTGAACAACTGGGACCTCGTCGACACCTCGGCGGCCCCGATCGTCGGCGCGCAGGTCCTCACGACGCGCGATCGTCGACTCCTTCCCCGCCTCGCGCGATCGAAGGTGATGTGGGAGCGCCGCGTGGCCATGGTGGCGACGTTCGCGTTCATCCGCGCTGGCGACGCCGCCACCGCGCTCGCCATCGCCGAGCTGCTCCTCGACGATCCTCACGACCTGATGCACAAGGCCGTCGGCTGGATGCTGCGCGAGGTGGGCAAGCGGGTCGACGAGGACGCGCTGCGCGGCTTCCTCGAGCGCCACGCCGCCGCCATGCCGCGCACGGCGCTCCGCTACGCCATCGAGCGTTTCTCGCCCGCGGAGCGGAAGCGCTGGCTCGGCGTCGTCGAGGGCAGGACACGGCAGGCGCCGCGCCCGGGATAGGCGCGCTTGTTTGCGCCGGGGGCGGCGTAGCCGTTGATCAGCACGCGGCGTGGCTTGTCCGAGTGGTTCGGCTTGCTGCCGTGCACGGCGTACGGACCGAAGAAGAGAACGTCACCCGCGCGGCCCGTGACCGCCACGGCGCGTGATGCGTCGACGCGCACGGCGCCGCCCTCCCTCACGAGCCGGCCGGAGGGATCGAGCGTGACCGCATTGCGCGGAAGGAACTCGAGAGCGCCGTTCTCCTCGGTCATGTCGTCGACGAGGAGGATGGTCTGTACGAACGAGCCGCGGCCCGTCACGTCGCGCCAGGTGTCGCCGCCCTTGTCGCGATGCTGGATGTCCTGGTGCCAGTCGAACGCCACGCCGTCGTTCGGCATCTTGTAGTGGGCCTGACAGAGGAGCTGCTCGCAGTGCGATGTACCGAGCAGGTCGAGCGCCGGCTCGACGAGCCTCGCCTCCTCGCTCAGGTCGAGGAGCCCGGGCTCCGCGCCGCCCGCCCAGACGACCCGCTGCACCACGACGGCGCCGCCGGGAGGAGTGCCGAGCGCGAAGAACGCGCCGTCGTGATCGCCGGTGGCGCGCAGGGTCTGGGCCGTGGCGTAGAGCCGCTCGAGCGCCGCCCGCGTCGCGAGCACTTCGCTCTCGCGGAAAAGGCCGCGCCGCAGGACGTACCCGTGCTCGTGGAACGCTCGCGCTTCGTCGCTCGAAAACTTCATCGCTACCCCCTCGAGGATAGCGAAGCGGCCGCGGCGATCGAAGTTTGCGGGTCGCAATACCGCCGGCGATGGCCGTGTCGATCCGGTGCCGCTCCGCTATGGTGTTCCGCTCGATGATCGCCGACGAGCTCACCAGCGACGCCATCACCGCGTCCTTCCGCTTGACCCAGCGGCGGCGCGGTCACCGCTTCTCCGTCGATGATCTCGCGACCGCCTGGGAGGCTGCGCGGGCCGCCGCGCCCGGAACGGCGAGCTTCCTCGACCTCGGCTGCGGCGTCGGCTCCGTGCTCCTGATGGTGGCCTGGCGGCTCCCGACGGCGCGAGGCTTCGGGATCGAGGCGCAGGACGTCAGCATGGAGCTTGCGCGCCGGAACGTGCACGACAACGGGCTCGGCGATCGCGTGAGCCTGCTGCACGGCGACCTGCGCGACGTGACGCGCGCGTGGCCGCACGGCCGGTGCGCGCTCGTCACGGGCACGCCGCCCTATCTGCCGCTCGGTACGGCCTCGGCGTCGCCCGACCCGCAGCGCGCCGCGGCTCGCCTCGAGCTGCGCGGCGGGGTGGAGGACTACCTCGCCGCGGCCGCGCGCGTGGTCTCGCCCGAGGGCGTGGTGGTGCTGTGCTCCGACGGGCGCGCGCCCGAACGCGTCGTCCGCGGCGCCGCAGCGGCGGGTCTCTGTCCGGTGCGCCGTCTCGACATCGTGCCGAAGGTCGGGCGGCCGCCTCTCTTCTCCGTGTGGACGTGTGCTCGCGCGTCACGCGGCGCGCTCGACCACGAGGCGCTCGTCATGCGCGACCAGCACGGCGAGCGCACCGAGGCGAGCCAGGCCATGCGGCGCGCTTTCGGCCTCGGGCTGTAGGGCAGGGGAGCCGATGGCGCGTTCGACCAAGCACGCATTCGCGTTCGTGTGGGTCACGGTCCTGCTCGACATGGTCGGGCTCGGCCTCATCATGCCGATCCTCCCGGCCCTCCTGCGGCAGCTCACCGGGGCCGATGCCGCGCATGCGTCGATCTACGGCGGTTGGCTCTTCTTCGCGTATGCCGCGATGCAGTTCTTCTGCGCGCCCGTCATCGGCGGCCTCTCCGATGCGTTCGGCCGCCGGCCAGTGCTGCTCCTCGCGGTGCTCGGCCTCGGCGTCGACTACGCGTTCACGGCCCTCTCGCCCACGATCGTGTGGCTCTTCGTGGGACGGGTCATCGCTGGCATCTTCGGCGCTTCGTTCACGACCGCCAACGCGTACATCGCCGACGTCACGCCGCCCGAAGAGCGCGGCAAGGCGTTCGGCATGCTCGGCGCGGCGTTCGGCGTGGGCTTCGTCCTCGGTCCGGCCATCGGTGGGCTCCTCGGCGGCTTCGGGCCGCGCGTGCCCTTCTTCGTGGCGGCCGGCCTCTCGCTCGCGAACTTCCTGTACGGGCTCGTGTTCCTGCCGGAGACCCATCCGAAGGAGAAGCGGCAGCCGCTCCGGCTCTCGCAGATCCATCCCTTCGGCGCCATCGTCAGCATTCCCGGCGGCAAGCACGTGCGAACGCTCGTGCTCGCGCTGTTCGTGCTGTTTCTCGGCACCGCGGTGTACCCCTCGGTGTGGGCGTTCTGGGGGACCGCGCGGTTCGACTGGAGCCCGCGGATGATCGGACTCTCGCTCGCCGCCTACGGGGTGGGTAACGCCATCACGCAGGCCTTGCTCGTCGGGTTCCTCACGAAGCGCTGGGGCGATCGGAAGACGGCCATTGTCGGGCTCGCGCTCACGGTCGCGTGCTTCGTGCTCACCGGCCTCGCGTCCCGGAGCTGGATGGTGTTCGCCGTGATCATCGTCTCGTCACCGTGCGGCGTCGCGGTGCCCGCGATGAACGCGTGGATGTCGAAGCTTGCCCCCGACGACGCGCAGGGCCGCCTCCAGGGCAGCATCGGCGCGGCAGAGAGCCTGTCGTCGATCTTCGGACCCATCCTCATGACGCAGGTGTTCGGCGCCTTCGAGCACACCCTGTCGGGCGCGCCGTTCTTCGTTGCGGCTGTGCTCTCGGTCGCGGCGCTCTTCATCGCGATGCGCGTGGGTCCGCCGCCGCCCGCGTAGCGAGCGTCAGCGCGTCGCCTCGATGGCATTTCCTCCGGTTCCATGCATGATGAAGCCCATGCGTTCGGTGCTCGCGCTCCTGCTCGTGGTGGCCTGCAGCGCGTGCAGCGCTTCGTCGAGCGATGCCGGTCCGGCCCCCGCTCCGGCGCCGACCCCGTCCGGCTCGACCACCGCGCTGCCTCCCCCGGCGGACGCCGGCGCGAAGGACAGCGGTCCGCACGGCGCGAGCGAAGCGCTCCGGACGTGCGCGAAGTCGAAGGGCGACATCGGTTCGATCGCCGAGGCCGTAGCCCGTCTCGATGCGCTCGGAACGGACACCGACGGGCCGTGCTTCGTCGCCACGCTCCCGCGACCGCTCGCCGTGGTCGCGACGAATGGGAAGTCGAGCGCGCAGCCCGCGTTCGGGACCTCCGCGCCGCGCCTCCTGCTCATGCTGCCGAAGCTCGTGATCACGGTGGTGCCCGCCGGCGAAGGGAGCAAGCTGCTCGAGCTCGGCGAATGGATCGGCACCACGCGCACCATCAAGGGGGAGGTCGGCCTGCCGGTCACCGCTCCGCTCGCGGCCGACGCCGCGTTCCTGCGCGTCAGCCGCGGCACCGACCGAACGACGTGCGGGACGTGCCACCGGCAGGAGGAGCCGCACCCGACCATCCCCAACGCCTTCCTCTCGGTCGCCTTCAAGCCCGAGCCGGGGACGTTCGTGACGCTCACCGAGCTCGAGGAGCTCCACCGCCTCTGCACGAGCGCCGACGATCCCGGCGCGCGCTGCACCATGATCCACGCGCTGTTCGACTTCGGCGAGATCACCGAGGGAAGCTTCTCGCCCGCCGTGGAGACGTTCCAGGGGCCGTGATCGTCGAAGCGCGGTCTTGCTCCGACGGACCGCGGGTCAGGGGCGCCGGCGGCGCTTCGTCAGGAGCGCTGCTGCGGCCAAGGTGACGCCGACGAGCGCAGCGAGGCCGCTGCTCCGGGTCGCGACCACGTGACAGCCGCAGCCGCTCGAGCTGCTGTCGTCGCCCGGGGCCGCGCCCGGGGCCGCGCCCGATCCGCCGTCGCTGCCCGGTGCCCCCGACGTACCCCCGCTGCTGCCGCTCGTCCCGCCGCTGCTGCTGCTGCTCGCGCCGCCCTCCGCGCCTGCGTCGCCCTCTGGCCCGCCAGGATTGCCGAGCTCGTAGGCGCCGATATCGATGGTGCCGACGCTCGTGCGCACCTTGGACGTGAGCGGATGACCGTATTCGCGCATCGGCACGAGGGAATGGCCGTCCACGCTCGGCGGCATCGTGCCCTGGTCGGCGCACGGCGAGCCGGCCGCAAGGTGGTAGTCGTACGTGGCGGGCGCGACGAGTTTGGGGTCGCCCATCGTGAAGTTCGTGGTCAGCACGGCATTGCCTTGATTCGTGATCGTGCCGCCACCGGTGAAGATGTTGTTCATCAGCACGGCCGGGACGGTCACCGTCGTCTGCACGAACGTGCCGCTGCCCTTGTCGTTGACGATGGTGTTGTTCACCACGAAGAGCCGTAGGTCGGGGTTGTTGCCCGCGGGCTCGCTCGCGTAGTCGATGATTGCTGGATTGCCGGAGGCAGCGCTCTGCTCGATCAGGTTCCCGATCACGAACGAGAGACCGGCATTCGGCAGATTGATCTCGTAGCTCGCGGTGGTC
This sequence comes from Polyangiaceae bacterium, assembly GCA_043732195.1. GTDB lineage: Bacteria > Myxococcota_A > Polyangia > Polyangiales > Polyangiaceae > Labilithrix. The sequence continues at coordinate 6,848 of JAYTHX010000474.1, forward strand.
CCGCCCTCGTCGGTGAGGCGGTTGTAGAGGATGTCGTTCTCGAGCGCTCGCGACTTCAGGAGATGTCCGACCTTGGCCCCGTGAGAATACGAATTAAGGATCGTGAACTTGGCATACGGGCCGAGATATAGATTGTGCGACAGGCCATCGCCGTGACCGTTGTTGGCCAGCTCCGTCGCCTCGATGAGCACGGTGCCCGTCCCGTCGACCGCGGGGGAGCCGAGGATACCGTCCTCGTCGTCGTGGAAATAGCAATTCCTCACCACCAGGTTCGTCCCCTGATGGCGAATGCCGGAGCCGTTGGCGCTCGCCCCGGCCACCGCGCCGACGAGCTCGAAGTTCTCGATCGTGGCATTCGGTGCCGAGATGACGAAGATCCCTTTGCCGGCGGACACGTTCGCGATGTTCTTCCCGGCGTCGATCCGGGCGCGGCCGCCGACGCCGCGCACCGTGAGGTTGTCCGTCGACCAGGAGCAGTTGTCGCCGTCGTAGCTGCCCGCGGCGTCGACCTCGATCACGTCGCCTGCCTGCGCGGCCGCGATGGCAGCGCACGGCTTCGCGTAGGTCTTGCCGGGGCCGACGGTGCGCGTCGCTGCCTCGACGCGCAGGCCGGTGCAGAGGAGAAACGCGACGGTCGCGGCGCGGAGGAGCGGGTGCTTCATGGAGGCCGAGACTACACCGACCCGATCACGGCTGCGAACGCCTCACGGAGCACGCTGGTCTCGTCAGAATTGCGTCAGCACTCACGACTCATGACGAGTCCCCGCAAGGATCTACGTGGAGGTTCACGCGCCGGTCCTTCCCCAGCGTCGCAAACGTCTTCCGCGGCGTGCGGAACGCCGCACGATCAAAGTGCGGACGCTCCTCGACGTCGCCGAGCGAGAGCGCGAGCTTGCGGAGCTGGGCGGGGGTCATGCTGCGTCGGCCTAGTGCGCCTTCTTCATGTCGGCGAGGATGCGCGTCGTCTCGTCGACCCAGAGGTCGCGCGCCAGGCCGTCCTTCCAGCGATCGAGCTGGCGCTGCATGCGCGGATCCTGCGACCTTCCCTCCGGCGAGAGCGGCGCGACCTCCAGCAGCGGCTTCGGCTCGTGCTTCTTCGGATCGAGAGCCTCGAGCTCCGCCTTCGCGCGCTTGTAGTCGGCTTGCCAGGCGGTGCGCTCGAGCGGCTTCACGGTCTTGTCCTTCCGCGCCTCCATGATCTTGGCGAACCTGGTGACGGTCGCGAGATCGGCGTTGGCGCCGGTGCGCGCCATGCTCGCAGACGCGAGGTCGGCCGTCTTCCACGCGTGCGGCGTCTTCACGAACGGGACGGCGTTGATCGTCGACCACGGGATGGCGTGAGGGAGCGTGCGCTCGCCGGACTCGACGAACGACGTAGGGTCGGGGAGGAGGACGTCCGGGACGACGCCCTTCAGCTGCGTGGAGCCGCCGCTCACGCGGAAGTACTCCTGGATCGTCACCTTGTAGAGGCCGAGCGGATCGCCCTTGGTACGCGCTTGCTGATCGAGGTCGATGACGGCCTGCACCGTTCCCTTGCCGTGCGTCGCGCCCGTTCCGACGACGACCGCGCGCTCGTAGTCCTGGAGCGCGCCCGCGACGATCTCCGCCGCCGAGGCGCAGAAGCGGTCGACCAAGACCACGACGTTGCCGCTGAACGCGACCGACGGATCCTTGTCACGCAGCACCTCGACGACCCCCTTGCCGTCCTTCGTCTGTACGACGGGGCCCTCCTTCACGAAGAGGCCGGCGATGTCGCGCGCGTGCGTGAGGAGCCCGCCACCGTTGCCGCGGAGGTCGAACACCAGCGACGTGACGCCCTTCTTCGTGAGTTGGGTCAGAATCGTGCGCATGTCGTCGGTGGCGTTGCGCTCGCCCGGCTTGCGCGACTCGCCGTAGAAGCCTGGAAGATGCACGTAACCGACGTCGCCGTCGGTCCTGGTCTTCAGGATCGCGCCGCGGGCGTACGAGGCTTCGATGTGCACCACGTCGCGCGTGATCGAGATCGTCTTGAGGGTCGCGTCGGGCTTCTTCACCGTGAGGACGACGACGGTGCCCTTTGACCCGCGGATCATGGTGACGACCTTGCCGATGGGCATGTCCATCACGTCGACGGGCTCCTTGCCCTCCTGGGCAACGGAGAGAATGAGGTCGCCGACCTCGAGCTTGCCCTGCTGCCAGGCGGCGCCGCCGGGCACGAGATCGTTCACGAGGATGTAGTGCTCCTGCTCGCGCAGCGTGGCGCCGATGCCCTCGAGGCGGCCGGTGAGCGCGATGCCGAGCTCCGCTTCCTCCGCGGGCGGTAGGTAGGTCGTGTGCGGATCGAAGGCGCCGTTGACGGCGTTGATGAACGTCTGCGCGGGCGTGAGCTTGTCGACCGTGGCAAGCCGCGTGAACTGGGTGGCGTAGCGCGTGGCCACCTCCTTCTGCACCTTGTCGCGGCGCCCTTCGAACGTCGTGGGGATCTCGCCGAGCGCCTTCTCGGCGGCGGCGTCGCGCTTCGCGTCGTCGGGGTCGGCGGGCTTGGTGGGGTCCGGGGGCAACGGATGCGCCTTCTTGTCGAGGATGTCCTCGAGCTCCTGGGTGCGCTCGAGGACCTGGAGCTTGAGCAGGCTGCGCCAGCGCGTGGCGAGCTCGTCCTCGGTCTTGCAGAATGCACGTTTCTTGCTGTCGGTCTCGATCGACTCGTTCGCCGTGAGCTCGAGCGGCGTCGCGAGGATGCGGGCGACGACGTCGGCGACGAGGCGGCGCCGGCTCGAGAGCAGCGCCGTGGCCTTGCGTCCGAGCACGAGGTCGCCGGCGCGGAGCTCGTCGTCCATGTCCGTCTCGAAGCGCGCGAGCTTCTGCACGTCACTCTCGAGCAGGAACAGCTTTCCGACGTCGAGGTCGTCGATGAACTCCTTGAAGGCCTCCTTCGAGACGGTGTCGTCGATGGGGCGCGCGCGCACGTGCTCCTGCGCGAGGAGCGCGCCGGCGGCGCTCGCGAGGATGGCCTCCCGCGGGTCGCGCGGCAGGTCCGCGAGCTCGCGATCGACGGGGCGCGCCGCGGCGCTCGCGGACGGAGTCGGGGGCGGGGCCACGATTTCGGGCTCCGCTCCCCGGGGCGAGCGACAGGAGAAGAGCAGCGCGCACAGAACGAGGGAACGACGCATCCGCAGAATTTAGCACGCGTTTGCGGCCCGCCGCTCCGATGTCCCTCGCGCGCTTCGTCCGCGACGCGATGATCCGCATCGCGGACGCTCAGCAGAAGCACGCCGTCAAGCGGTCGCCCGCCGCTCCTCGAGGCGCGGCGTGCGAGGCGCGACCAGCGCGACGCCGCCGAGCATCTTCCACACCCCGAGGAACGTCACGAGGTCGAGCGGATACCCGAGCTGGGTGATCCCCTCGACCGCGCCGCTCATGGATTGTGAATCACCGCTCGCAGCGGGCGGGAAAGGCTTGCGCGCGCGCAAGGGCGGCGGCGAGATCGGGGCGGGGGCCGATGTGCTGGGCGGCGGGGCCGTGTGGGCCGTCGGTCTGGGGGGACCCGGTCTCGGTCAGCAGCGTGCGCAGGTCGCGGGGCGACAGCGGGCAGCCCTTCTCGGTCTTGGCGATGCTCTCGACGAGCACCGCAGCGCCGGCCACTATCGGCGAGGCGCTGGAGGTGCCGCCGAACAGGTTCGTGTACTTGCGCTGCGCGCTGGCGCAGCCTTGGAGATCGCCGTAGTCGAGCGTCGCGACCATGCGTCCCCAGCCTTGCACGTCGACACGCGAGCCGTGGTTGGAGAAGTCGAGGCGCGAGCGATCCGCCCAGCCCTCCACCGCGGGTGCGCCTGCGCCGACCATGATCGCGCCGGAGTCGCGCTGGCGGCGATCGAGCTTTCCGCGGTAGGCCTCGTGGTCGAGATCCTCGGCGCCGTTGCCGGCCGCCTCCACGACGACCACGCCGCGAGCGGTCGCGATCTGGATGACCTCGAAGACGTCATCCCAGTATTCCATTGGCAAATAGCGAGCGCGGGGGCCAATCGCATGAAGCTCGATGAGCAGGACATCCCCGGCGCGCAGCTGCGCTTGCGCGCGATCGATGGCCGTCGCTGACGAGACGCTCGCGATGCTCGACGTGACGACGCGCGGGACGTTGGGCGCGATCCCGACCATCCCGAGGTCGTTCTCGCGCGAGAGCACCTCACCGAGCACCGCGGTGCCGTGCATCTCCCAGTCGCGACCGCGCACCGGTCGCCCGATGGCGTGGATGCGGTCGCCCGGGAGATCCTCGTGGTCGGTATTCCACGCTCCTTCGATATCGGCGAACCACACCGCCTCGCCGCGTCCGCCGGGCTTCGCCCAGGCGGCTCGAGCGTCGATGCCGCCAGGCGCGGGGCCGAGAAAGCCCTGACGCTCGTGATACGGCGGGGTGCGTACGGGGCAGCTGCCCGACGCGAACGTCGAGCCCTTCATGGGCACGAACGGTAGCTCGGCGACGGGTGCCTCGAACGCGGTCAGCACGGCCGGCTGGTCACGCAGGCGCGCCAGCGTACGGTCGATCGCGGGGCGTTCGCCGCGCAACCGCACGCTGCGCCAGCCGCGGAGGTCGGGCATCGGGCGGCCGCTCTGCGCGGAGGCGGTCGCGCGGTCCGCGGTCAGCGCGGCCTCGGATCGGTCGAACAGCGGCCCGGTGGCGAGCACCTCGGCGTCGTCCAGCGGGGCTGCCCACGGCTCGGCCGCGCCGGGGGCGAGCTTCACGTGGAGGGTCGTCTCGATGCGCTCGTCCGACGAGCGACACCAGCGCCACACGAGGGCGGTGAGCACCGCGGCCGCGACCCACCACCACTTCGAGCGTTGCTTGCGCCGGCTCACTGACGCGCTCACGGTCGACGCGGCGTGGGGGCGATGGCCTTGGCGCCCAGGAGCGCGCGGAGCTGGGCGGTCAGCTGCGGCATGGTGAAGGGCTTGGGCAGAAAGGCCGAGCCCGGGCGCGCCTCGATGTCGGCGCCATCGTCGTGCGCGTAGCCCGACATGAAGAGGACTGGGAGCCCCGACCGTTGCTTGTCGAGGGCGCGCGCCAGCTCGACGCCGGTGAGCCCGGGCATGAGGATGTCGGTGACCACGAGGTCGATGGTCAGGGCATGCTGCGCGAAGAGCTCGAGCGCCTGTTGTGCGCCTGGCGCGGCGAGCACGTGGTACCCGGCCCTCGTCAAGAACTTCTCGAGGAGCTGCCGAACCTGGTGCTCGTCCTCGACGAGCAAGATCGTGGCCGAGGTTCCGGCGCTCGGCGCCTCGGTCTCGCGCCGGGACTCCGCGAGCGGCGCCTCGACGATGGGAAGGTAGACGGAGAATTCGCTTCCCTCCCCCTTCGCGCTCGCCACCGACACGTGACCCCCACTCTGCTTGACGATGCCGTAGACCGTCGAAAGGCCGAGGCCAGTTCCCTCGCCGAGTGGCTTCGTCGTGAAGAAAGGCTCGAAGAGCCGCCGCTTCGTCTCGAGGTCCATCCCGACCCCGTTGTCGGTCACCAGGAGCTGGACGAACGGGCCGGGCGCGACGTCGCCGAGGGTGCGCACGAACGCCTCGTCGAGGTGTGCGTTGCGCGTGGCGACGGTGATGCGTCCACCATCGGGAAGTGCGTCACGCGCGTTGACACACAGGTTCATCACGACCTGCTGGATCTGATTCGGGTCCACGCGAACCCGTCCAAGCCCCGGCTCGCTCTCGACGACGAGATCGATGCGCGGACCGATCAGGCGCCGCAGCATGATGCTCGTCTCGTTCACCACCGCGTCGAGGTCGATGACCTTCGGGTCGATGACCTGGCGGCGACTCAACGCAAGCAGCTGGCGCGTGAGGCTCGCCGCCCGGTCGGCCGTCGACCGGATCAGCTCGGCGTTGGCGATGGCGTCTGCGCCAACGTGCACGTCCGCCGCGATGAGGTCCGCGCATCCCATCATGACCATGAGCAGGTTGTTGAAGTCGTGGGCGACGCCGCCGGCAAGCCGTCCGAGCGCGTCCATCTTCTGCGATTCACGGAGCTGCTCCTCGAGCCGCAATCGTTCGGTGATGTCGCGCAAGATGACGACCGAGTAGACCTCGCCGCGTTCCTCGTACGAGGAGGCGTGGACCTCGAGCGCGAACTCCTCGCCGTTCCGTCGCAGGCCCCGGGTCAGGTAGCGCTGGGTCAGGGGCTTTCCCTCGCTCCGATGCTTCGCGAAGTCGAGGACGCGCGAGCGCTCGGAGGGCGCGATCAGCTCGAAGATCGGGCTCCCCAGCAGCTCCCGTTCGTCGCGGACGCCGAACATCCGGACGTAGGCCGGGTTCACCATCAGATGCGTGCCCGCATGCGCGACGCCGATGGCGTCCACGGACGCGCCGAACAGGGAGCGCATCCGATGCTCGCTCTCGCGCAAGGCCAGCTCTGCCGCCTTGCGATCGGTGATGTCGGTGAAGGTTCCGATGCGCCCGATGAGCTCTCCCGCCCGCCAGACCGGGACGCCCGAGAGCACGACGTTCCGGATGGTGCCGCGTCGACCGAGCAGCTCGACCTCGTACGTCGAGGCGGACCCACTCATGCGCTTGTCGTGCTCGACGCGCATGGGCTCGAGGCTTCTTGCCGTGAAGAACTCGTGGAAGGTCGCGTCACCGATGTCGGCCGGAGAATCCAGCTCCAGCATCGAAGACATGGCGGCGTTCAGGTAAACCGTTCGCCCCCGGGTATCGATGTGCCAGAAGCCAACGCCGCACGTCTCGCAGAGCAGACGGAAGCCCCCGTTCGAGTCTTCCTCGTCCCTCTCTGCGCCCATGCGATGACGTTAGCGCGATGTGCCAGCGCCAGGCTACTTGCGCCATCCCTGGCGGGGGCTCGGCGGGTCTGGCGACGCGTCACGGTCAGCACGAACGCCCGCGGCGAGAAGCGCTCGGCGCGGTGGGAAACGTAGCGCCGTCGGCACTCGGCATAGGTCGCGGGCGAGCGCACGAGCACGCCGCGCGAGCGAGCGTTGCGTTGCGTTTCGCCTCGACGCGCCGTCCTCACGGCTTGGCTGCGCGCGAGACCTTCACCGACTTGATGATCACGGGCTTCTCCGGCTTGTCGGACGGTCCGGTGGGGACCTTCGCGATGTCGTGGATGACCTGCGCCGGCGAGCACTCGCCGAAGATCGTGTACTGCCCGTCGAGGCTCGCCTTCGGCTCCTCGGTGATGAAGAACTGCATGCCGTTCGTGTTCGGGCCGCGGTTCGCCATGCACAGGAGGCCCGTGCGATCGTGCTTCCCGCCTTCCCAGATCTCGTCCTTGATGACGTAACCCGGGTCGCCGGAGCCGTTGCCCTTCGCGTCGCCGCCCTGGATCATGAAGCCCTTGATGATGCGATGGAACGTGGTGCCGTCGTAGGCGGGCTTGTTGACCCACTTGCCGCCCGGCTCCTTCCACGTGCGCTCGCCGCTGGCGAGACCGATGAAGTTGGCGACGGTCACCGGCGCCTTGTCGTCGAAGAGGCGGCAATCGACCGCGCCGAGGGAGGTCTCGATCTTCGCGACGAGCGCGCCGCCCGTGCCCTTGATGTTCTTCGTGGCGTCCGCGAGGGAGAAGGTGCCCTTCAGCGGGTCGTCCGGGCTCGCCTGGACCTCGCCGGCCTCGGGCTTGCCGCCGGCGCCCTTGCCTTTCGTGACCTCGAGCAGCTCGACCTCGAAGAGCAGCGCGGCGTTCGGCGGGATGACCGGCGGAGAGCCGCGGGTGCCGTAGCCGAGGCTGGCGGGGACGGTCAGCTTGCGCTTTCCGCCGACCTTCATCCCCGCGACGCCTTGGTCCCAGCCCTTGATGACCTCGCCCGCGCCGAGCTGGAAGTCGAAGGGCTCGCCGTGCTTGCGCGAGCTGTCGAACTCGGTGCCGTCGGTCAGCGTGCCGACGTAATGGACCTTCACCGCGTCACCCTTGGCCGCCTCGGTGCCGGTACCGGGGACGAGGTCCACGATGCCGAGGCTGCCGTCGCTGGCGAGCGCGCCGCTACCCGACGGCGGCGCGCCCCCGTCGGCGCCTCCGCTCGGCGCGTCGCTCTTGCCGAACGCCATCCATCCGAACAGCACCACGAGACCGGCCAACACCGCGTAGATGGCCCACGGCTGCGGCTTCGGCTCCTCTTCCTTCTTCATGACGCGGGAGCATCGACGCCGCGGTCCGCCGGGTCAACAAGCAGTTTTCAATCAACGCCCAGGGCGCGGACCGCGCTCCTCGGGCGGTCTGACCTGGCGGAAGAGGCGGTAGAGCGACAGGTCGTAGGCGATCTTCAGCACGCCCGCGACCACGAACGGTCCAGCGCTCAGGCCCATCAGCCCCGCCGCGAATGGACCGAGGCTCGCGCCGACGAGCTTCGCCTGGTTGGCGAGGCTGCTCGCGGCCGAGCGCTCGTCGTCGTCGACGATCGCCATCATGTAGCTGGTGCGCGCCGGCACATCCATCTGCGCGACCAGGAACCTCCCGAGGAGCACGGCGACGCTCAGCTCGAGGTTCGGCATGAAGGGAAAGGCGATGAGGAGCAGGTTGCCCGGGATGTGTGTCCACACCATCGTGTTCACGAGGCCGAAGCGCCTGGCGATCGGCGCGCTGAGCAACGCCGAGAAGCCCGCCACCACGTTGGTGGCGAAGAAGATGGTGCCGAGCATCCCGACGTCCGCGCCGAAGCGGCGGTGGAGCCAGTAGGCGACGAGCGTCTGGACGGCGAGGCCCGAGCCGAACGAGTCGACCGCGAAGAGCGCCGCGAGCGTCGTCACGGCGCGTCGCGATCGGTGGAGGCCGACCCGCGCGCGCGTGTGGTGCCGCGGCTCCACGCCCGGCGAGAGGCGCAGGAACAGCACGGCCATGACGATGCCGAGCGCAGCGTAGAGGAGGAGCACCACGCGAAACGCGTCGAGCTCGCGATGCCCGTGGCGAATGACGGTGCGCGCCAGCCAGCCGCCCGAGAGCGCGCCCAGCGCGTTCGAGAGCGAGCCCGTCAGCTGGTAGAAGCCGAAGACGCGCGTGCGCTGACCGTCCGGCGCCTCCTGCGTGATCGCCGCCTGCTCGATGGAGAGGAAGGGGCCGACCTCCGCGCCGCTCGGGCTGATCGTGCCGATCACGGCGGCGATGGTGAGCACGATCGGGCTGTCGGTCGCCGCGAAGACGCCGCCCGCGAGCACGACGAGCACGCAGCTCGCGACCAGGACCTTGCGCCTGCCGAAGCGATCGGCCACGGCGCCCACCCCGAGGCTCAGCAGAGCATCGCCGACGAGGGTGAGCGTGAAGAGGAGCCCGATCTCGGTATCGGAGAGGCCGCGGGCCGCGAGGAAGAGCGCGAGGATGACGGCGAGGAGGCCGTACGCGAACGTCCGCACCGCGCGGGTCGCGAACAGGATGCGCGTGTCGGGCGTCAGCACCACCGCACTGGGAGTAGCACGCGGGCCGCCCGCCTTGACGCTGCGGTCGCCACGGGCGATGAGCGCTCATGCGACGCATTCTCGTGACCGGGGGCAACAAGGGCATCGGGCTCGCCATCGTCGAGGCGATCCTCGACCAGCAGTCCGACACGTTCGTCTACCTCGGCTCGCGGGATCATGCGCGCGGCGTCGCGGCCGCGGATGCGCTCACGAAGGCGCGTGCCGACCGCAAGGATCGGATCGCCGTGGTCGCGCTCGATGTGGCCGACGATCGCTCCGTCGCCGCAGCGGCCAAGGGCATCGAGCCCCTCTACGGCCTCGTCAACAACGCCGGGATCGGCGTCGGTAGCGCGGATCTCACCGCCGTGCTCCAGACCAACACGCTCGGCGTCCGGCGCGTCTGCGAGACGTTCGTGCCGCTGCTCGACGCGAAGGCCGGGCGCGTCGTCAACGTCACGTCGGCGTCCGGGCCGCTGTTCGTGAGCAAGTGCAGCCCCGAACGTCAGCGCTTCTTCCTCGATGCCGCGAACACCTGGCCCCGCGTCCGCGCGCTGATCGACGAGTGCCTGGCCATCACCGGCGGCCCGGAGGCCTTCGCGGCCAGCGGCCTCGGCGACGGCGAGCCGTACGGCCTCTCGAAGGCGTGCGCGAACACGTACACGCTGATCCTGGCGCGCGAGCATCCCGACCTGGTCGTCAACGCCTGCACGCCCGGGTTCATCGAGACCGACATGACGCGCGCGTACCTCGCCTCGAGCGGCCAGTCGGGCGCGGAGCTGGGCATGAAGACTCCGGCGGACGGCGCAAAAGCGCCGCTCCACCTGCTCTTCGGCGAGCTCGAGGGCAACGGTCGCTTCTACGGTAGTGATGCGCTGCGGAGCCCGCTCGATCGCTACCGCGCCCCCGGCTCGCCGGCCTTCGCCGGAAGCTGACGCCTCAGGCCGGTGCGTCGGCCGTGTCGAGGGGGCGCACGTCGATCTCGAGGGTGCCGCCCAGGATGGCGGCGTAGCGCGTGCACATCGCGACCGCCTCCTCGAGGTCGGCGAATTCCATCACCGCGAAGCCGCCGATCAGCTCCTTCGATTCGGTGAACGGGCCGTCGGTGGCGCGCAGCTCGTTGTTGCTAAAGGAGAGGCGCTTCGCCTGCGCGCTCGGCTGGAGCGCGAGCGTGCTGACGAGCACGCCGGCCTTCGTCATCTCCGTCTTGAGGCGCGTGAGGTCGGCTTTCTGCCTCGTGCTGCGCGTGCCGGACTCCGTTGCCGCGGTGGCCTTCTCGATGAGGAGCATCTGCAGCGGCGGGTTCTCGGGCACCGGCATCATGCCGATGTCCCACGGCTCGTTGACCTTGCCGAGCTCGATCTCGCCGTCGCCGAGGATCTTGCCGTAGCGCTCGGCCCAGCCGATCGCCTCCTCGCGCGTGCGGACCTTGAGCAGCAGCGTGGCCGCGGGCAGCTCGTGCTCGCCGCGGTAGGGGCCGTGCTTCACCGTGCTCGTGCCGTTGCGGAAGGTGAGGCGCGTGCGCGTCTTGCTGCCCGCGAGGCCCGCGCCGTCGATGAAGCGACCCTCCTTCGCGTACTCGCCGATGAGGGCGTCCATCTGGTGGACGAGCTCCATGGGCGGCCGCTCGCCGGCCTCGGTCTTCGCGTCGTTCTTGTGCATGATCATGAAGCGCATGGTCGTCTCCTGAAGGGGGTCGTTCGTGGGCTCACCCACGCGACGAACCATGGGTGCCCCGTTCGACGCCCGGGGTCGATCTTTTTGTAAGTCGCCGGAATTGCTAGGAGGAACGTGAGGGCGCCGACGCTCGACGCTCGCGGAGGGGCGCGGTACGACCTCCTGCATGCCGCTCGCCCACTACGTCACGCTCGGACACTCCGGCCTCCGCGTCAGCCCGCTCTGCCTCGGCGCCATGACGTTCGGCAAGGAATGGGGCTGGGGCTCGGAGCCGGAGGAGGCGACGCGCATCCTCGACGCCTTCATCGACCGCGGCGGCAACTTCATCGACACCGCGAACGGGTATACGAAAGGGCACTCCGAGGCGATCATCGGCGACCACCTCGCGCACGACCGCAAGAAGCGCGACCGCGTGGTCATCGCCACGAAGTTCGTGACGAACATGTTCCTGGGCGACCCGAACGGCGGCGGCTCGAACCGCAAGGCCATCATCGCCCAGTGCGAGGAGTCGCTCCGCCGCCTCAAGACCGACTACATCGATCTCTACTGGCTGCACGCCTGGGACAAGACCACGCCCATCGAGGAGACGATGCGCGCGCTCGACACGCTCGTCGAGCAGGGCAAGGTTCGTTATCTCGGATTCAGCGACACCCCCGCCTGGAAGGTCGCGCAGGCGCAGACCATGGCGCTGCTCCGCGGCTGGTCGCCGCTCATCGCGCTGCAGATCGAGTACTCGCTCCTCCAGCGCACGGTGGAGGGCGAGCTCGTTCCGATGGCGCAGGAGCTCGGCCTCGGCATCACGCCGTGGGGACCGCTGCGCGGCGGCGCGCTGAGCGGCAAGTACAAGCGTGCCGACAAGGGCAAGCACGAGGCCGGCCGCGGCGCGCGGGTCACGAGCTTCCTCGACGACCGCACGTTCGACCTCCTCGACCTGCTCGAGAAGGCCGCGCAGGAGCTCGGTACGACGGTCGCGCGCGCCGCGCTCGCCTGGGTGCAGGGCCGTCCCGGCGTCACCTCCACGATCATCGGCGCGCGCACCATGGAGCAGCTCGACGACAACGTCGGCGCGCTCGACGTGAAGCTCACCGCCGAGCACCTCGCCGCGCTCGACAAGGCGAGCACGCCCGCGCTGCCGTTCCCCACCGAGATGCTGTCCATGGTCCCGGCGTTCGCCTTCGGCGGGACCACGATCAACGGGCAGGAATCGAAGGCGTGGGCGCAGGCCCCGCAGGACGACAGCGAGCGCTTCTGAGCGGGCTCGCCCGGCTCAGGGCCGCTTCCGCTCGCGAGCCCGTCCGGGGTGTCCAGCTGGCATGCGTTGTCCATTGGTAATGGACAACGGCTGGACGTGGACAGCTCACCATTGGCATCCAGTAGACCTGCAGCTTCGTCCGGACGGCGCGGGCCCCGTGCACGTCTACTCGGCTCCGGGCCCGCTCGCGTTCGTGTCTCCGGTTCACGACTGCGTCGCTCCGCTACTCGCATACGTCGACCTGCTCGCGGAGGGGGACGAGCGCGCCAGGGACGGAGCGGCGGAGATCTATGGACGCTATCTGGCGCCGCTCGAGCGAGCACACCGGTGACGCTCGCGATCCGACCGGCGCACGCCGCGCTCCTTGCCAGCATCCGTCGCCGTGGCGCACCACGTTCCGCTGGGGCGTGAGACCGGCGACGTCGACCTTTTGATTGTCGCCGATCGTCGGCGACCACCATCGCTCGAAGATCGAGGCGTTCTTCGAGCGGATGGAGACCTAAGCTTGGCTCGCCGTCATGGCAAGAGGAGCGCGGTGGGTGGGCGCGGACCTCGAAGGCATGGCTCGGTGTCGGCTCGCAGCGTTTCGTGACGGGCTCGGTCTCTGACCAGCCATGTTCTGCAACAACGTAGCGGCAGCGATCAGGGCCGCTTGGCGGGGCTCGTGGTGAGCTTCGGATCGCGTACCACCGCGCTGCCGAGCACCTCGTCGATCTGCTTCATCGTCGCCGGTTCGAGCTTCACGCCCGAGGCCTTCACGTTGTCGCGCACCTGCTCCGGGCGCGACGCGCCGACGATCGCCGACGACACGTTCGGGTTCTGGAGCACCCATGCGACCGCGAGCTGCGCCATCGTCAGGCCTGCCTCCTCGGCGATCGGCTTCAGCTTCTGCACGCGGGTCAGCACGTCGTCCGTGAGGACGCGCGACATGAAGCGCGAGCCGGTCTCGTCGGTGGCGCGGCTGCCTCCCGGCGGGGGCTGGCCGGGGAGATACTTGCCGGTCAGCACGCCCTGCGCGATCGGTGACCAGACGATCTGACCGATGCCGGCGCTCTCGCTGGCTGGCACCACCTCCGCCTCGATCACGCGCCACAGCATCGAGTACTGCGGCTGATTGCTGACGAGCGGGACCCGGAGCTCGCGCGCCAGGGCCGCGGCGCTCTGGATCTGCTCGGCCGTCCACTCGGAGACGCCGAGGTAGAGCACCTTGCCCTGCCGCACGAGGTCGGCGAACGCGCTCATCGTCTCCTCGAGCGGCGTCTCCGCGTCGTAGCGGTGCGCCTGGTAGAGGTCCACGTAGTCGGTGCGCAGGCGCTTGAGGCTGCCGTGGATGGACTCGACGATGTGCTTGCGCGACAGCCCGCGATCGTTCGGGCCGGGACCGGTCGGCCAGTAGACCTTCGTGAAGATCTCGACGCCCTGCCGGCGTTCACCCGCGAGCGCCTCGCCGAGCACCTCCTCGGCGCGCGTCGACGCGTAGACGTCCGCCGTGTCGAACGTCGTGATGCCCTCCTCGAGCGCGGCCTTCACGCACGCGAACGCTGCGTCCTTCTCGACCTGCGAGCCGTGCGTGATCCAGTTGCCGTAGGAGATCTCGCTGACGAGGAGCCCGCTCGTTCCCAGGTGCCGATGCTTCATGATGGTGTCTCCGATGCCGGATGTGGGGGTTTCGCTGCGCAGCTCGGCTACACTAGCAGGGCAGCCTGGGGATCTCGCGGCACGGCGTTCTTGCGCGGGTGGGGCTGTTGATCGCGGTCGTCAGCTGCGCGAAGGAGGAGGGCGCGGCGCTCATCGTCTGCGGGCCCGCCTCCGATGGGGCGCCCGCGGAGCACGCGTGCACCGGGCTCTATGCCGACTTCGCGACGAAGCAGGTCGCGACGACCGCGCGCCCGTATGCCCCCGCGGTATCGTTCTGGAGCGACGGGTACGAGAAGGCGCGCTGGATCGAGCTGCCCGATGCGCCGATCGACGCCACGAACATGGACGACTGGAAGCTCCCCGTCGGCACGAAGGTGTGGAAGGAGCTCCGCTTCCGCGACCGCAAGATCGAGACGCGCCTGCTGTGGAAGACGAAGGAGGACGGCTGGGTCATGGCCTCCTACGTGTGGTCGAAGGACGGAACGAAGGCGACGCGCGGGGAGGGGCGCTCGCTGACGGTGGGCGGCGCGCCGTACCACGTGCCCGCGGCCATCGAGTGCAACGACTGCCACAAGGGAAGGAAGGATATTCTCCTCGGCTTCGAGGCCGTCTCGCTCGCGCAACCCGCGGCGTCGGGCGTCACGCTCGCGGTCCTCGCCGAGGAGAAGCGCCTCGTGCCGCCGCCCGCAAAGACCAGCCTCGCGATCGAGCCCGGGCTCGGCGTGCTGCACGTGAACTGCGGCGTCAGCTGTCACAAGGCGACGCCGGGCGCGAACGGCAAGGACTCGACGCTCCGCCTGCGCATCGGCTTCGAGGAGGCTTCGTCGAAGCCCGCGGCCTCGTGGCAGATGATGGCGACGATCGTCGGCGTGCCGGCTACGCTACCGGGCAGATGCCGCCGAGCACGCAGGAGGTCGACTTCGCGGGGATCACCGCGGTGGAGAGCTTCGTGCGCGCGTTCCCTCCGCGCTGATGTCGGCGGCGCAGCACGCGAAGGCGCGCGTGAGCGCGGCCCGATCGAGGCCGAAGCCCACCAGCACGAAGCGGCTCGTGCGCGGGCCTTCACCCCAGGGCTCGCCGAACGTCACCTCCACGAGATCGGCGACGCCCTGCACGATCATCCGCTCCGCGAGGCCCTGCACCGCGAGGATGCCCTTCGTGCGGAAGAGGCGCCCGGCGAAGCGCGCGAGGTCCTCTTCCATGAAATCGGCGAAGCGCTCCTCGTCGACCTCGCCGTCGAGCGCGAGCGACACCGATTCGTAGACGTGTGCGGCGCTTCCCGCGGGCACCGTGCGCGCGCCCGACGGCGGGAGGTCGGCGCGCCGTCGATCGAGGAGCGCCTCGAGCGTTTCCAGCGCCCGGTCCTCGAGCTCGCCACGCGCGGCGGTCACCGCGAGCGCCGCGCCGTTGAGGCCGGCGACCACCGCGCTGGCGTGCGCGCGGCGCGCGAGGTCGCAGCCGTCTGCGCGCGACAGGACGACGACGTCGGCGTAGCCGATCTGTTCGATCGCGAGGTCGTGCTCGGCGAGCGCGTCCACGCGCGTCGCGTCGACCACGGTGACGACGCCGTCGAGCGCGTGCGCGCCGCTACCGGCGCCGGTGGCGATCGCGCGCAGCACGCCGGCGGGGGAGGCGGCGCCCGACGTCTCGACGAGGATCCGCTTCGGCGGCGCGGGAGCCGTGGCGAGCGCCTCGAGCGCGCGCACCAGCTCCGCTTGCGTCGAGCAGCACACGCAGCCGCCGGTGATCTCCACGAGCGTGCGCACGCGCGCCGCGAGCAGCGCGCCGTCGATCCCGACCTCGCCGTGCTCGTTCACGATCACCGCGACGTCCCCGCGCGGGTAATCGGCGAGCCAGCGGTTCACGAGCGTCGTCTTGCCAGCCCCCAGGAACCCGGTCACGACGGTTACCGGTACCGGCGCACCTTCGGTCGAGCCCATGCCCCCATGGTACGTCTATTTCAGCGTCACCGTGACGCGCGTGCCGGCGGCGTCCGAGCTCCGCGACCACTGCCGCGCGTCGCCTGGATCGGCGGCGCAGGTGCTACGCGAGCTCGACCACCACCGGCGCGTGGTCGCTGCCGGGGACGTCCTTGCGGATCACGCAGCTCGTCATGGTCTGCGCGAGGGACTCGGCGAGCAGGACGAAGTCGATCCGCCAGCCGACGTTCTTGTCGCGCAGGTCCCGCCACGGCGGCCACCACGTGAAGGTCTGCGACTCCAGCGGGTACGTGCGGCGCAGGGCGTCGACGAGGCCGTGGGCGATCGCGCCGTCGAGGAGCGCGCGCTCCTCGGGGCGCTGGCCGATGGCGCCCGCCTTCACCTGCGAGGAGTGAACATCGAGGTCGGTGAGCGCGACGTTGAGATCGCCGGCGATGACGAGCTGCTCGCCAGCGACCTGGCGCTCGCGCGTCCACTGCTCGAGCTGGCGGAGGAACGCGATCTTCGCGGCGAAGTCCTTGCCGCCGTTCGGGACGTAGAGCGAGGCGAAGCGCACGTTGCCGACCAGCGCATCGACGATGCGGAACTCGTTGTCGAACGCGGGATGGGTGAACGCCGGCTTCTCGGGGAACCGCTCGCGCCGGAAGTGCAGGCTCACGCCCGAATAGCCCTTGGGCCCGCCGTGCCAGTAGCTCCAGTACTCGTGGAGCGTGGTCAGTGGGTCGGGGATCTGGTCGGGCGTGGCCTTGATCTCCTGGAGGCAGAGCACGTCGGGCCTCTCCTCCGCGGTCCACGCGAGGAGCTGGGCGTGGCGCGCGCGGAGGCCGTTGACGTTCCAGGTGGCGATCTTCACGGCGTCGTCAGCGGACGGTCGCCATGTCGATGACGAAGCGATAGCGCACGTCGCTCTTCAGCACGCGCTCGTACGCCTCGTTGATCTGCTGCATCGAGATGATCTCGATGTCGGAGACGATCCCGTGCTTCGCGCAGTGATCGAGCATCTCCTGCGTCT
>JAYTHX010000475.1:0-8806 GCA_043732195.1 Polyangiaceae bacterium
GCGCCCGGGTCCTTGTAGGTCGCCGAGACCTTGCCCAGCATCTCGTAGCGATCGTGATCGATCAGGATCTGGCCGTCCTTGAGCGCCATGCCGTCGGGCAGCGTCTCCACCAGCACCTTCACGTCGTCGGCGACGTGCGGATCCATGTCCTCCGCCGCGGTCGTTACGGCCTGCGTATTCTTGTACTCGCCGACGGACTGGACCGCCGGTTTGAACGCGACGGTGCCGCAGCCGGTGGTGGCGAGGGCGAGGGCGAGGGTACCGAGGACAGCGAGGCGCGTGGAGAAGGTCATCGCCCCTAAGAGCCAGGCGCACGCCGCCGGTCGCAGGAAATCGTCGTCGCCGCCTACTTCGCGCCGGACTCGCCCTTGATCGCTGCCACGAGGGGGTCGGTCTGCTGGATGAGCATGTCGGTCACGAGGCGGCCGGCCATCCACGTGCCGTAGTCGGGGCCGATCTGCATGAAGGTCATCATGTTCACGTCGAGCTCGCCGTCCGGCAGCTTGCTCACGCACAGGCTCGCCGCCCAGTTGCTCACGTTCGCCGCGACCGGCTCGTCGGAGTCGGTGAGGCCCACCACGATCTCGTAGCCCTGCTTGGCGTCGTCGTACGGGCAGGCCTTCAGCGTGCGCACCGTGACGTCACCGCGCACCGTTACCGTCTCTTCCTTGGTGATCGTGCCGATGCCGAGCGAGATCGGCACGCGCTGCGTGGAGCGGAACGACACGCGCGGCACCTGCCGGGGACCGGGCGCCACCACCTTCAGGTCCGACACCTTCGCCGACGCCGGCTTGAAGCCCCTCACCACGCGCAGCGCGTCGGGCAGCGGGGCCGCGGCGGCCTCCGCCGGCGCCGCGAGGCGGAAGTGGCGCTGCGCGAGCTTGCGCCAGCTGCCGGCGGGCGGCGCGCTGTCCGCCTGCGCCGTGCCCGCGCCAGCCATCATCACGACGGCCGCGAGAATCCAGGGTGCGCCGTTCCGAATTCGAAGCGAGGGAGAGACGCGAATCACTTGCAGGCCTCCGCACCGAAGACGGCACCGTCTTCGTTGATGGTGATGTCATCCATCGCCTCGAGCACCGGGTTGACCCGGGTATCGAGGCCGATCGTCTTGCGTGACGGGATCGCGAGGTGGATGGTGATCCCCTCGTAGATCCCCGCGAGCGTCTTTGCGGCCGCGCGCACCTCGAGCGGCGCATACCCCTGACGCGTCAGCTCGCAGCCGAGGTACGCGTTGTTGAAGTAGTGGTACCACTTCCAGTTCGTGCTGGAATACGTGTCGGGATAGAAAAAGTCGAACGTCACTTCGTGCGGGGTGTTCGGCAGCACGCGACCTGCGCGCTCGTCGAGCTCGTTCACGAGGTAGTAGACCATCCCGCCCGCATGGAGCGCCCGAAGTCGCTCCGGCGTCAGGAGCTTGCGGGCTGCGAGCGCGGGACCGAGCTCGTCGATCGGCAGGTACAGGAGCGAGGACAGCACGCCGAGCACGCGCAGCACGCGCGGCGTATCGCCGTTGGAGAGGCGCAGCAGCGCGTGCCAGCCCCCGTGGCGCTCGGCGAGCAGCTGTGGCTGCGCCCGCAGCGAGAGCAGGTAGTCGTAGAACGCGAAGAGCAGCGCGAGATCGGCGTCGTCGCGCAGCACGCCCATGAGCGCTCCACGGAACGGGAGCAGATGGCCCTCGCGGAAGTCGACGGTCTTCACGAGCTGATCGAACGCGCGCAGCGCGGCAGGCGTCACGACGAGCGGGAACGAGCCGACGGCGTGGAACGGACGCACGCGCGTCATCGGCGCGGCGTCGAAGATGTCGAGCGGGTGCGTGTCGTTCGCTTGCTCGGCCTCC
The DNA here is from genome assembly GCA_043732195.1 of Polyangiaceae bacterium. GTDB lineage: Bacteria > Myxococcota_A > Polyangia > Polyangiales > Polyangiaceae > Labilithrix. The sequence goes on from JAYTHX010000475.1 coordinate 1,838, forward strand.
ACGAGCAAGCGGGCCGCGCGCCGGTTGAAGAACAGCTCGTAAAAAGTGTCGCGCACGACCAGCACGTCCGCGACCTCGAAGCCGGTCGTGTCGGCGAGCCGGTTCCAGTACAGGTAGTCGATCAGGTAGCCGGAGCGCCGGGTCGCGCCCTCCGAGTAGCCGCACGCGCGGATCATGTTCGCCATCGCCTGGAGCAGCGCGGTGCGCGGGATCTGCTTGACCGAAGGCCATAGCTCGTCGGTCTTGCGGAGCATGTCGAAGACCGCGAACTCGGCGCAGTACGCCTCGCGATCGCGCAGCGCAAAGGGCGCCGGCGCTCCCGCGAAGGAATCCACGTACGAGGACAGCTGGGTGAACCGGGTCTGGAGGTTCGCCGCCGAGTCCATCGGGAGGTAAGACGGCGGCCTCGCGAGAGAAGTCACTGCCGCGGGCACTTCCGCCTGCGCTACCCCCGAGGCCGCCGCGAAGGCAACCGCGCACAGCAGCCCGAACAGGCGGGGCTCAGTACTCATAGGACGCGCCCACCTGCGCAACGAGGAGGCTGCTGGTCATGGTGGTGAGCGTGTCGAAGGGCCGGATCTGCGAGAGCAGCTGCACTGGCATGATGCGGAAGCGGCGCCCCTCGTTGACCGCCTGCACGAAGCGCGGCTCGCCGGTCGCGACGTCGGTGTGGCGGACCGAGCGGAGGCGCGGCTTCGCCGTAACGTCGTAGGCCAGCGCCATCGTCACCGTGACCGGCGCGGTATGGGCGGTGCCGACGCCGCGTTTACCATCGAGGCTGCCGACCGCGGCGACGTAGCTCGCACCCATCGAGAAGCGCAGCGAGAGGCGTGGATCGAGCGAGGACTGCCCGACGATCTCGACGCTGGGCGTCGCGAAGGCCACGTCCCCGCTCGCGCGCGCCTGGAAGCTCGCGGCCAGGTGACGATAGCCGACCGACGCGCCGACGGTGAGCAGCGCCCAGTGCTGGTCGGCGAGCGTGCCCGCGAGCCGGAACGGCACGTAGAGGGCGAGGGCCTCGATGCCGACCGTGGTTCCCAGCATGCGTTCGCGCTCGACACCAAGTACGTGCAGATGCGGCCAGCGGATCAACTGGACGCGGGCCTGGTCGAGATCGACCACGCCGCTCTTCCAGCTCATGCCCGCGGTCGCCTCGACGCGGGTGGCGTTCATGCGGCCGTTCCACACGTCACGATCGGGGAAAGGCACGAGCCCGAGGTCGGTCTTCGCGCCGACCTGGACGCGCTCGTCCGAGCGCACGCTCACGGTGGCGGCTTCGCCCTCGTAGTACGCGTCGTCGGCCCCGGCCCGGCGCGCGAACGTCGCCAGGGAAGTGAACGCAAATACGGCCAACCACAACCTCACTGAGAACAAAGGGCAAGCTCGATGGGCCGGCGGGTGAGCGCCGGCAAAAGGAAGAAGGCCTCGGGCGAGGCATCTCAGGCCGCTCTGACGTGGCGGGTAGGCAATCCATTCAACGGCAGGCGGCAGCGCCTCACTACACACCAAAATCCGCCGCCGTTGCGGAAAGATCAGGGCCCCGGCGGCGCCCAGAAAAATCCGGGGCCGCGGGCAGCTGACGCGCCGCGGCGTGGCTGCGCGTGTGTATAGTTGCGTGCAGATGGCCGCCCAGACCGGAGCGTCGACCGCGGCGAGCGCGGAGCCGGGCGGGCTCGCGACGCTCGCGGGCAACGTGGGTGCGTCGTTCCTCGACATCGCCGAGACCACAGGGGGCATGACCATCCTCCTCGCGCGCATCGTGGCGCGCACGATCCCGCCGCGCGTCGACGGGCGGGAGCTGCTCAAGAACCTCTACAAGATGGGCGTGAAATCGCTGCCCATCGTCGCGGTGACCGCGCTCTTCACCGGCGCGATCATGGTCATCCAGGCCGCGGCCATCGTGAAACGCTACGGCGCCGAGGGGCTCCTCGGCTGGGGCGCCGGCTTCGGCACGCTCCGCGAGATCGCGCCGCTGCTCACCGCGCTCATGATCTCCGGGCGCGTCGGCGCGAACAACACCGCGGAGCTCGGCACGATGGTGGTCACCGAGCAGCTCGATGCGCTGCGCGTGCTCGCCATCGATCCCATCAGCTTCCTCATCGCGCCGCGCTTCATCTCGATCGTCAGCACGCTGTTCATGATGACGCTCTTCGCCGACGCCCTTGCGCTCTTCGGCGCCGCATACACCGGCCAGGCGCTGCTCGGCGTGAGCCCGACCACGTTTTACAACGGCCTCACGGGCGGGCTCCTCGGCTTCGGTGACGTGGCGACCGGCCTCGTGAAGAGCGTGGTCTTCGGCTTCGTCATCGGCCTCGCGAGCTGCCACTTTGGCCTCGCGACCAAGGGCGGCGCGCCAGGCGTCGGCCGCGCCGTGAACTCCACGGTGATGGCGAGCGCGGCGGGCGTATTCGTCCTCGACTACCTCACGAGCTTCGCGCTCGGCGGCTGACGCGATGTCGAACGCGGCGAACACCGGTGATCGCCAGACCGAGCCCGTCCTCCCCCCGATCGAGGACCTCGGCGCGATCGGCCAGCTGGGCGCCGCCGCCATCGACCTCCTGATCGGCGGTCGCGAGCTCTATTCGGTGTTCGTGCGAACGCTCTATTACGTCGCGCGCGGTCGCAAGGAGAAGGGCGCGCTACTGAAGCAGATGTACGAGATCGGAAATCGGTCCGTCTTCTTCCTCTCGGTCACGATGGGCTTCCTCGGGATGATCCTCGTGTACCAGGCCGGCCTGCAGTCGAAGCGCGTCGTCCCCGACTTCACGCTGCTCGGCGCCACCTACCTCGAGCTGCTCGTCCGTGACTTCGCTGCCTCTCTCGGCGCGCTGATGCTGGCGACGCGCGTGGGCGCGGGCATCGCCGCCGAGATCGGCTCGATGGTGGTGACCGAGCAGATCGACGCGCTCCGGATGTGCGCGGCGGATCCCATCGATTTTCTGATCAAGCCCCGCTTCCTGGCCAGCCTGATCATGACGACGGTGCTGATCGTGTGGGCCGGCACCGTCGCGTTCGTGGCCGGCGGCCTCACCGCTTACTTCGCGTTCGACGTCCCGCTGCGCACGTTCTTCAGCATGCAAATGGTCAACTTCGGCGACGTCGCGACAGGCCTCGCGAAGTGCATCGCCTACGGCGCGGCGATCCCGATCGTCAGCGGCTACTGCGGCCTCTCGACGTTCGGCGGCTCGGAGGGCGTCGGCTGGGCGACGACCCGCGCGGTCGTGAACACCTCGCTCGCGATCATCATCCTGAACTTCTTCATCTCGGGCGCGGGCTTCCTGATCTTCCCGGGGTGACCTCGGAGGAGAGCGCGCCGAACCGCGCGTCGAGCGCCGCGGCCCCGTCGCCCGCCACCACCAGCAGGCGCCCAGCCGCGTCATGATCGGCGCGCCGCCAGCGGCGAGCGCGGTCGGCTCGTGGGTCCCGGGCGCATCGTTCGGCGCAGCATGCCGGGGGACGATCCCGTCCTCCTCGACGTTCACCGTCGCGAGCGCGGGTTCGTACCAGTGCCGCACGACGGCGCCAGCAGCCGGAGCGACCTGCACGAAGCCATGCAGCAGCCGCCCGTCGGGCTCGCGTGGGACCGCGCGAAGGAGGAAGGCTCTGGTAGGCTCGGGCGCCTTGATCCAGTTCAAGAACATCGTGAAGTCGTTCGGGCCGAAGCCGGTCCTCCAGGACGTCTCGTTCGACGTCCCGACGGGCTCGGTGTTCTTCATCATCGGCGCCTCGGGCGTCGGCAAGAGCGTGCTGATCAAGCATCTGGTCGGGCTGCTCTATCCCGACAGCGGCGAGATCCTCCTCGACGGCGAAGAGATCTCGAAATTCGACGAGCAGCAGATGGCCCCGGTGCGGAAGAAGTGCGCGATGGTCTTCCAGCACTCGACGCTCTTCGACTCGATGACGTGCGCCGAGAACGTCGCCCTCCCCCTCCGCAAGCACAAGAACCTGAGCCTGAAAGCCGCCCTCGAGGAGGCCCGTCACCGCCTCGAGATCGTGCGGATGCAGGAGTTTGCCGATCGCTACCCGCCCGAGCTGGGCGACGGCATGCGCAAACGCGTGGCCATCGCGCGCGCGCTCACCGTCGACCCCACGTACGTTCTCTTCGACGAGCCCACGACGTCGCTCGATCCGGTGAGCGCGCGCCGCGTCGACGCGCTCATCCGCGAGCTCTCCGACAAGCTGGGCGTGACCTCGATCGTGGTGAGCCACGACCTCACCAGCATCTTCTCGATCGCCGACCGGATCGTCATGCTCTACCGCGGCAAGGTTCGCCTCCAGGGAAGCCGCGAGGACTTCCGGGGCACCCCCGACGGGGTGGTCCAGCAGTTCATCACGGGACGAGCGACGGGACCGTTCGAGCTCTGATAGCGTGGAAGGCCGATGGCTCAGGAGAAATCGATCGAGGTCAAGGTCGGCATCCTCATCCTCGTGTCGCTCGGCATCCTCGCGGCGTTCGTCCTCGTGATGGGCGGGCTCTCGTTCGAGAAGACCTACACGCTCTATGTCGATTTCGACAATCCGGGCGGGCTCCAGTCCGGCGCCCCGGTGCGCGTCGCGGGCGTGAAGGTCGGCAAGGTCAGCGAGCTCTCGTTCCTGGGAGGGAAGATCGACCCGAAGACGAACCGCCGCACGCTGGTGCGCGCAAAGATCGCCGTCGAGGCGCGCGTGAAGGAGTCGATCCACGAGGACGCGGACTTCTACGTCACGACGCAAGGTGTCCTCGGTGAGCAGTACATGGCCGTCGACCCCGGCTCTCCGCAGAAGCCGGTGATGGCCGAGGGGACGATCGTGAAGGGCATCGACCCGCCGCGCCTCGACCTCTTCCTCGCCAAGGCCTACGAGCTGCTCGACACGACGATGAACGGCATCCGCAACAACCGCGAGCTGATCAGCGACATCGCCACGAACACCGCCGGACTCCTCAAGGGCCTCAACACGACGCTCACCGAGAACCGCGAGCGCATCAACCGCACGATGGCAAACCTCGAGTCGCTCTCCGCGGAGGCGAACACGCTCACGGTGCACGCGCGCGGCCAGTACGTCGACAACCCGAAGATCGCGCGCACCATCGACAACATCGACAAGCTCTCCTCCGACCTGCAGAAGGACAGCGGGCCGATGCTGAAGGACGCCCGCGAGTCCCTCGCGAACCTGAATCGCGCCAGCAAGGCCGTGGGCGGCGAGGAGGAGCAGGTGAAGCTGAAGAAGACCATCGACGACGTCGCCCAGCTCGCGGCGCGCGCGAACGCGACCGCGGCGGACGCGCAGGTCATCGTGGCGCACATCAAGAAGGGCAACGGCAGCGTGGGCGCGCTCGTGATGGATGAGGCGATCTACGACGACGTGCAGGAGCTCGTCCGCGACCTCAAACACAATCCGTGGAAGTTCTTCTGGCGCGAGTGATCGGGAGAGGCTGACAGCTTTTCAGCCGGCTTCCGCGGCGTCCTGGATCGATGTGTCGGGGGTCGCGTCTGCTGGCGGGGCGTCCCTGAGGGGGGCGTCCGTGACCGCGTCGGGGGCGCCGGCGTCCGGCATCGCCGCGTCGGCCTCGGCGGGTGGGCGGCCCGTGACCTGCGTGAGGTCGGACGAGCAGACGCGCGGACCGTTCTTCTGCGGGACGCAGACCAGACCCGGCTGGCAGTCGCTCGCGGCGAAGCACGCGCCACCTGCGGCAACGAGCGCCGGCGACGACGAGCAAGCGATCAGCGCCGCGGGGACGAGCAGAGCGACCGCGACGGCGACCGCCCGGCGAAGGCCTCTCTTTGCCTGGCTCCGAACGTGCTCCACCGGGGAAATTCTACGCGATCGTGAGCAGGACGTCGCCTTCGTTGACCGCCTGGGCCTCGGCGCAGTGGATCTTCTCGACCTTGCCGCCGGTGGGCGCCTCGACGGGCATTTCCATCTTCATCGACTCGAGGATCACGCAGGTTTGCCCCTCGGTGACGGTGTCACCCTCCTTGACCTCGATCTTCCAGACGGTTCCGGTGATGTGCGCGTTCACGTTGGTGGCCATGGCGGCGCATGGTAGCCCAAGGCCGCTCGCCGGTTCCGTGTCCGATACCGTTTGCGAGAAACGGCCACGCCGAGTACCTTTTCCGGACCGGCGGTGGTCGAGGTGAGCCTCTCCCCCACTCCCGCTGACCGATTCCCGCTCACGCCGTAGCAACCTGGAAACAGCAGAGACCTGACATGGCGGAACAGAAAGAGAGCTCCGTTCTCTTCTCCCTCAAAGAGCTCATGAGCCTCGAGGAAGATCGCATCAAGCAAGAGGACGACGACAAGAAGCGCAAGGAGGCCGCCGAGCTGCACGCTCGGCAGGAAGCCGAGCGCCGCGCCCGCGAGGCCGAAGAGGCCCGGATGCAGGGCGAGGCCGAGCGCCGTCGTCAAGAGGAGCAGCGCACCCGCGAGGAGTCCGCGCGCGTCGACGCGATCCGCCAGGGCGAGGTCGAGAAGGCCCGCCACGAGGCCGAGCAGCAGGCCCGCCTGCGCGCGATGGCGCAGCAGCAGGATCACGAGCGACAGCTCGCGGCCGTGTCCCAGGACAAGAAGAAGAAGCAGCTGACGTTCATCGCTCTCGGCATCGGCGCGGTGCTGATCCTCGGCGCCGGCGGTGGTGGCTACGCGTTCTGGAAGAGCGGCCAGGAGCAGGCGAAGGTCACGGCGGCGAAGAACGCCGAGATCGCCGAGCAGAAGGCGCAGCTCGACAAGCTGATGGCCGACCTCAGAGCCCAGAACGATCAGATGCAGGCCGCGCAGGCCGAGATCGCCAGCGCAAAGAGCGATGCCGACCGCATGGCGGCGCAGCAGAAGGTCGCCGCGCTGCAAGAGAGGCAGAAGACGACGCAGACGAACATCGCCAACGTCCAGCGTGGCCCCGGCACGACGGCGCCGCCGCGCAACACGACGCCGCGCCCCGCGTGCACGTGCCAGGCTGGCGACCCGCTCTGCAGCTGTTTGTAGGAAGAACCT
>JAYTHX010000476.1:0-23687 GCA_043732195.1 Polyangiaceae bacterium
GTCGGACCTTTGAGGTCTCCGGGATCGAGTGATCCCTTGTGATCGGCGAGCTGGCGAACGAGGAAGTGGTCGCCTTTGATCGACGTCCATCCCAGAAACGGATCTGCGACCGTCTGCATCCGGTGCTGGCCCTCGGCGACGCGCCGTCCTTGGTGAGCGGTCACGTCCCGCTCTACCTTGACGTACCTCGCGTAGCACGATGGAGCGGCCTGTTTCACCTGGAGGATGAGCGGATCCTTCGGACCGTTGCCGAAGGCGAGGACGACGTAGTCGCGCGTCCCGACGCTGCCGGTGCCAACCACCTTGAACGCGACATCGACCGGACAATAGGCGTCGAGCACGAGCTGTCGATTCGGCCCCAGCGTGGCGCGGTATTCCCCGAGCGACGCGAGCACGCGCTTGGCGGTGGGCGCGTCCACGTGACAGAGCAGCGGAGGCTTCTGTGCGAAGCGGCGGCGCCCGCCCCGAAGCTCCACGGTCAGCTTCTTCAACGAGAGGAGAGGGCCTGCGCGCTCGGCCTTGCGAAGCACCTCGTGGACGGGACCCTCATCGAGATGGCGATGAACCTGGTAGCGCGCAAGCTCGATCGCGGGCATCGGTGCGAACAAGGCCATCGAGCGCCGGTACGAAGCCACGAGCGCCATGACCGCGTCGCGGCAGGCGCGGTCCGAGCTCTTCGCTTCACGACCGGCAAGCACAAAGCTCGCCGCCAAGCGCTTCAAATCCCACTCCCACGGCGCGCGGAACGTCTCGTCGAAGTCGTTGATGTCGAAGACGATGCGGCCGTCGGGAGACGCGTAGGCTCCGAGGTTTCGCACGTGCGCGTCCCCGCAAATCTGCACGTGGTAGCCGGTGCGCGGCAGGGTCGCGAGATCGGCTGCCATGATCGGGGCGGCGCCGCGGTAGAAGGCGAACGGTGAGAGTGACATCCGGCCGTACTTGAGCGGCAAGAGCTCGGCGACGCGCCCTTCGTCGGCGGCCCTCAGCAGGTCGAGGGTGCTGCGAGGGCGTTTCGAAGGGCTCCATGCGTTCTGATCGACGCGCCGCACGACGCTCCGCAAGCCTCTCCCGTAGGCGAGGCGTTTCGCAAAAGGGGCAAACTTGGAAGGCGCCATGGCGGTGGACACACCGCGGAGCTTACCCGTTCGGCAGGCCGAGAGGCGTCGAGGACGGCCCGCTCCCCGCCGCGAGCGCCGCGAGGTAGACGGAGACCGGCTCCGGCGTGGCCGGCGTGGGCGTGATGCCTCTGTGCCACGCACCGCGTCTCGAACGAGCGGAAGTCCTCGAGCACGCTCTCTGCGTCGCGTTTCGCGCGTGTCTCGGTGGATGTGTACGCCTTCCCCCGCGCCACCAGCGTTTCGAGCTGCGCGCGCGGCACCAACGCGAGAGTGGGCCGAGGCGGGGGGGGTCGATCGCGGACGAGGGGTGATCCTGCCTCAGTTCATCGCCTAGCGTGTCACCAACGGGCCCGCCGGCATCAGGCAGATGCGGAGCTTCGTTCGCAGATTCAAGGATCGCACCGCGCTTGGTGGCGCGTGGACACAGTCTCCGGTGAGCCGCGACGAGCGCTACGCAAGGCGACGGTACCGAACCCTGACTCAACGCACGCACGCTCACGTGGGGCCCATGGTCACCGCCCTCCTGGCTGCTCTCCTTCGTGGGCGAGGGCAGGCGGTTCGGGTACACGGAGCCGGGGCCCGGCGCGTCGTCCAGGTGGACGGGGGGGCGTCCAGGGTACGCGTCGTGTAAGGGCCAAATACCGGCCCTTTTTCGGCTCCAGGTGTTGGTCCGAACGCTGCATCCTCTCGAGGCGAACCCTCTCCGAAAGGCCTCCTCCATGACTCTCAGAATCGGCGCCGCCGTTGCTTTCGCCTTCCTCCTCGTTCCCTCCCTTGCGCTTGCCGACGACGTGAAGGCCGATAAGGCCGACATCGCCAAGGATCACACCGCCATCGCCAAGGACGTCAAGGACCTCAAACAAGAGCGGGGTGACGTGAAGCGCGACGTTGCCGACGCTCGCAAGGACGCGGCCGATCTGAAGAAGGACGTGGCGAACGTCAAGACGGACCGCGCCGACGTGAAGGCCGACAAGGCCGACATCGCCAAGGACCGCGGCCAGCTCGCGAAGGACAAGGCGGCGGGCGACGCCGCCGCGGTTGCGAAGGACAAGGCCGACCTCACGCGCGACCGCGCCGACCTCCACAAGGACGCGAAAGATCTGCACGCCGACCGCAAGGACGTCCACGACGACAAGAAGGACCTCCGCGCAGACCGTCGCGACGTCCGCAACGACCACCGCGAGATCCGCCATGAGCGCCGCGACCTCCGCGCCGACCGCCGCGACGTCCACCACGACAAACACTGATCGAAACCGCAACGGCCGGCGCTGGTAGAGAGGAGCCCCGCGTGAAACCCGAGGAAGGACACTGGATGTCGCGCGTCGTCATTGCGGCGGTGTGTAGTCTGACCTTCCTCGCCTTTCCGGCGAGCGCGTGGGCCGGCGAGCCGACGGCTCCCGAGGCCCCTCGTCCGGCCGAGGAGGCCATGGCGCACGAAGCCCCCGCGAGCGCAGCGGCGACTCCCGCGTCAGTGGTCACGGGGGAGGTCGGCGGCGGGCAGACGAAGCCCTCCCCTTCTTCGGGAACGAGCAGCTTCTTCTACCAGCGCGTCGCAGGTCGATGGTCTCCGACGCGGAAGCTAGAGCTCGCAGCGACGATCCGCGCGACCGAGGATCTGGCGCGCTCCCCCGACGCCGGCTCGATCTATCGGACCACCGGCGATGTGGTGCTCTACGGCGGCCTCAGCGGGTCCTACGACCTGAGCGACCACTTCACACTCACGCTCGGGGTCAACGGATCACCGAGCTCGCAGCGTGAGATCGGCACGTCGGTCCAGGCTGCACGGCCGAACGGCACCGCCTCGAATGTCGACGCGGCGGTGCGCTCCAGGATCAACAGCGTCGGTGGGCTATTCGAGGTCGGCTACGACAGCGCCAGCGACGAGGAGCATGCGGTGGACGTCGCGATCGATGTTTCGGCCGCCGCCACGCGCCTCGGCACCGAACAGAGCGTGATCGCCCCTGACCCTGCGGCGCGGGGGACCGCGCCCCGGAGCGCCGCGCTCGCGCAGGGACGGCTCGGTACGATGGCGACCGTCACCATCCTCGCGAACACCGACCTCTCGCTCGACGCGGCGTACTTCGTCTACGACCAGGGGAACCCGGGCGACGTCGGCCTGTTCACGGCCGCGGCGGCCAACGGACAGACGACCAGCTTCGGGGCCGGTCTGCCGATGCTGCCGGCCCGCTTCACGCTGCGTCCCGAGATCGGCGAGCGCGTCGGCCGCGTCTCGCTCAGCGCTTTTTACCAGTACGCCAGCTTGGCCGTGGACCAGGCTACCGGGCACTCGGTCGGCGGCCGCGCCCAGATCTCGGTGCGCAGCGTGAAGCTGTTCGTGGGTGGCAGCTACCGGTCCGACGTGTTTCCCGACGCGACGGCGGCGACCTGGACGGCCGGCGCGGGTGCCTCCTTCCGCCTGTGAGCCGTGATTCGATCGGACCAAGGTCGCGTCTTCGCCCCGCGGAACTTGGGCCCGCGTCGTGAAGCGAGCCGCGGTGCTCCTCATGCTGCTCGCGACTACGGCGTGTTCACGGTCATCCTCATCGGACCGTGGAAAGCCGATCTCGTCCGCGGGCGCGCCTGCGTCCACGAGTCCCGTACGCACGCAGTTCATCCTCACCATCACGGCAGAGGCCTTCGGCCTTCGGGGCGTCCTGACGCTGGACGCGAGTGTCTCTCCGCTCGCGGCGTCCCTCGCATGCCCGACCGCAGCGCCCGGCGCGGACGCGTCGGCTCCGCCCGCGCCGGCTCCGCCGACAACCCCACATCTCGCGGTGGGGGTGCCCAACGGCTGACCCGTGTGAAATCTCGGCGCTCGCGCGTGCTATGACCAGGGCGTGGCTGCTGCGCCCAGGACGTTGCGGGAGGGCCGCTACACGCTGAACCGGACGATCGGGAGCGGCTCGCAGGCCGAGACCTTCGAGGCGCGCGATCATGGCATCGCCCGCGGGCGCCCGGCGGCCGGTGATCTCGCGGCGGACTGGCAGCGCTACGTCTCGCGCGCGAGGCGCGGCGAGACCCCGAACCCCGAGGGTCTCGTCGCCATCAAGGCCTTCCACGTTGGCAAGGCGAAGGCGTGGAAGGACGTGGAGCTCGCGGAGCGCGAGGCCCGCACGCTCGCCTCGCTCTCGCATCCCAACCTCCCGCGCTACATCGAGCACTTCGAGGAGGACGGCGCGCTCTATCTCGTGATGGAGATGATCGAGGGCGAGACCCTCGCTGCGCTCCGCGCGAAGCAGCGCGGCTCGAGCGTCGCCGAGGTCACGCGCATGATCGCCGACATCGCCCAGGCGCTCCGCTACCTCCACGGCCGCGCGCCGGCCGTCGTGCACCGGGACATCAAGCCCGGGAACATCATCCGCAGGCCCGACGGCTCGTACACGCTCGTCGACTTCGGCGCGGTGCGCGACCGGCTGAAGCCCGAGGGTGGCAGCACCGTGGTCGGCACGTTCGGGTACATGGCGCCCGAGCAGTTCCAGGGGCGGGCCTCGACGCGCTCCGATCTGTACGGCCTCGGCGCCACCGCGCTCGTCATGCTCACGGGCGTCGAGCCCGAGGATCTCCCGCACGTCGGGCTCCGCATCGATGTCGCGCGCGCGCTCCCCACCGGCACGCCGCGCCCGCTCGTGCGCGCGCTCGAGGCGATGCTCGATCCCGACCCCGATCAACGCGTCGCATCCATCGACGAAGCGCTCGCCTTGCTCCGCGAGGCGCCGCCCCGGCGAGCGCAGGCCGCGCGAGCCGCGCAGCCCGCGCGAGCTGCACCGGCCGAGCCCGTGCTCCTCACGAAGAAGGAGCGGCGGGAGGCGAGCCGCGCCGCGCGTCGCGAGCGCCGGGCGCTCGCGCGCAGCCGTCGCCCTCCGTTCGTGCCGCGCGTCGTCGGCCAGGTCGGGCTCTTCGTGGCCTGGCTCGCGGTCTGGCTCACGGTCGGGCTCGCGGTTCCGCTCGTGCTCGTGCTCCTCTCGCTGATCTTCGGCGCACGCCTGCGCAGAGCCGCCGCCGCCACGCGCGCCGCGGCGGTCCGCGCCCGGCGTGCGCTCGGTCGCTCGGCGGCCTGGCTCGCCGGCTACCGCGGTGAGGAAGCGCTGGCTGCGGCGCACGTTCGCGTCGAGGGCGTCGAGCCCCGCCTGCGCGTCAGCCACGACCTCGCGGAGCGCGACGAGAACGCGGAGGAACGCGACGACGAATGGACCGAGACCGAGACCGAGACCGAGACCGTCCGTCGATCCATCCGCCGCTCCTGACGCTCGGCGCTCCACGTCGTCCCGAGAGCAGCTACGCTCGGCGGCGATGGCGATGGCGCGGCGGCCCATGAGAATCCTCTCGTCGGCCGCGTTCGCCGCCGCCCTCGCCGCGTGCTCGCCCGACGGTGAGATGCCGGTCGCCAAGACCCCGAACGTCGCGCCGCCCGGCGCGTCGACAACGAGCGAGTCGTCGTCACTCCGGCTCGACAAGGCGCACCTGCGCAAGGACGGCATCGAGCCCGCGCAGATCGCCAAGATCGACGGCAGCGCGTTCCGCTACTTCCGTCTCCTCGCGCGCCCCTACGAGCTCCGCACCTGCGAGGCGTTCAAGGACCTGCGCTGGAGCCTGCCGGTCGTCGCGGTGCACGGCGATCCGCACGTCGAGCAGTTCGTCGCGACCAGCGAGACCTACGGCGTCGAGGACTTCGACCAGTCCGGGTACGGGCCCGCGGTCGTCGACCTCGTCCGCTACGCGGCATCGATCGAGCTCGCGGCGCGCGAGCTCACGTGGACCTGCAACTCCGGTCAGGCGGTCGAGAAGTTCTTCACCGCCTACCGCGCCGCGCTCGACAAGGCGCCGCCGCCGCCGCGCCCGCCGGCGGTGGTGGCTCGGCTCCGCAGCCGCGCCCCGCAAGCGCGCGCCGCCTGGCTCGAGTGGGTCGACAGCCAGATGATCCCCCTGCCCGCGAAGGACGACGCGCGCGCCCGCAAGGCCTGGACGAAGTTCACCGATCTCCAGGCGGCGGTCCGCCCCGACCGCCCGGCGGCCTTCTTCGACATCGTGCGCGCCGGGGTTCTCAAGATGGGCGTGGGGAGCGCGCTCGAGAAGAAGATGCTGATCCGCGTGCGTGGCCCGTCGGCCGACCCCGACGACGACGTCGTCCTCGAGGCCCGCGCCGGCGATCCCTCGACAGCGTCGGGGTGCGTGTGGCGACCCGATCACGGCAACGCCCTCCACGTCCTCACCTTCATGGCGATGCTCGGGCCTCGCATGCCGGAGGTGGTCGGCTACGTCGGCCTCGGCGACAACACGCAGACGCGCCCGTTCTGGGTGCAGTCGTGGACCCCTGGCTACGTGGAGCTCGCGCTCTCCGACGTGCAGACGCAGGCCGAGCTCGACGAGCTGGCCGAGGCCGCGGCGCAGCAGCTCGCGGGCCACTACTGGACGCGCATGCCCGAGCAGCTACGCCTCTACCTCCGCTACGCGCAGCTCAAGAGCTTTGATCAGGTGCGCGGTCGCGCGATCAAGCTGGCACGCGAGCTCGCCATGGAGACCCGCGTCGAGTGGGAAGGGTTCCGCAAGACGCCGTGAGGTATGCTCGTCAGCGATGGACCTGAACGAGCTGCTCAACGGGTTGATGGCGGACATGCGCAAGGTCTCCGACACCGCCTCGATGATCGGCGAGCCCGTCAAGGTGGGCACGAGCCACATGGTGCCGCTGCTCGGCGTGACCATCGGCTTCGGCACCGCGGCCACCGACCTCTCGGGCAGCGGTGATCGCCGCGGCGGCCGCGTCGACGGCGCGGGAGCAGGCGGAACGATGGTCGTCACGCCGAAGGCGTTCGTCGTCATCGATGCCGACGGCGTCCCGCAGCTCGTCGCGCTGAAGGAAGGAAAGTACGGCGCGGTGGCGAAGGCCATCGTGCTCGGGCAGGCGCAGGCCACGGCCCCGCTCCCGGAGAACACGGCGCGCAAGCCCCCCGAAGGCGGAGGGTCGCATCGCTAGCTCTGCGCTCCGCGTCGCGGCCCTCTTCACGCTCGCGGCGCTCGCGGCGCTCGTGGTGGCAGCGCTGCGGGCGTGGCGGGTCGAGGGCTCGCTGAAGGCGACGACGCAGGAGTCGGTCGTCTCGCTGGCCGGCGGTCTCGGCGCGGCGGGCTTCGCGGCGAGCGCCGCGGCGATCCTCGGCGGCCCCGGCGTGCTCGCGGTCCACTTCCGGGCGCGCGAGCGCTGGCGGCGCATGGTCCCCGAGGTGTCGCTCGAGGCGCTGCTGCGCTGGCTCGAGCAGCCATCACCGCCGAGGGAGCCGCGCGCCACCACGCGCGCCGCGCGTGTCGCGGCGCGCGCGAAGGACGGCCTCCTCGCTCGCACCGACACCGCAGATCTGCCGGGCCTCGGCCTCGACGTGTTCCGCGGCCTGCGCGACGTCTCGGTGAACGGCACGCTGCTGTGCGGCTTCGAGGATCCCACGCTCACTGGCAAGGCGGCGGCGGTCCTCTTCCCGCTCGCCGCGCTGCTCGCGCCCTTCGGGACGTTCGCGCCGTCGTTCGACTGGAGCGGGCGCACGGTGATCGACGGCGGCGCCGAGATCTCGTTCGGCGTCGTCCCCGCCAGGGTGCTGCGCGACGTCCTGCGGTTCGCCTGGCACCACGTTCATCTGCGCCGCAAGCGCGCCGCCGTTTCGTCTACGCTGCCCGTCTCGAGCACCACCTGATCCCGGAGAATTTGAGCGCATGGCCTCGAACGACAAGCCGACCGGCTCGACGAAGATCACCGGGGTCGTGCACACGCTGCTCGAGGGCCTGCACGCGATGTCGAAGACGGAGACCCTGATGGGTCAGCCCTACACCCTCGGCGACGCGACCATCGTGCCCATCCATCGCCTGCGCGTTGCGCTCGGCGCGGGCGCGGTGCACGGCGGGGCGAAGCAGGACGCATCGTCGGGCGAGTCGGGCGCGCTCGGCGCCGGCGGCGTGCTGAAGATCGAGCCGGTGGCGGTGGTCACCGTCGGTCGCGACGGCATCCCGCGCATCATGTGCGTCGAGAGCGAGCCGAACGCCACGGAGAAGCTGCTCGAGCAGCTCCCCGACATTCTCGGCCGCACCGCGAAGCTCCTCGCCGACCGCGGCCTGCCGATCCTCAGCCGCTTTCTCCCCGGCACGTCCGCGGCCCTGCAGGCTGCGCAGCCGAGCGCGCCGAGCGCGCCGGGCCAGCTCGCTTCGAAGCCCGACGCGAGCTCAGGCGACGGCGACGCCGGCGCATGCTCGTAGCTCGCGCGGTCGAGCAGCGCGTAACGCGTGTATCCTGCATGTTCGAGCCGCGCCCGGACCTCGGCGGCGCCCGCGCGCTCACGGGCGGTTCGCGCGCGGCTCGATGAGCCGCGCCGAGGTGGTCCGCACCACCTCCCCCGCCGCGAGCACCACCTGGGTGCGGGAAGGGCGCGGCCGCGGCCCAGGAGCGCGCGAGCTGGGCTTCGGCGTCGAGCGCAGTGCCGAGCTGCCACATCGAACGAGCGCTCAGCGCAGGTAGCGCATGTCGACGAGGAGCGCGCCGTCCTGCTCGGCGGCGATCGCGCCGACGTGGGTGAACTCATCGATGCTGCCGTCGTGCTTGTCGATGACGATGGGCACGCCCCCCTTCGCGAGCGCGCTGCACACCGGGACGCGCACGCTGACGCAGCCTGCACCACTCTTCAATCTTCGGAGTCCACGATATCCACGATCATCACGAAGGCCATGTTCACCGGTCTGGTCGCCCTCTCCCTCGTCGCGTGCGGGAAGAAGGACGAAGGCGGCGCCGCCGGCGAGAGCAGCTCGGCCTCCACCACGTCGGCCGCGGCGAAGACCGGCTCCTGCCAGAAGCTCGCGAACGCCGGCAAGTGCAGCGAGTACGCGATCAAGGAGGACCGGGTCGCGACCATCCAGAAGGGCGGCTGCGAGGCCACCGACGGCACGTGGGTGATGACGGCATGCCCCGGCGACAAGCAGTTCGCGAACTGCGCTACCAGCGAGTCGAAGATCTTCTACTACGCCGGCACCCAGGCGGCTGATGCGCCCTTCGAGGTCGACGAGAAGTTCGCTGCGAGATGATGAGCGGCAAGCTCACGGTCACCGCGAAGCCCGCCAGCGCCGCCGCCGCTGCAAAGAAGAAGTAGCGCGCGCTACGGGACGTGGATCCAACCCTGGCTGCCGCCGTGGCAGCCCGAGTTGTTGCAGTCGCCGTTGGGCGCAGCGTCGGTCATCAGGTTCGTGGTCGTCGCGTTGCGGGCGCCGGAATGCAGTGGAAAGGTCACGCCCGCCTTCGCGGCGGTGGCCGCGGTGACCACGAAGTTTCCGAGCGAATCGGAGTAGGTGCTGACCGCATTGCCCGCGCCGTCGCGGAGGCGCACCTCGATGCGCGCCGCCGGCGTGGTCCCCTTCGCGTCGGTGAACACCGAGCCCGCGGCGAAGAAGTCCGGCCCCGGGCCCTCGCCGCCGTGGCAATCGAAGCACGCACGCTTGCTCGGGTTGCCTCCGTTCGGGTGCTCGCCCTGCAGCGTGTTGCGACCGAGTGTCGGCACGTACGCCGGCGTGCCGACGAACGGGCTCTCGGCGGGCGCCGCGTCAGCCCCACCGCCCGAGCTGCCCGAGCTGCCCGACGAGCCATCAGCGGCCGTGCCTCCGCCGTCGGCGACGGAGCCCATCACCTCCGAGGCGGCGGCCCCACCGCAGGCCGCGACGAGCGCGAGGAGTGACATGGCGGAAGCGAAGCCGAACGAGAAGGCAACCCTCATAGATCCCTGAGTAACGGCGGGCTCGCCGGAGCAGGCAACGCGTCGTCGATTTCGAGGTCCGCCGCGCTCAGTTGCAGCCGCAGCCGCTCTCCGCCACCGCACCGCCGCCCGCCGCGCCTTCCTGGACCGCGTGCAGGTGACCTGCCGCGGCGCTCTCGGTCGCCTGCGTCATCGTGGGGTGAGCGAGACGTCCGCGCTGGTAGGGCGCGACGTGGGTACACCCCGCCCCGAGCGACGCCAGGACGAGGAGGCCCGCGCACGCCCGCGCGCGCAGCATCAGTTGTTCGGCGCTCCGGCCGCAGCCCATGCCACGAGCGCGCTCGACGCCGCGGCGTTCGACGTGGCGCCGGAGGGCGGCATGTTCCCACCGAGCCAGCTCAGACACGACTGCGCCGGATCGGCGAGCGGCGCCTTCGTCGCGGTGATGTAGCCCTTCCCCGCGAGCCACGAGTACCCGCCGGTGGCGGTGCCCATCTGGCTGTGACAGCCGGATTTCGCGCAGTTCCCGGCCGTGCCCTTCGCGAAGTAGCCGGTCCAGATGCTGGTCCACGTCGGCGTGACGGTGCCGGACGAACCGCTGCTGCCGCCGGACGAACCGCTGCTGCCGCCGCTCGAACCGCTGCTGCCGCCGCTCGAACCGCTGCTGCCGCTCGAACCGCTGCTGCCGCTCGACCCGCTGCTGCCGCTCGTGCCGCTGCTCCCGCTCGACCCGCTACTGCCGGCGTCCGCCGCGGCCGGACCGACGGCGGGGTCGGTGGGGCTTGCCGAGGTCGTGGTGCCGCCGGCCGTTCCGCCGTACGGGCCGCCGAGCGGCGGATCCGAAGCGCTGGCGCACCCGGCGAGCAAGACCATCACCGCGAGACCGGTGACCGAGCACAAATGTGTTGAATACATATTCTCTCCGTTTCGCTGGAACGAGCGATTAGCACTGCGCTGCATGCGTTTGAAGTCTGGATTCAGAATCCATACTGGACACTCAATTCCGGAGACACGGTTATTCCGAAGGCGCCGGGGCCGAGCGCCGCGTCGAGCCCGATCCCCGTGGAGAACGCGATCCGCGGCGAGAATGCATAGCGCGCGCCGCCGCCCGCTGCCCCGAACGCCGGGCCCGACACGAACCACGCATGGACGGCGCGCTGTCCCGCAACGCCTTGTTGCGCGACCATGACGGTCACCGGCGTATCGAAGTGCGCGACGCCGGCCGCGACGAAGACGTACGGCGCGAGGCCGGAGCGGGCCATCGGCTCGTCGCCGAAGACCCATGTGCCGCGCGCCTCGCCGTGGAACGCCGCCGCGAGCGTCTTGCCCGCCGCCGCGGCCGCTGCACCGGGGTACGCGTTGGCGACGTAACCGACGCGCACGCCGAGCAGCAGGTTCGCGGTCGCCGCGTAGTCGATGGTCGCGAGCACGTGGACGCCGCCCGGCGACAGCTCACTCGAGGCGAGGCCGCGCTGGCGCGGGACGAGCGCCGGGCTCGACGCGAGGTCACTCCCTTCGGGCGTGGTGCACCAGTAGCCGCTGCCCGGCGCGCACACCTCGCTGCCCGAGGGCGGAGCGGCGAGATCGAGCGAGCCGGCGACGCCGATCCAGAGCCGCGCGCGCGGCCGCGCGCCCCCCTGCTGCGCGGGCTCCTCCTGCTCGAACGCCGGCACCGCCTTGCAACGTCCGCCGCCGCACGTACCGCTCCTGCACTGGCGATCCTCGGTGCAACGCTCGCCGCGATCGAGGTCGAGCGCCTGCGTGTCCTGGGCGCTGCACTTCGGAGGCGGCGGCTCGCCGGGGAGCGAAGGCGCGTCGGCGACGGCGCCGCTCCGGATCGGCACCTCGAAGGTGCGCGCGGGATCGCCGGAGCTCGCCGCGAGCTCGCCGTTCCTGTCGAAGCCCTGCACGTAGTAGCGCAGCGTGCCCGGCACCACGTCGGCGCACGGCACGTAGCCGCCCCATCCCGTTCCCTTGGGCTCGAGCACCGCGCGCCGGAACGTGCGCATCCCCTCGCCCCGGTACTTCACGACCACGCTGCGCACGTCGCCGTTCGCGGTCTCGACGTGGACGGGCAGCGGCGTGCTCGCGCTCTGCGCCGCCGCGGGCCGATGCGTGAAGTCGCCGCTCGCCACGGGCGCCGCAGCGCCGGCCACCGCGGCGTTCCAGGCCTCGCGGAGATCCTTCGCGTCGTAATCGGGATTCAGCTCGATGGCGGGGTCGAGCTTCGCGGCGCGGCGGAACGCGCTGGCGGCGGTCTCGGCGTGGCCCAGGCGCAGCTCCATGGTCCCGATGTCGCGCAGGAGGGCCGCGTGGGTCGGGTTCGTGCAGCTCGCCTCCCCGCACGCGCGCTCCGCGACCTGGAGCCGGCGAAGCGCCTTCGCGAAGTCCGACTGGAGGTAGTCGTCGTCGGCGCGCTTCAGCGCCTCGACGGCGGCGGTCTCGGTGCGCCGATCGGCGCGCGCGTGCTCCGTCACCAGGAGCAGGCCGAGGGCGATCGCGCCAGCGCGCGCGAAAGACGAGCTCCTCATCGGACCCTCACGGGCTCGGCGACGGCCGCCGCGCAGGCGTCGAGGTTCGTCGCGCCCGCGAGCCACGACGTGATGCAGACGTCCTGGTCGTCGCCCGGCGTGATCAGCGCGCCGCCCTTGTGCGCCTCCGTGCCCCGCGCCTTGCGGACGAACGTGAGGAGCTCGGGGTGCGCGCCGCCCCCCTGGACGACGGCCGACATGACGGCGGGCTCGAGCGCGACCAGCGAGCGGAACGTCGCCTCGTGTTCCTCGACGCTCGTGTCCGTCCCGCTGGAGCTCCGGCAGCCGGGCGCGGCATCGCCGAGGCGCAGGCCCTCGCAGCCGTAGATCTGGAGGTTGCGCGTCCGCGCGCCGTGGCAATCGATCGAGCCGCAGCGGTGGTCGAGCAGCGCGCTCACCGGCGGGAACTGCGCGCGATCGGGCGTGACCACGCTGATGCGCGCGTCGTCGGGCGGCGCGCCGCATGCCGAGGCGACGGCCGCGACGCACGCGAGCGCGAGCGCTCCGCAGCGCAGGACGGCGTGCCTCATGGCGCGGCCCCCGGGAGATCGGCCGGGTCCACGACGAGATACACGTGGCCGTGCGAGTCGCGCCCGCGCGGGTCGAAGTGGCACGTCGCGCACGAGCCGTCGCGGCCCACGACGGTGTGCATGACCGTCGGCGTGGCGATGCCAGCGCCGCTGAGGGCGATGTCGTGCAGCGGGAACGTGGGCGACCACTCCTCTTGGCGCACGAAGAAGTTCCCCGCGGCGTTCGTGGTAGCGGTGTGCGGGACGCCGCCGTCCGCGAGCTGCGTCGCGTCGAAGATCGTCA
Organism: Polyangiaceae bacterium; assembly: GCA_043732195.1. Classification (GTDB taxonomy): domain Bacteria; phylum Myxococcota_A; class Polyangia; order Polyangiales; family Polyangiaceae; genus Labilithrix. The sequence goes on from JAYTHX010000476.1 coordinate 13,177, forward strand.
CGGTGGCGCCCGCGAGCGGCGGCGAGTCGGCGGCGGCGGTCTGGTAGATCGTCCCGGCGACGCTGAAGTCGACGTCCGCGGGGCCGCTGCCCCCGTGGCACGCCAGGCACGGCTGACCCGGGCGATGGCCCGGGCCCGGCGAGACGCCCGCGCGCTCGTCGCCCAGCGCAGCGACCCGTGCATTCTGCAAAGGATCGCCGCAGGCCCACACCACGGCGCCGATCACCACCGCGAGGCCCAGCGAGCGCTTCACGGCTCCTCCAGCTGGAGCGTGACCGAGCCGAGCACCCCGGTCCGCGCCGTGATGAACAGGTCGTCGAGGTAGCTCGTGTAGACGACGTCGGCCTCCATCGTGATGGAGAAGAAGCGCGGGTGCGCGGCGCCCCCGAGAAAGATCTGCGCGCCGCCGCCGCCCGTGATCGCCCAGAGCGGGCCGAGCTCGCGGTCACCGGTACGGAACGCCGGCAGCGAGAACCCGGGCTGCGCGCCGGAGACGTACGCGCGCTGCCAGAACGAGGCGCCGGACTGCGCGTGGAAGCGACCGTGCGGCCAGAGCCGGAGGCGGTCGCCCACGTCGAAGAGCCAGCGCGCGTCGGTGGTGGTGGCCTTGACGCCCCAGGTGTCGTCGTAGAGCCGCTCGCTCGCGCGCAGCGTGCCGCTCTCGAGGCGGTGCGCGAGCGTTGCCCCGACGGCGAAGCGCCGCCGCGCGAGGGGGAGCTGCTCGAGGGGGCGCTCCGTGAGCCGGTGCTCGTTGACGTAGTCGATCGAGGCCCCGGCCGGCGTCTTTGCGGCCTCGACCGCCGAGAACATCGGGATGTACCGGTAGGGCTTCGACTGATCGCCGTTCTCGATGATCGCGGTGAAGAAGAGCGAGGCGAGCGTCGCCGGCCCGATGACCTGATCGAGCCCGAGGAGGAAGCTGCCGCGCTGGAGCGAGCGCGCGAAGGTGGTGAACGGCGTGCCGCCGCGGCCGATGGTGTCGTGGCCGTAGCCGTAGCCGAAGAAGAGCGAGGTGTTCTTCTCGTCGAGGTCGTAGCTCAGGTTGCCCGAGGCGCCGTACGAGAAGTAATCCGGCTCGTTCGAGGTGGACGCCGCGAAGCCGACGCCGAGATCGTGCGGCTTGTACCGCCCGGAGATCGTTCCAGCGTGCCGCACCTCGTGCCAGCGTTTCGAGGCGGTGGCCACGATGTCCACCGACGCAGCGGAGACGACGTCGACCAGGTAGCTGCCCTGGAGCGTCGCGCCGTCGACGACGTTCTCGATGGTGCCCGAGATGGCGGGCGTGACGACGCTGACGTGATCGCTGTCGGTGTACGCCGCGGTCTCGAGCGCTACGCTCTTCCTGCTGGTGTCGTCGAGCTCGCGCGGCGCATGCGGTGGCTGGGCCGAGCGCGGCGCGACGCCGTCACCGCTGCCGACCGGCGCGTTCAGGGGCGCATCGGCGCTGCGCAGCCGCGTCGTCGAGGCGACATGCGCCTGGCGCGCGCAGCCGGTCGCCAGGAAGAGAACGAGAATGGAGAGTGAGCGCATCGGTCCGCGGTCGTTCGTCGAAGGCGCTCAGGGCGCGGTGCGGCAGGTCAGGCTGGTGGGATCGCAGAACGCTCCGGCGCCGCAGGTGAGCGAGGCGACGCACGCCTCGCAGCGACCGGTGCGCCGGTCGCAAATCGGATTCGGCGAGGGGCACTGCGCGTTGCTGGAGCACTGGACGCAGCGACCGATCGGCAGGTCGCAGACGGGGCCGCCCGGCGCGCCGGCGCAGCTCGCGCTGGTCCGGCACTCGATGCAGTGCCCGAGATCTTCGGCGCAGACGAAGCCCGCCGCGGGGCACGGATCGTCGCCATCGAAGCACGCGTCGAGGCAGCGATGCGTGACGGTGTCGCAATCCTGGCGCTTCGCGCAGTCGGGGCGGTTGAGGCACGCCACGCAGACGTGCGTGGTCGGCTCGCAGCGGCCGAGCCCGCTCTTCGTGCAGTCCCCGTCCTCCCGACACGCCACGCACTGCCCGCTCGCGGGCTCGCATCGAAGGCCACTGCAGGTCGCGTCGCTCGTGCACCTGCCGGGGGTGCTCGCGTCGTCGTCGGCACCGAGCCCCCCTTCGCCGGCATCGCTGGCGGAGGGGACGTCGAAGTGAAACGCCTCGTCACAACCGAGCAGCCCGCCGAGCAGCGTGGCCGTCGTGCAAACGGCGCGGGCCCTCCACATCACCGGCGCCCCGCGAGTATCGCCTCCGCCTCGGCGCGCGCAAAGCCGTGCGGAAAGGCAGACAGGTAGGAGCGCGCGGCGCCAGGGGCGTGTCCAGGGTCGGACGCCACGAGCAGGCGCATGCGCTCGGCGGCGGCGCCCTCGGAGAGCGGTCCTCCGGGGAACGCCGCGAGGAGCCGATCGAGCTGCATGACGGCGCCCGCGGCGTCGCCGGTGCGCTTGCGCCGCATGGCCTCGTCGAAGAGATCGTTCTGCTCGGCGAGGTGCGAGCTCGCCGCGGGGCGCGCGCCCGGCGCGACCGCACGCGTCGATGCGACCGCCTCCGGCTTCGCGCGGACCGACGGCGGTGCAGCAGGCGCGACCAGCACCGCCGCGACCGCGCTGCCGCAGTCCGGCCAGTGAGCGCCCGCTGCCACGCGGACCTGCGTTCCCGCATGCGTGACCACGACCACCCCCTCGGTCACCTCGAGACGCGTGGGCGTGCCGCCGCCGCAGCTCGGCTCGCCGGTGACGAGCGCCACGCGGAAGGCGGTGCCACGAACCTCCACCTCGGCGTCGGGCGTGGTCACGACGAAGCGCTCGTCCGGTCCGAGCTTCGCGACCTTCGCCGAGAACGACCCGGCTTCGAGCGCAAAGCGCTTCTTCGCCGTCTGCTCGACGAGGCGAACGCGCGAGGCGCCGCCGACCGTCACGTGCGTTCCGCTGTCGAAGTCGAGGCTCGCCTCGGAGGCGCCGCTGGTGCGAAGCTCCGTACCCTCGCCCAGGCGCTCGCCGTGGGCGATGGCCTCGGCGTGGCCGTCGCGGAGCGCGGTCACCGCGCCGGACTGCTCGCCGAGCCGACCGAGATCGGTCGCCGAGCGCGCGGTCGCGCCGCTGGTGGCATCGCGATGGGAGCGATGGACCGCAAACGCGCTCGCGGTCGCGAGGACGAGCGCGGCAGCAACGAGGAGCGGCGCGCGCAGGCGCTCACGACGACGGACACGCGCACGCGCGCGCAGGGCCTCCGCGATGCGAGCGATGGCCGCGTCTCGCCCGGCGGGCAGCGCGTCGACATCCCCCGGATCGTCGACGGCCTCACGCAGCTCCTGGGTGATCGCCTTCATGGGATCCGGCGTGGTCATGTGGGCCCCTCCCGCTCTTTCTTCTCGCCCGCGACCATCGGCGCGAGCTCCGGATCCGAGGCCATGCGCTCGTGCAGCTCACGTCGCCCGCGAACGAGGCGCGTCTGCGCGGCGGCCACGGTCGACTCGGTGATCTGCGCGACCTCGCGCAGGTCGTAGCCGCACACGTCGTGGAGGACGTAGGCCCACGCCTTCGCCGGCTCGATGGCATCGAGATGAAGGAACACGCGGCGGAGCGTGCTCCGCGCCGACGTGTCGCGCGAGAGGCTGCGGCTCGACGGGGCGCCCTCGGCCTCGTCGCTGCGGAAGCCCTCGAAGATGCGACGCTCGACGGTGGCCTTGCGGATGTGATTGTAGACGACGTGCGCCGCGACCGTCGCCGCCCACGCGTCGAGCGGGCAGTCGCCGCGGAACTTGTCGATGGTGTAGACGACCTCGATCATGGCGTGCTGCGCGAGGTCCTCGTGGTCGCGGTCGCGCGGGCCGAGGAGCTTGCGGATCGCGCGCTCGACCACTGGCCGCAGGCGATCGTGAACGGCCGTGGCGGCGTCGGGCTCGCCGACGCGCATCGAGGCGAGCAGCTGGCTGTCGTCGAGGGTGGGCGCAGGGAGGCGGGCCGGCAGGGTGGCCACGTCCGGGGACGGGACCACCCGCAGCCTCGAGCGCGCCGCGGTGGAGGGGCGTGACGTCATTTTCCTGCTTCACGTGGCAGGTACCGGTACCGCTCGAAGATCAGGCAATAAAAAGCGTTCATCGGAAAGACACCCGCAAACCGAGCTCGGCCATGAGCTTCAAGGGCGGGAGCGTGGTCACCCGGCGCTCGTGAACGTAGATGTCCGTCCGGCCGAACACCACCTCCGTCCCGAGCGCGCCGACCACCGCCGCGTGCTCCGCGAAGCGGAACGTGCCCTCGAGCGCGGCGGCGACCCCGCCCATGAAGCGCGAGAGATGCGTGGCCGCGGCGTCGTCCTCCGAGAGGTGGGCCACGTCGAGGTGGACCAGCAGGGCGTCCACCCGGACGCCCATCGCCCAGCGGCGCTGGGGATCGAGCCACGGCTGCCAGGCGAGCCCCGCCGCGCCGCCGATCACCCGCAGGCTCGCCTGGGCCGGGCCGATCGACTCGGCGCGCGCGCTCGCCGCCACGCGGAGGCCGAGCGCGCCGGCGATCGGGACGCGCAGCGCGAGCGCGCCGCCGGCGCCGCCGCCGTAGCCGGTCGGAGCCGCGACCGCGAGGCCGGACGCATCGAGGGCGAGCGGGTTCGGGCGCGGCAGCGCGGCGGGCGGACGCTCCTCCGCAGGCGACGGCGAGAGCAGCGGCGGCGTGAGCGAAGGCGAAGGCGAGACCGGCGGTGACGGCGGTGACGGCGGTGACGCGGGCGAGGCGAACGCCTCCTCCGGCATCATCGAGGCGAGCGCGAAGCCCACGGTGCGGCCGCGCTCGGTGGGAACGTCCGCCGCGTCGAAGCGCACCTCGCGATCGGTCCATCGCCCTCCGGGCAACGTCACGAAGCGGATCACCACGCGGCGCTGCTTCTCGCTCCACGACACCACGCCGAGCAGCGTCGCGTGCGCCGCGGCGCCCTGCGCGGCGAGCTCGGTGTCGCTCGCGCTCGCATCACCGGGGCGGACCACGACCGTGGCTTCACGAGCGAGCGCGGCGCGCAGCGACTGCTCGATGGCGCGCGTCGATCCGTCACCCGGATCGCCGGTGGCGAGCACGACGAGGACGCTGACGGCGGCGAAGAGCATCGTCGTCGGCAAGTCAGTCCCAACTCCGCGGCAAACGCAAGCTGCGAAGTATTTCTTCGGGCGCGCCTGATCCGAAAGAGCCGTCGGTACTTACAGGAGGACATGGCGTTCGATTCTTTGCTCGCGCGGCGCGTGGGCCACCTGATCGTGCTCGGCGTTGCGCTCGGCCTCGTCGCCGCGTGTGGCGGCGTTCCTCCTTACGACCGTGGGCGCCTCGCCCATCGCACGATGACGACGGCGGACATGGCGAGCCCTGCCGAGGCTCACACGCGCGCCATCCAGGAAGGAGCGACGGGCGGGGGCTTCGAAGCGGGGGGCGGGTGCGGCTGCAACTGAGTGTTGCGCACCTGCGCATGGCCGCGCTCGTCGCGGCCGCCCTCCTGAAAACGACGACCGCGATCGCGCAGCCCGACGAGGGCCCGCCGCCTACGACACCGACGCCGACGCGCGCGATCGACGTCCGCGCGTCCACGCAGCTCGCCGGCTATGCGGACAGCGATCACGTCTACGTCGTCTCGCCGACCATCGCCGGGTCGCTCACGAACCCGACCGCCGGCTGGAGCGTCGACGGGCGCTACCTCGTCGACGTCGTGTCGGCGGCGTCGGTCGACATCGTGTCGACGGCCTCGCGTCGCTGGGAGGAAGTCCGGCACGTCGGATCGCTCGGCGGCCTCTACAAGCCCGGCCTCTGGGGGATCGGCGGCAGCGCCGACGTGTCGATCGAGCCCGACTACCAAGCGTACACGTTCGCGGGCTCGGTGCAGCGCGACATCCTCGACAAGAACGCGACGCTCCTGCTCGGCTACGAGCACGGCCACGACATCGCGGGGCGCAGCGGCACGCCGTTCTCGGTCTTCTCGCGCATCATAGATCACGACGCGTTCAAGGGCGGCGCCACGTTCGACCTCGACAAGGCGACGGTCCTCTCCGCGGTCGGCGACCTCGTGGTGGAGCGCGGCGACACGTCGAAGCCGTACCGCTACGTGCCGATGTTCGCGCCGGGGGTCGTGGTGGCGAAGGGCGCTTCCGTCGTCAACGTCGATCAGCTGCGCCTCCCCGCCCGCGTCCTCGAGCAGCTGCCGACGGCGCGCACGCGCTACGCGCTCGCGGGTCACCTCGCGCATCGCTTCGCGAACTCCACGTTGCGCGTCGACGAGCGGCTCTACACCGACTCGTGGGGCCTCCGCGCCTCGAGCACGGACCTGCGCTTCATCGTCGATCTCGGCGAGCGCACGGATCTCGGTCCGCACGTGCGCTTCCACGCGCAGACGCCGGTGGTGTTCTGGCAGCGCGCCTACGTGATGCAGCCGCAGCTCGACTTCCCGGCGCTTCGCACCGGCGATCGCGAGCTCGGGCCGCTCGCCAGCGTCACCGGCGGCGCGAGCTTGCACGTGGCGATCGGCAGTGCCGAGCGTCCGCGCTCGTGGGTGCTCGGCGTCGAGCTCAACGGAACGCAGACGCAGTACCTCGACGACCTCTACATCAAGAGCCGCCTCTCCGCGATCAGCGTCCTCTCCCTGGAGGCCGAGTTTTGAAGCCCTTGCTCGAACCTCTCATCATCCTCGCCGTCGCCCTCGGCGCGTGCGATCCCGTGCACGACCAGCAGCAAGCCGCCCTCGGCGACGAGGCGCCCGGCGTCGGCACCGGGCCGCTCCATCGCGCCGGTCAGCCGTGCACCGTCTGCCACGACGGCAAGCTCGGGAGCCCGCCCGAGTTCGCGGTGGCCGGCACCGTCTACCGCACCGCGACCGACAGCGCGCCCGCGGTCGGTGCGATGGTCACGCTCACCTCGGCCGATGGCGCCGTCTACCGCGCCACCACGAACGCCGCCGGCAACTTCTACGTCGCGCCGGCGCGCTTCACGCCCAGCTATCCGATGAAGGCCGAGGTCGCGCTCGGCGGGGTCACGGTCACGATGTCGTCGCTCATCGGTCGCGCCGGCGCGTGTGCCGGCTGCCACGTCGAGCCCGCGGGTCCGACCTCGCCGGGCCGCGTCTTCGTGCCCGCCGACGGGGTGGTCCCGTGAGGGCCGCGCTCGCGTGCATCACGCTCGTCGCCGGCGTCGCCGGCATCGCCAGCGCGGCCTGCGTGACGGCGAACGAAGGCGACCGCAGCGTCGCGACGCCGCCGGACCGCGCCACCTTCCCCGCGGTCGCCGACCTCCTCGCTCATCGCTGCGGCACGCTCGACTGCCACGGCGTGACCTACCGCAACCTGCGTGTCTACGGACGCGAAGGGCTGCGCTTCGCGCCCGGCGCTCGCCCGAGCTCCAAGGCCGGCACGACGACCATCGCCGAGTACGACGCCACGTTTGAATCGCTCGTGGCGCTCGAGCCCGAGAAGACGAGCCAGGTGGTGCTCGAAGGCGGCGCGTTCCCCGAGCGCCTCACGTTCGTGCGGAAGGCGCGCGGGACGGAGGACCACAAGGGGCTCGCCATCTGGGCCGAGGGCGGCGTCGAGGATCGCTGCATCATCGGCTGGCTGGCCGGGAAACTGGATGCCGCGACGTGCAGCGCCGCGCTGACCGTACGATGAGTGCTAGAACGGCTGCGTGAAGCGACATCCCGAACGACACGTGGCGGAGCGCGGGGGTTGGCTGCGCGCCGCCGTGCTCGGCGCCGATGACGGCGTGGTCTCGACGGCGAGCCTGATGATGGGCGTCGCAGCGGCCCACGGGACGAAGGAGGCCACGCTCGTCGCGGGCATCGCCGGCCTCGTCGCCGGCGCGCTCTCGATGGCCGCCGGCGAGTTCGTCTCGGTGAGCTCGCAGCGCGACGCCGAGAACGCCGACATCGCGCGCGAGGAGCGCGAGCTCGCCACCGACCCCAGGGGCGAGCTCGAGGAGCTCGCGGGCATCTACCGGAGGCGCGGGCTCGACGCCGACCTCGCGCGTAAGGTCGCCGAGCAGCTGAGCGCGGGCGAGGGCCGGCTCGACGTCCACCTGCGGGAGGAGCTCGGCTTCCATCCCGACACCATCGCGCGACCATTGCAGGCTGCGGCGGTCTCGGCCGCGAGCTTCGCCGCGCTGGCGCTCCTCCCGATCGTGACGCTGCTCGTCGCGCCTCCTTCCCTCCGCATCGCGGCGATCGCCGCGGTGAGCCTCGTGGGGCTGGGGGTGCTCGGCGCGCTCGGCGGGCGGCTCGGCGGCGCGCCCATGGGACGCGCAGCGATCCGCGTGCTGGTCGGCGGCGGCGCGGCGATGGCCGTCACCGCGCTCATCGGTCACCTGCTCGGCACCGCCGGCATCGGCTGATCGCTCCGGGGTTCCACTCGCCGAGGATCGCCGGCATCGACGTGCCGGGCCCGGTCTTCATCTGGAGCGGGTATGAACGAGGCATGGCGGACGCGAAGCTCCTGCTCCGGCACGCCGGCCTCGCGTTCGCGGAGCGGGTGCTGCCGTTCGAGACGCCGGGGTCGCGATCTGGGACTCGCTCGCGATCTGCGAGTACGTGGCCGAGCTCTTCCAGGATAAGCAGCTCTGGCCCGCGGATCGGACGGAGCGCGCGCTCGCCCGGGCGGTGAGCGCACAGATGCACTCCGGCTTCGGCGGAATGCGGCGCGACGACGGCTACGGCGCCGCCGCCGACGCCATGGAGGAGCTTGCCGCGCGGCAGCCCGGCTACCTCGGCTTCGAGAGCGCGAGAAATCCCGACGGATCCGGCATCTCCCTCTCGTACTGGGACTCGCTCGAGGCCATCCGTGAGTTCAAGGACGTGCCGGCCCACTCCGCCTTCCAGGCCCGCGGACGGGACACGTTCTACGAGCGATACGAAGTGCGGGTGTGCAGCGTAGAACGAGGGTACAAATTCCGTATCTGAGGAGGACAGCCCATGGGTTTTTTCACGCAAGACAAGGTCTCGCTTCCCACGCCCGCGCAGGCACTGCCGGGGCGCTCGGATCCCATCGTCGTCGGAGACAAGCACATCGTGCTCGCCTCGCGCATGCGTGAGCCGTTCGGCGAAGGGCTCGAGCTCGCCATCTTCGGCGCGGGTTGCTTCTGGGGGGTCGAGAAGAAGTTCTGGCAGGTGCCGGGCGTGGTCTCCACGCAGGTCGGCTACGCGGGCGGCCTCACGCCGAACGCGACGTACCGCGAGGTGTGCTCGGGTCGAACCGGGCACAACGAGGTGGTACGCGTGGTGTTCGATCCCAAGCAGACGTCGTACGAGACGCTCCTCAAGACGTTCTGGGAGAACCACGATCCAACCCAGGGCATGCGCCAGGGCAACGACGCGGGGACGCAGTACCGCTCCGGCATCTACACGTTCTCGCCCGCGCAGCGCGCCGCCGCCGAGGCCTCGAAGGCGGCGTACGAGACGAACCTGCAAGAGGCGGGGTTCGGCCGCATCACCACCGAGATCGTCGACGCTCCGCCCTTCTACTACGCGGAGGACTACCACCAGCAGTACCTGGCGAAGAATCCCGACGGCTACTGCGGGCTCGGCGGGCTGGGCGTCTCGTGTCCGGTGGGCATCGCGAAGGCCTGAGTGCAGCCTGCGATCTATCGCGTCGAGACGCCTCGTCTGGTGGTCCGTTGCTGGAGCCCGGACGATGCGCCTCGCGTGAAGAAGGCGGAGGACGAGAGCCGCGAGCACCTCCGCCCCTACATGCTCTGGGCCGATCGCGAGCCCGAGACGCTGGGCGAGGTCACGGACAAGCTGCGGCTCTTCCGCTCGTGGTTCGACATCGGTGAGGACTTCATGTTCGGCGTGTTCACCCGGGACGGGGAGTGCGTGGGCGGCACCGGGCTCCACCCGCGCGTCGGCAAGGGCGGGCTCGAGATCGGCTACTGGATCCATTCCGCACACGTGCGGAACGGCTACGCCACCGAGGTGGCCGGCGCGCTGACGCGCCTGGCGTTCGAGGTCGGCCGCATGCGCTGGGTGGAGATCCGCTGCGCGAGCAGGAACTCCAGCAGCGCGGGCATACCGCCGAAGCTCGGCTTCGTGCACGAGGCGACGCTTAAGGAGCGCCTCGTGCACTCCAACGGCGACATCGACGACGCGCTGGTCTTCACGCTCCTCGCGCGCGACTACCTCGCGAGCCCCGCGCGCCGCATCGCGTTCGCCGCGTACGACGGCGCAGGCCGCAAGGTCACGTAGCGCTCGCTCGAGGGTCGTGCAAAGGGGTCGCTCGCGCAGCCGGACGCGGCAACGCTGCTCTCCGCGGCATCCCCAGCCGCGGCATCGGGCGTGATGAGCGCGCCGCGGATGCAGGCGCCGCTGCTGCACACCGAGCCGGTCGCGGGGCCCGCGCAGTCGCCGTCGCTGGCGCAGCGTCCGCCAATGATCCGGAGCGGGCTCAAAACGAGAACCCTTCGTCGATGCGGCCGGGCGTGACGGTGAGGCCGACCTTCTTGCTGCTGCTGCGGGGGAGCACGAACGTGAGGACGGTGGTGGCGGTGAGCGTGAGCGCCGCGCCGATGATGAAGGCATCGCTGGC
>JAYTHX010000477.1:0-8738 GCA_043732195.1 Polyangiaceae bacterium
CTGCAAAGAGGTGGAAAAGCGCGTTGCGCCTCGGGCGCCGATCCTGGCTCCTGGGGAGGACGTCAGGACCGCGTTGAACGTTTCCGAAACGAGCCCGGTGGCAGAGGCCTGCCGGGCGAAACCTGCGGGCAGAGCGCCAAAGCGCCTTCCCCTGCAAGCTTTCGTACCGGAAAGATTACCCTCGCGCCACGCGAATCGTCCCCGCGGGCGCGCCTTGCGGGTGCGCCGGGCCTTAAATAGGTAACGGCCCTGCCACACCTTTCCGCGCTACCGTTGCTCCGTTTCCGGCCTGGCGGGGTTCACGTTTCCGGGTCGACAGGGCCATGCGGCCGAGACCCCATCGGAGTAAAGGCTTTCCGCGCCGGCGTCGAGGAGATTTGGCGCTCGTTGAAAGGCTTTCGAGACCCTCCCGCGAAATCTCGTTATTTCATGGAGTTGCCGCACACGACTGGCCGATCGGCCAAAATCTACTGTTGATCTTCCGAGGGGCAGTGACAGAGTCCGCTCGCCGGGCGGGGATTCCCGACGCGCGGGATTCTGGAGGATTTCATGCGATTGATCGTGCGCCGGACGTTTGCTCCGCTCGCTTCTCTCGCCCTCGTGGGCGCATTCTCCTCCACGGCCCACGCCGAAGGGCGGACGCAGCTCACTCCGTATGCCGCGCGTTCGAGCGCGCGCTCGGCGCTCGCCCTCGGCGACGCGCAGCTCGAGAGCCGCGCGCACGCCGTGCTCGCGCGCGTCGTGCCCGCCTCGCGCAACGTCACGGCGGTCGCGACGAGCACCGACCGCTTCGGGGACGGCGAGTCGATCACCCACTTCGCGCAGCTGCACCACGGCCTGCCCGTCATCGGCCGCGGCGCTGCGGTCCGCCTCTCCGCGAGCGGCGACCCGATCCTCACCGCGGTCGACCTCCAGGACGACCTCCCCAGCTCCACCCTCCCCGGCATCACGGCGGCGGCCGCGGCGCAGGCGAGCGCGGGCGTCGCCATCGGGACCGTCACCGCGAGCGACGCGCACCTCGTGGTGTGGCCGCTCATGGGCGGAGGCTCGCGCCTCGCCTACGTCGTGCTCCCGCAGGTGCCCGCGGGGATCCCGTTCGCGCCGCGCTTCGTCGTCGACGCGCAGACCGGAAAGCTCCTCGAGGCGCGCGACCTCGTGCAGCACGCGAACGCGATGATGTACCGCACGAACCCGACCAAGAGCCCGACACTCGAGAGCCTCGCGCTCGCGCTCGCGCCCTCCGCTGCCGCGGCCGGGAAGCTCTCGAACGACTTCGTGACGTCTGCAAACTGCATCGATCACAAGACCGTCAAGTCGGTGAGCTTCAGCGGCTTCCCGCTCAAGGTCCACGTCTGCGACATCGAGCAGGTCGCCACCGCCAACGCCGAGGGGGACTTCAACTACACGCCGTCCGACGTGGCCGGCGCGCTGGCGTCGCGCAGCGACGAGTTCTCCGAGGTCTCGATGTACTACCACACGACCCGCGCCTACGCGTTCTTCCGCGGCCTCGCGGGGACGCCCGAGGCGCAGGTCGTCGTCGACAAGCCGCTGCGCGTCGTCGCGAATCTCCAGATCCCCGCGGGCATCAGCACCGGCAACATCGCCGCCGCGGCCGATCCCAACATCGCTCTCGAGACGTTCTCGAACGCGTTCTTTTCACCCGCGGGCGGCGGGCTCGGCGCGATCTTCGAGCAGCTGTACGGCCTCAAGGGCGGCGGGCTCTGGTTCGGCCAGGGACCGCAGCGCGACTACGCGTACGACGGCGACGTCGTCTACCACGAGTTCACGCACGCGGTCGTCGACAAGACCCTCCAGCTCGCGGCGTGGCACGTCGACGCGCGCGGCGCGATCGACTCGCCGGGCGCTATGAACGAGGGGCTCGCCGACTACTTCTCGTCGGCGCTCGCCGGCGACCCGGACGTCGGCGAGTACGCCTCGAAGGACATATCGCAGAACTCCGGCGTCATCCGCACGCTGGCGAACAAGGACAAGTGCCCGAGCGCCGTCATCGGCGAGGTGCACTTCGACTCCACGCTCTTCTCCGGCGCCCTCTGGGAGGCGCGCGTGTCGCTGCCCGAGGCCGACCGCACGAAGTTCGACGCGGCGCTCTACAAGGCGATGCGCACGAGCCCCGGCAACGGCGACCTCGGCTACGACGACCTCGCGAAGCTCTTCGCGGCGACGCTCGCCACCGACCTCCCCGCGGGCAAGACCGCGCTCGAGACGGCGATGACGGGCCGCGGCGTCCTGCCGTCTTGCGAGCGCATTTTCGAATCGACGGGCGCGCCGATCAAGGCCGCCGAGCCCGCGCTGGGCGGCTTCGCGGCGCCGGGCACGCAGTCGGTGAGCTTCGGGGCGGTCGCGCCCGGCATCATCCAGGTGCACGGGAAGACGGAAGGCAACTCGCAGTTCACCGTGACGTTCACCACGCGGAAGGCGAGCGGCGGCACGAACCCGCTCGGCGGCAACGCCTCTCCCGCCAAGCTGGTGGTCCTCGCGAAGCTCGGCAAGCCGATCACCTGGACCGCCACCGGGGGCGGCACGCACGACGCCGACAAGAAGGTCGCCGGGGGTGAGGGCACGCAGCACAGCGCGGTGATCGACGTGCCCGCCGGCACCACGGACCTCTACGTCCAGATCGGCAACGAGGGCGAGTCCGACAGCGCGTACGACGGCCTCACGCTGACCCCCACGGGCGTCGTCACGCCGCCGGAGCCCGCCGGGCCGACCGCCACCCCGGCCACCACCCCGTCCTCCTCGACGGACGATGGCGGCTGTGGTTGTTCGACCCCGGGCCACACGACCGACGGGCTGGGGGGAATCTCCCTTACCGCCGTCGCCGGGCTGGCGATCGCCGCCGGCGTCGTACGCCGCCGTCGCCGAACTTGATCCCTCGGCGCAGAAGGTAGAGCCTCTCGTTTGCGCTAGAGGCTCGGCCGTTCTACCGTTCGGGCCGTGAGCCCCCTCTCAGAAATTCGGTTCGTTGCGCAGCGTGAGCTCGGTAAGAGCTTCCGCAGCGCGAAGGGTATCGTCCTTCTCGTGCTGTCGCTGCTCGGCGGCACGGCGGCGTCGCTTCTGCTGGTCAAGGTCCAGCAACTGAAGCACGAGAAGATGCCCAACATCGATCCCGAGTCCCTCCGCTCCATCCGGGAGGACGCGGCGACCCAGATCTTCGGCGATCCCGCGACCGGCAAGTCGCTCGCGGACGCGCCCGAGGTGCTCATCGCCGTCTTCTTGCTCACCATCTGGATCACGCCGCTCGTGATCTCGCTCCTCAGCTTTGACAGCGTGGCCGGCGATCTCCAGCACAAGGCGGTCCGGTACTGGACGCTGCGCACGCGGCGCGCGTCCTACTTCATCGGCAAGTGGGCCGGCGTCTTTGCCACCATCTCGACGATGACCTTCGCGGTGCACGCGCTCATCTGGGTGGTGTGCATCGCCCGTGGCGAGGCGCCCGCGGCCACCGCGCTCGGCTGGGGCATTCGCTTCTGGCTGCTGACGCTGCCGATGAGCGCCGCCTGGTGCGGGATCGCCATCCTGGTGAGCTCGCTCTTCAAGTCGCCGATCATCGCGCTGCTGGTGACCTTCGCGACGTTCTTCGTCCTCTTCATGTTCTGGCTGATCGGCGGCGTCACCCACGCCAGCGCGCTCATGTACGTCTATCCGAACTTCTACGAGGACATGCTCGTCAACCCGCGCCTCGATCGCCTGATGACCGGTCTCGCCTGCTGCCTCGGCATGGCGGCGCTCTACATCGCCGGCGGCTCGTACCTCTTCACCAAGAAGGACGTCTGATGTCGGCCGACGAAGTGACCGCGACGAAAGAGGCGAGCGCGCCTCCGCCCGCCCCCGCCCCCGAGCCGCCCGCGCCCGCGCCCGCTCCTGCGAAGGCTGACGCGCCGGCGCCGATGTCGAACCCCTACGCGAAGGATGCGCCCGAGGGCACGGGGGAGATCTTCGTCGCCGAGGGCGCGAAGAAGCGCAAGAAGAAGCCCGTCGAGGTGGCCATCCGCCTCACCAAGGTGACGAAGCGCTTTGGTCCGAAGACCGCGGTCGACGGCGTGACGCTGAAGGTCAAGGCCGGCCAGGTCTACGGGCTGATCGGCCCGAACGGCGCCGGCAAGACCACAACCTTCTCGATGATGGCCGGCTTCCTCCAGCCCACCGAGGGCGTCGTCGAGGTCCTCGGCTACGCGCCCAACCAGGTCGACGAGCTGCGCTCGCGCATCGGCGTGCTCCCGCAGGACGCGCTCCTGCCCGGCGCCGACAAGGTCGGCGAGTTCCTGATCCACATGGCGCGCCTCCAGGACATCCCGGCCGACCGCGTCGAGGACTCGGCGCGCGAGGTGCTCGCCGAGGTCGACGGGCGCGACTGGTGGAACGTGAAGTGCGGGAGCCTCTCGCACGGCATGGCGAAGCGCGTGCAGCTCGCGCAGGCGCTCATCGGCGATCCCGAGGTGGTCCTGCTCGACGAGCCGACCGCCGGCCTCGATCCGCGCGTCGCCTACGAGGTGCGCCAGCTCATCAAGTCGCGCAAGGGGCGCTGCACGTTGATCGTCTCGAGCCACAACCTCCAGGAGCTCGAGGAGATCTGCGACGGCGCGGCCATCCTCGATCGCGGTCGCCTCGTCGCGTCTGGCTCGATGACCGAGCTCACGGCCTCGAGCGCGGAGATCCGCATCAAGCTCTCGCCGGGCCCGGCGCCCATCCCGCTCGTCCGCGACCTCCCCATGGTGAAGCGCGTCGACTTCGACGACGAGAAGCGCGAGCTGGTCGTCTACTTCGAGCGCGCCGCGGGCGTCGACGCGGAGCAGGTGATCGGCGCGGTGCTGTGGGTCCTACTCCAGAACCAGGCGCGCATCGCCGCCGTGTCCAAGGGCCGCGGCCTCGAGCAGCGCGTCATGGAGCTCACCGACTGAATCGCGCTCACCACGCGTACGTGAAGCCGCCGAGGTAGCGGTCGCGGACGTCGGCGCTCCGCAGGTCGACGGACCACGAGGCGTAGGCGTCGAGCGAGCGAACGCCGCCCCGAGATCTGCACCGAGACGAGACGTCGACCGGGGATGCCAGCGGCGCGCGCGGCTCGACGGTCGGATCATCGAGCGGAATGCCGCGGCCCTGCCGCAGGACGTCCAGCGCGAGCCGGGTGGAGGGGAGATTCCAACCCGGTTCGCGGTCGCGGGTTCACGTTCGCGTGAAGGTTCTCGCCCGCCGGCGCGGAGTGGTGCGCAGCCATGGACGCTCCCACCTCCCCCGCGCGTGTCCTCCTCCTCGTTGCGCTCGGTTGCACCCTCGCGGCGCCGCTCGCGTGCGGCTCGTCGGACGGCGGCGTCGACCCCGGAGCCGCCGCGCCCGACCCTGACGGCGGAGGGTCCGTGCTGCCCGACGGGGCGATCGGGTCCCGCCCCGACGGCGCGACGACGCCGGACAGCGCGACGCCGACCACCGGCATCAAGACGGTGTTCCTGATCCTGATGGAGAACCACTCGTGGGCCACCATCAAGGGAGCCGGCGCGTCGGCGACGTACATCAACGGGACGCTACTGCCGATGGGCGCGCACGCCGAGGCGTACGCGACGCCCCCGGGCAATCACCCGAGCGAGCCGAACTACGTCTGGCTCGAGGCCGGTGACAACCTCGGCATCAAGGACGACAAGGCGCCGTCCGTGAATCACCAGTCGACGAAGGACCACCTCACCGCGCAGCTCGAGGCGAAGAACATCGCTTGGCGCGCCTATTCCGAGGATGCGCCGGCCGGCGCGTGCCCGCTCACCGCGAGCGGCCTGTACGATCCGAAGCACACGCCGCAGCTGTACTTCGACGACGTGACCGACACGAACCAGCCGACCTCCGCGCACTGCCTCGAGCACGTCAAGCCGTACGCCGACTTCGCGACCGACCTCACCGCGAACAAGGTCGGGCGCTACAACTTCATCACCCCGAACCTGTGCAACGACATGCACGGCAACGGCTTCGGCGGCGCGTGCAGCCTCATCGCGAGCGACAGCGGGAAGATCAAGCTCGGAGACGACTGGCTGGCCGCGCAGATCCCGAAGATCCTCGCGTCCGCCGCGTACCAGGACAACGGCGTGATCTTCGTGCTCTGGGACGAAGGTGACGAGGCGCCGCTCCAGTCCGCTGCGGACGGGCCCATCGGCATGATCGCCATTTCCCCACTCGCGAAGAAGGGCTTCGCGAGCTCCACGCCCTTCACCCACTCCTCGATGTTGCGCACGCTCGAGGCCATCTTCGGCGTTCCCTACCTGCGCGGCGCAAAGGCCGCGCAACCCCTCTCCGAGATGTTCACGGCGTTCCCATGACGTGCCGCTCCGCTCCGCGCTGAGGCCGGTGCCCTGACGACCTCACGGTGTCCGGCGTGCTCGCGGCCTCGCTCGTCACGTGGGCGGTCGCGGTGAAGCCGAACCTCGCCGCGCCGCACGACTTCTTCGGCTACGCGGTCGGATCCACCGCCGTCCCCGCGCACGGCGGACCCATCCGCGCCGAGACTGGTGAGCCCCAGCGCAGGTAGAGGCTCGGCAGGAGCAGCAGGTTCATCAGGGTCGACGAGACGAGCCCACCGAGGATGACCACCGCCATCGGGTGCTCGATCTCGTAGCCCGGCTTGTCGCCCCGCAGCGCGAGCGGCAAGAGCGCGAGGCCCGTCGCGAGCGCCGTCATGAGGATCGGCAGGAGGCGCTCGAGCGTTCCGCGCACGACGAGCTCGCGACCGAACGTCATCCCCTCCTCGGTCTCGAGATGGCGGAAGTGACTCACGAGCATGATGCCGTTGCGCGCGGCGATGCCGAGCACGGTGACGAACCCGACCGTCGAGCCCAGGGAGATGACGCCCCCGGTCAACCCCACCGCCGCCACGCCGCCCACCAGCACGAAGGGCAGGCTCGCGAAGACGAGGCCCGCGAGCCGCGCGGTGCCGAAATCAGAATAGAGGATGACGCCGATCCCGAACAGCGCGAGCGCCGCGAGCCCGAGGAGGCGACCGCGCGCCGCCTCACGCGCCTGCCACTCGCCGAGCAGCTCGGCGTGGTGCGCAGGCGGGAACGTCACCTGCTGGAGCGCCGCCTGGATGTCCTTCGCCACCGAGCCGAGATCGCGACCGTCGGCGTCGCACGAGACGTCGAGCCTGCGTGCCGCGCCCTCGCGCTGCACGATGTTCGGCGAGGGCTGGACGGTGACGTCCGCGAGATCCGCGAGGCGCACGGTGGTGCCCGCGGTGGTCCACACCGGCAGCTCGCGCAGCATGCTGACCTCGCTGCGGTAGCGTTCGGGTCCGACCACCATCACGTCCAGCACGCGGCCGTCGCGATAGAGCTCGCCCACGCGCTGGCCCTGGAGCAACATCGCCGTCATGCGCTGGAGCTCGCCAGGCGAAACGCCGAGCGCCACCGCCGCCGCCGGGCGCAGGCGGATGCTCACCTGCGGGACGATGACCTGGGGCTCGACCTTCAGGTTCTTCACGCCGCGGATACCGCCCAGCACCTTCGCCACCTCGGCGCCGCGCTCGCGCAGCACCGCGAGATCGGGCCCGGAGATCCGCACCACGATCGCGCCGCTCGCGCCGGTCAGCACCTCCTTCACGCGCTCCTGGAGGTACGTCTGCACGTCGCGCGTGATGCCGGGGTAGCCGTCCACGATGCCCTGGATACGCTGGACCGTCGGCGCGTAGGGCACGCCCTCGTCGACGCTGATCCACAGCTCCGCGAAGTTCGGTCCGACCACCTCGTCCGCCACCTCGGCGCGGCCGATGTGCGAGCCGAAGTGCGTGACGCCGGGCACGGTGAGCAGCTCCTTGCTCACGCGCAGCGTGCTGCGCCGCACGGCGTCGATCGACGTGCCGGGCTTCGCTACCCAGTGCATCAGGAAGTCCGTCTCCTTGAACTGCGGCAGGAAGCTCTCGCCGTAGAACGGCAGCGCGAACCCTGCGGCCGCGAACGCCACCGCGACCACGCCGAGCACCTGGAGCGGACGGTCGAGCGCCGCGTTCAGGAGCGGCCTGACCCGGCGGGCCGCCCACGCGGCGAGCGGCGTGGGCTTCGTGCTCCGCTTCGTCTTCGCAAGAAGGATCAGCGAGAGCGCGGGCGTCACCGTCAGCGCCACCACCAGGGATGCGCCCACCGCGAGCACATACGAGAGCGCGAGGGGGCGGAAGAACGAGCCGGCGAGGCCGTCGAGGAAGAACACCGGCACGAACACGAGCACCACCACGAGGCTCGCGTAGACCACGGCGCTCCGCACCTCGAGCGACGCCTCGAGCACCACCCGCACCGCCGGGCGCGGCTGCGCGAGCCCCGCGTTCTGCTGCAACCGACGCAGGATGTTCTCGACGTCGATGATCGCGTCGTCCACCACTTCGCCGAGCGCGATGACCAGCCCCGCGAGCACCATGGTGTCGATCGTGCCGCCGCGGTAGCGCATGATGACCGCGGCCGCGACGAGCGACAGCGGAATTGCCGTGAGGCTGATGATCGACGTGCGCCAGTCGCGAAGGAAGAAGCCGAGCACCAGCACCACGAGCACGCAGCCAATGATGAGCGCGCGGTTGAGATTGTGCAGCGACATCTCGATGAACGTCGCCGGCCGGAAGATCGTGGGATCGACCTTCACGCCGGGCAACGCTGGTCGAAGCGACTCCAGCGCCTTCTCGACGCCGTTCGTCACGTCCAGCGTGTTGCCCCACGGATGCTTCTCGACGATGAGCAGCAGGCCTGGCCCGTCGTCGA
>JAYTHX010000478.1:0-23497 GCA_043732195.1 Polyangiaceae bacterium
CATGCGCGCGAGCTCGCGCCAGGGATGGAACGGGCCGCCGGCGGCCATCAGATCGCGGAAGCTGCTCTCGCTCCCTCGCCCCTCGTCCATCATCGCCGACCAGATCTCGAACGAGCGCGCGAGCCCGGGGATCGCCTTGCGCTCGACCTTCATCCCGCGCGCCTGGAGCGCCTCGGCGACGCGACGTTGCGCCGCGAGCAGCACGGGCTCCACGCTGCCCGGCCCCTTCTCCACCGAGTACACGGTGAGCTTTCGCAGATCGACGGCCGCGGGATCGCCGAGCGCCGACGCCACGCAGCGCTGCTCGACCCCGTCCGGTCCGGCGATGATGCGCAGCACCGCCATGAGGTCCTCGGCGCGCCGCACCAGCGGCCCGCACGTGACGAAGCGCTCCACGTCGTTGCGCGCCGGCGGATGGTTGCCGGTGCTGGGCACGATGCCGCCCGTCGGCTTGTGGCCGAACACGCCGTTGAAGAAGGCAGGCATGCGGATCGAGCCGCCGACGTCCGAGCCGAGCCCGATCGGCGAGGCGCCTGCACCGACGATCGCGCCCTCCCCGCCCGAGCTCCCGCCAGCGGTCCGCGCGCGGTCGTACGGGTTGTTGGTACGGCCCCACACCTTGTTCGAGCTCTCGAACCACATGCAGAGCTCGGAGGTGTTCGTGACGCCCAGCGGGATCGCGCCCGCGGAGCGCAGCCGCTCCACCACCGTCGCGTCCTTGCTGGCGACGACGTCGCGCCGCGCCCACAGTCCCGACGAGTTCGGCATGCCCTCGAACGCGAAGGCCTCCTTGATGGTGCACGGGACGCCGTGGAACGGCGGCAGATCGTCGGCGTGCAGGTCGCCGGTGCGCTCGTCGGCGAGCGAAGCCTCGCGCAGCGCCGCGTCGTAGCGATCGCGGATGATCGCGTTGAGCGCGGGATTGACGCTCTTCGCGCGCGTCACGTGCGCGTCGACCACCACCTTCGACGTCACCCGCCGCTCCCGGATCGCGCGAGCCAGCGCGCTGCCCGAGGCAGAGAGAATCTGGTCTCGATCCATCCTCCAGCCGTACCACCGTGCGGTCCAACGGTGGAGACCCGTGAGCAAAGTTCTCGCGGCCGCGACTCAGCGATTCTCTGTCTCTCGAATCAGCCCATCCAGGAACGCGTGCACCGCTTCGCCGTCGAGATGCACGAACACCGCGATGACGTCGCCCGGCCGCGCGACGGCGAACGCCTGCTCCAGCGAGGCGACCTCCGATGTCGCCTGCGCCAGACGATCGGGGGCCAGCCCCAGCGCGGTGAACGCGCGCTCGAAGAGCGCCGGCACCTCGCCGGGCGCGCGGCCCCGCAGGTAGTCGGGCAGGTCGCGCACGTACACGCGCGCGGGCGCTGCTGCATGGATGGCCCGCGCCACCGCCTCGATCTCGGCGGCGGTGCGGTCGCCCGGGCTGGCGGCGGCGACCCACAGGCGGCCGTCGGGACCGCGGAGCGAGTCGACGAAGCCCAGCACCGCGCGCACGCCCTCGGCGTTGTGACCGAAGTCGAGGACCACGGTGACCCCGCCGCGAACCACCACCTGGCCGCGCCCCGGGTTGTCCTTCATGCCGAACGATCGCAGGCCCGCCGCGATCGCGGCGGCGGGGAGGTCGAGCGCGCGCGCCATGGCCACCGCTCCGAGCACGTTCTGCACGTTGTACCGCGCGCTGCCCCCGAACGTGATCGGTACCTCGTCGACGCGCAGGATCTCGGTGCGCTGCTCCCCCTGCAGCGCGACGATCGCGCCCCCTTCGGCGACGACCGCGCGTCCGCCGCCAGCGAGCACCGCCTCGATGGTCGCCCGGGCGGTCGCATCGGCGGGGCCGTCCAGGTCGGCAAAGAAGGTGACCTCGCACGTCAGCTCCGCAGCGAGCACCACCAGGAGCGGATCATGCGCGTTGAGCACCGCAGTTCCGCCGGGACGCACCGCATGCAGGACCACGGCCTTCACGTTGGCCATGCCGACGACGTCGTCGATGCCGTAGAGCCCGAGGTGATCGGCGCTCACGTTCGTGATCAGCGCCGCATCGCACGTGTCGACCGCGAGGCCGCGCCGGAGGATGCCTCCGCGCGCGGTCTCGAGCACCGCAAGGTCCACGTCGGTGCGCCGCAGCGCGATGCGCGCCGCAGCCGGGCCGGTCCAGTCGCCTTGCTCGAGGGTCTCGTCGCCGATCGCGATGCCGTCGGTGGAGGCGAGCGCCACGCGCTTGCCCGCTTCACGCGCCATGCGCGCGAGCAGGCGCGACGAGGTGGTCTTTCCGTTCGTGCCGGTCACGAGCGCCACGGGGATGGCCGAGGCCGCGCCCCAGGCAACCTCGGCGACCTGTGGCAGGGCATGCCGCGGATACGCGATCGCGCCGCGCCCGGTCCCGATGCTCACGATCTCGTCGTCCCACAGGAGCGGCACGCCGCGCTTCTTCGCCTCGATCGCGAGCGCGAGCAGCTGCGGGCTCGTGTCGCGCGCGAGGATGTCGGCAACATCGGAGCGCTTCGGCTCGAGCGAGAGCGCACCGCGCCCCACGAGCACCTCCGCCGCGCTCTCCCCGGCCCACTCGCTGGCCTCCGCCCACGCGAGCATCACGTCGATGGGCGTCGAGTAAGCGATGATCGCGCCGCCGCGATGCGGCCGCACGAGCAGCTCGACCCCCGGGTCGGCCCCGAGCGCGCCGCGCATGCGATCGAGCTCGTGGCGGTAGGCGGTGATCGCCGCGTCGAGCGACTCGCCGTCGGCGAGACCGATCTCCACGACCACGAGCGGATGCCGGGAGAGATGCGTGGGGCCGGTGAGACGGCGAGCGTCGACGAGGTGCATCGCGTCAGTCGTCGCGATCGCGAGCGAGACGGACGCCGCGCTCGTCCTCGATGACCAGCGCGCCGTCGAGCAACTCACCGGTGCCGTCGGACTGGAGGACCACGGGCGCGCTGCGGGCGGCGGGCGGCGGAGGTGCGGCCAAGCCGGCGCCATCGAAGGTCGGCTTGAAGTAGATGACCTGCTTCCAGCTGCGCGCGATCTTGTCGGCGAACAGCAGCAACAGGTCACCGCGCTGACCGGCCGCGAGCGCGGCGTTGATGGCCGCCTGCTCGTCGGGGATGACCTGGAGCTCGGCGCGCGGGAAGCCCGAAGCGAGAAGCTCCTCTTCCATCATGCGCGGGATCTCGTCGGTGCCGCGGCCGCGGAGGTCGTCGTCGCGGCGGAGGATGATGTGGTCGAACGCCTTGCCCACGATGCGCGCGATCCCGCGGATGTCCTCGTCACGCCGGTCGCCCGGGGCCGAGAGCACGCACACGCGGCGCCCGCTGCACTCGAGGCGTAGCGAGAGATCGACCATCGCCTGCACGGCGGCGGGGTTGTGGCCGTAGTCGAGGATCACCTTGAAGGGCAGCCCGTCGAAGACGTTGGTGCGGCCCGGGACCTGGAAATACGAGGTATCGAAGGTGCGCAGGCCCTGACGTATGTTCTCGACCTTGACGCCCATGGCGTACGACATCATCGCCGCGAACATTGCATTCTGCACGTTGTGCATCGCCTTGCCTTCGATGGTGGCAGGGATGAGGTGCGTCCAGAGGAGCGGGAGGTGTGCGCCCTTGTCGTAGAGCGTGATCATGTGGCCGTTGATGCCCTCCTCGAGGACCGCCGCGAGGCCACCGGCGCGGAGGTGCTTGCGCACCAGATCGTGGCGCGGGTTCATGGTCACGTAGGCGATGCGCGCGGCCTTCGTGTGGTCGGCCATGCGCAGGCAGTGGAGGTCGTCGGCGTTGAGGACCGCGCAGTCGCGCGCCACCTCGACCACGATGCGCTTGACCTCGGCGAGCTGCTCGAGCGTGTCGATGCCCTTGAGGCCGAGGTGGTCCTCGCTGACGTTGATGACCGCGCCGACGTTGCAGTTGCGGTAGCCCATACCGGCGCGGAGCAGTCCGCCGCGCGCCGTCTCGAGGACCGCGAGGTCGACCGCGGGGTCGCGGAGGACCATCTGCGCCGACTGCGGACCGGTCATGTCGCCGGCGACGGTGCGCTCGCCGTCGATGTACACGCCGTCGGTGGTGGCGAGCCCGACGGTGTGGCCGTTCATCTTCTGGATGTGGGCCACCATGCGGGCGGTGGTGGTCTTGCCGTTCGTGCCGGTGATCGCGGCGATGGGGATTCGCGAGAGCGCGCCCGCGGGGAACAGCATGTCCATGACGGGGCCGGCGACGTCGCGCGGCTTCCCCTCGGTGGGCGCGACGTGCATGCGGAAGCCCGGCGCGGCATTCACCTCGCAGATGCCGCCGCCGACCTCGCGATGGCTCTCGCGGATGTCGGGGGTGATGAAGTCGACGCCGCACACGTCGAGGCCGATGGCCATGGCGGCGCGCATCGCCATCTCCTGGTTGTCGGGGTGCACGACATCGGTGAGATCGATCGCGGTGCCGCCCGTGGAGAGGTTGCCAGTGCCGCGCAGGTAGAAGATCTCGCCGGCAGGCAGCACGGTCTCGCGCGTGACGCTCTTGTCGGCCATGAGGCGCTCGGCTTGCGCGTCGAGCTCGATGCGCGTGAGCACCTTCTCGTGGCCGATGCCGCGGCGGGGATCGCTGTTCACGATCGCCACCAGCTCGGCGATGGTGCTCTTTCCGTCACCGACGACGTGGCCCGGCACGCGCTTCGCGACTGCGACCAGCTGGCCGCCGACGACGAGCATGCGGTGGTCGAAGCCGGCGAGAAAGTTCTCGATGACCACGCTGCGCGCGTGCTCGCGCGCCTTCTCGAAGGCGGCTCGGACCTCGTCGCCGTTCTTGAGATCGAGCGAGACGCCGCGACCGTGGTTCGCGTCGAGCGGCTTCACGACCACGGGGTAGCCGAGGCGCTCCGCGGCCGCGGCCGCGGCCTCGGCGGTGCGCACCACGCGCTGGCGCGGAACGGGCAGCCCGAGCTCACCGAGGATCCGGTTCGTCTCCTCCTTGTCGGAGGCGATCTCGACCGAGATGTGGCGCGTCTCCGAGGTGACCGTCGCCTGGATGCGCTTCTGGTACTTGCCGTGCCCGAGCTGCACGAGGCTGTAGTCGTTGAGGCGCATCCAGGGGATGTCGCGCGCCTCGGCGGCGCGGATGAGCGCGCCGGTGGAGGGGCCGAACTGGCGGCGCTGCGCGAAGTCGATGAGCTCGACGAGCTCGGTCTTGAAGTCGAAGGGCGGCAGGTCGGCCTTGCGCGCCGGGCGGAGCTCGGCCGGCAGGAGATCGTGGATGAGCGCCAGCGCGAGGTTGCTCGCCGCCTCGCCGACGCGCTCCTCCTCGTACTCGAAGACCACGTGGTAGTGGCCGGGCGTACCCTCGCCGCGCGTCTTGCCGAAGACGGTGCTCGCGCCGGTGAGCTGCTGTAGCTCGATGGCCACGTGCTCGAGCACGTGGCCGAGCCAGGTGCCGCCGTCCTCGGTGAGGCGGCGCACGAAGCCGCCTTCGGTCTCGAAGGAGCACTTGTGCGAGCGCAGGCTGGGCATCGCCGCGAGGAGGCCATCGACGAAGCCGGGGATCTTTGCGCTCGGCCAGCTCTCGAGCACGCCGAGATCGATGGTGAGGCGCATCACCGGGAAGTGCGCGTAAAGGCTGGGGCCGCGATACACGCGGCGCTCGAGGAGCTCCATGGTCTTCCTAGGCGTGCTCGGCAGGCGCCGCGCGACGGGTTTCGAGATCGAACGTTCCACCGTCGACGAGGACGTGCAGGCGCACGTTCGTCATGCAGACGGGCTTGCCTTCCTTCGTCTCGGCGATCGACGAGTGAGAGAGCTCCGACGCGTCGACGATGGTGATGGCGCCCGCGCCGACCACGGTGATCTTCTTGGCGTGGTCGATGAAGGCCGCGGTGTCCTCGTCGAGCCCGACGCCCACGGCGAACGGGTTGTACGCGAGCGCGGAGAGGAGGCGCCCGAGGCGGTCGCGCTGGCGGAAATGCTGATCGATCATGATGCGGTTCGTCAGCCCGAAGCCGGGGACGAGCGTGACGCGCCCGGCGTGCGGCGTGTGGCCCTCGTCGCCATAGGCGATCATGTGCTCGCTCAGGATCGCCGCGCCGGCGCTGGTGCCGCCGACCGCGACGCCGCGCACGTTCGCGTGGCGGATCGCCTTCGCCAAAGGCGTGCCGCCGATGATGGTGGTGAGGCGGAGCTGGTTGCCGCCGGTGATGAAGATCCCGTTTGCCTTCTCGATGTAGTCGAGCCACTCCTGCTTCGCGGCGTCGGCGCGCGTGAGGATGGGCAGCGACTTCGCCTCGTCGGCGCCGAGCTGGCGGAACAGCTTCTCGTAGCGGCGGCCCGTGTCGTCGAGCTTGGAGGCGGTGGGGACGATGGCGATGCGCGCGGACTTGCCGCCCGATACGTCGATGAAGCGGCGCAGGATGTTCGCCGCGCCTTCCTTGTCCTCGGCGCCCCCGATGGGGACGATGAACCCGCGCTTCTTGTCGCCTTCGATCTTCGCTGGGCTCATGGGCTTTCGAACGTTCCTCTGACCACGGCCTCGCCGTTCCGGACGAGAAATCGTCCGCGGGCCATCACGTCGCGTATGCGGTGCGCGTCGTCAAGCGACACCAGGTCGGCATCGGCGCCCACCGCGATCGTGCCCTTCCTGGGCAGGCGCAGCAGCGAGGCGACGTTGCTGGTGAACATCGGGAGCACGCGCTCGAGGTCCTGGCCGCGCTCGAGCAGGATGGCGAGCGTATCGGCGAGCGCGGCAGGGCGGCCGACGTCCATCGCCGTGAGGCGGCCTCCGGCATCGAACGTGGGGATGCAGCCGCCGCCGTCGGAGCTGCACGTCAAGCGCGCGGGGGGCGCGCCGGCCGCGAGGTAGAGGAGGATGGCGTCGGCGGCGGGGTACGCCTCGTCACCCTCGGCGACGGGGAACGCCGTGACGTCGACGGTCATCCCGCGCGCGGCGATGGTGAGGGCCTCCGTGAAGAGCCGCGGGTTGCGGTTCACGTGCGTGGGATGGAAGACGCGCGCGGGCAGCTCGCTCTCGTCGAGCGCGCGCCGCAGCATCGCGAGGCCGCGCGCGCCGTCTCCGAGGTGCAGGTGGAGGACGCCCGCCTTGCCGCTCATCATCCCGCCGACGTGGCAGTCGGCGGCGAGGCGCAGGATCTCGTCGTAGGTCGGCTGCGAGGAGCGATGATCGCTGATGGCGATCTCGCCGGCGCCGATGATGGGATCCACGAACGCAATGTCGGAGCGCACCGATCCGGTGAGGGTGATGGGCGGCACCTCGTAGCTGCCCGTCCAGCACCAGGCGGAGAGGCCCTCCGCGCGCAGCGCGAGCGTCGCGGCGACGAGGGAGGCGACGTTGCGCGTGGTGCCGTCGGTCCCGAGCACGCCCACGCAGCTCGTGACGCCGCCGCGTGTGAGCGCGGAGAGCACGACGGGCGGAACGCGGGTCGCGGGGCCGGCCTCGCCGCCGCCGCCGGTGACGTGCACGTGCGAATCGATGAGCCCGGGGATGAGCCGGGCGCCCTCGAGATCGACGACCTCGTAGAGGGCGCTCGGCGGGAGCGACCGGCCGAGGCCGAGGATGGCCCCGCCCCCGACGAGGACATCGTGCCGTCCGCGCGGCGCCGGATCGTAGATCTCGGCGTTGCGGAGCAGGGTGAGGGAGCTCGCCACGCGACCGATCTAGCCGAGATACCGCGGGAAATCATCGTTGGCGAGCGCTCACGCGCAGATCCCGGCGGGCCGCCGGGTGACAACGCCCCCTCGCCCGCCCCGGGACACGCGAAGGATGACGTGCTGGTCTTCGCTGGTCATGACCGCGGCGTCCGACACGAAGGCCCCGGCCCTTCCTTCGAGCGGCCTCTCTCGCAACCGTGACCGCAGCCGCGCTCGTCGCGTAGCGCCAGGCGCTCGAAGCGACCTTCGGCGCACGCCTCGCGGTACATCGGTTGCAGTCCACGGTTTGGCGCGCCGGAGCACGCGCAGCAACCGAGGAGCCGGCGAGCGTGTTCACCGGCGACAACACGTTTGGCAACGTGGTCCCGAGCTGCAGGGTCTCGAAGCAGCGGCGCAGGCGACGTGTGCGACGGCGGCCGAACCACCTGCTGGTGACCGGGATCAGGCCGAGGCGGCAGCGGCGACCACGGATTCGGTGACCTTGCGGACGAAGTCGTCGGTCGCGGCGTCGCTCGTGAGGCGCTGCTCGCCGACCTCGGCCGCCACTCCGGCCGGGGTCCGCCCGATCACCAGCGCGACGAGCCCCGCGCGAGCGCAGGCCGAGGCGGCCTCCGCCGTCGCGGCCGGGCCTGCGTCCGTGCCCTCGAGCACCGTCGCGACGTGGCCGCGATCGAACAGCTCTCGCTCGACGACGAACGCCAGCGCGCGCGCCGCGTCGTCGGTCGCGC
The DNA here is from genome assembly GCA_043732195.1 of Polyangiaceae bacterium. Lineage (GTDB taxonomy): Bacteria > Myxococcota_A > Polyangia > Polyangiales > Polyangiaceae > Labilithrix. Next base: position 8,368 of record JAYTHX010000478.1, read on the forward strand.
CGAGGAGGCGGACCACCACACCATGGTGGCCGAGGCGTTCGCGCCGCTCCGCAGGGCTGACCTGGGAACGGAGCTCGTCGCTCGCGGCCTCGCGCGCGGGGTGCTCGCCACGTGACGGGAGCCCGACGATCATCCCGGCCGCCACCGTGTCGTTCGTCACCGAGTCGATCACGATGAACGCCCCGGTGGCGCGGTTGTCGCGATAAGCATCGAAGAAGATCGGCGCGCGGCAGCGGACGCGCACGCGACCGATATCGTTGAGCGCGAGGCCGCGCGCCGGCGAGGGCGCGAGCGTCTCCGGGTCAGAGCCCTGGAGCACCTCGATCTCGGCGCGGACACTGCGCGTCGTGTGCTTCAGGAGGTAGGTCTTCTGCGAGTCGAGCGGCCGCTCGCTCATCCACACCAGCTCGGCATCGACCTCGCTCGCGGAATGCGGGAGGTCGTCGGGGCGCGCCAGGAGATCGCCGCGGCTGATGTCGATGTTCTCCGCCAGGCGCAGCGCCACGCTCGAGGGGGCCGACGCCGCGCCGACATCCACGCCGCCCACGTCCACGCCGACCACGCGCGTGCGCCGGCCGGAGGGCAGCACCACCACCTCGTCGCCAGTCGCGATCGATCCCGAGGCGATCTGCCCGCCGAAGCCGCGGTAGCCGATGCCCGGGCGCAGGACGATCTGCACCGGCAGCCGGAAGGAGCGCGGCCGGTACGCGTCCGCGACCTTCACCGTCTCCAGGTAGTCGAGCATCGTGCCGCCGGTCCACCAGGGCATGCTGGTGCTGGGCGTGACGACGTTGTCGCCGGCGAGCGCGCTCACCGGGATCGCGTGCAGGCTCTTCAGCCCAACGCGCTGGGCGATGGCCGCGAGCTCCGCGACGATCGCGTCGAACGTGGCCTGTTCGAAGCCGACGAGGTCCATCTTGTTCACGCACGCGACGACGTTGGGGATCCCGAGCAGCGCCGCGATGTGCGCGTGCCGCCGCGTCTGCGGGAGCACGCCGAGGCGCGCATCGACGAGGACGAGCGCGACGTCCGCGGTCGACGCGCCCGTCGCCATGTTGCGCGTGTACTGCACGTGCCCCGGCGTGTCTGCGATGATGAATTTTCGTTCATTGGTCGCGAAGTAGCGATAGGCGACGTCGATGGTGATGCCCTGCTCGCGCTCCGCGGCGAGGCCGTCGGTGAAGAGCGAGAAATCGATGTCCGACGTCGAGCCGGCGCCGCGCGTGGAGCCGCGCACCGAGGCAAGGCGCACGGCCTCGAGCTGATCCTGGTAAAGGCCATGAGCGTCGTGCAGGAGGCGGCCGATGAGCGTCGACTTGCCGTCGTCGACCGAGCCGATGGCCACGAAGCGGACCAGATCCTTCTGCTCCTGGGCGCGGAGCCAGGCGCCGACGTCGCTGCCGGCGGATGGCGTGGAGGTGCGGGCCGCCATCTCAGAAGTACCCTTCACGCTTCTTGGCTTCCATCGATGCGTCCTCGTCACGATCGATGAGCCGCCCTTGCCGCTCCGAGCTCTTCGCCTCGATCATCTCGCGGAGGATGGCGGGGAGCGTCGTCGCGTCGCTGCGGACCGCGCCCGTGAACGGGTAGCAGCCGAGCGTGCGGAAGCGCACCGTCTCGATGCGCGGCACCTCGCCGGGCTCGAGCGGGAAGCGCTCGTCGTCGACCATGATGAGCGCGCCGTCACGCTCCACCACTGGCCGCGGAGCCGCGAAATACAGGGAAACGATGGGAATCTCTTCGAGCCAGATGTATTGCCACACATCGAGCTCGGTCCAGTTGGAGAGCGGGAACGCGCGGATGCTCTCGCCTTTCCGGATCTTGCCGTTGTAGAGGTTCCATAGCTCGGGGCGCTGGTTCTTCGGGTCCCATTGGCCGAAGCGATCGCGGAACGAGAGCACGCGCTCCTTGGCGCGCGAGCGCTCCTCGTCGCGCCGGGCGCCGCCGAACGCCGCGTCGTACCCGCCCTCGCGGAGCGCATCGAGCAGCGCGTGGGTCTTCATGACCTGCGTGTACTTGTTGCTGCCCCAGGCAAACGGGCTCGCGCCCTCCGCCAGCCCGCGGTGATTCGTGTGCACGCGGAGGTCGATGCCGGCGTCCTTCGCGAAGCGATCGCGGAACTCGATCATCGCGCGGAACTTCCACGTCGTGTCGATGTGGAGGAGCGGGAACGGCAGCGGCGCGGGCGCGAAGGCCTTGCGCGCCAGATGGGCGAGGACGGCCGAGTCCTTGCCGATCGAATAGAGCATCACCGGCCGGTCGAACTCGGCCGCGACCTCGCGGAAGATGTGGATGCTCTCGGCCTCGAGGGCCTTGAGATGGGTGAGGCGCGAGCGTGCTTCCACGATAGTGGAAGCGAGTCTAGCATAGGGAAGGCGCCGTGTCAGGCTCCCTAGTTGCGGCGCTGCTCGCGATAGAGCCTGTCGCGCCACGCGAGGAGCTCCGCGTACTCCTGCGCGAGCTGCTCGTGCGCCCAGATCGCGCGCGTGCCGGGGCCGAACGGCGAGACCGCGCGCGGGCGCAGGACCTGGAGCGAAGCGGCGACCGCGACGTCCGCGAAGGTCAGGCTGCCGAGCAGGAACGAACCGCTGCCGAGCGTGCTGCGCACCTCGTCGAGGATCGCGGGCAGCTTCGTGGCCTCGCTCGCCGCGTCCTTCGGGACGCCGTACTTCGAGGCGAGGAACAGCGCGCCGGTGACCGCCATGGGCGCGAGCGCGCCGCGCAGCGCCCCCGGGATGAACGGCGGGAGCGCCTCCTGCTGCGCCTCCTTGTTCTTCCTCAACCCCTCCATCACCGCCGAGCGCCCGATGTCGAGGATGCGGTCCGAGACCTCGGCCCAGCGCAGCACCTCGTCGAGCCGGTCCTCGGGGAACAGCGCGGCGCCGCGGCCCACGCGATCGGCGTAGCGCGCGATGGCGAGCGACGTGGGCAGCACGTCGGGACCGTCGACGAGGAGCGGCACCGAGGCCTTCGTCCCCGACGGGCGCCCCCTCGCCTTCAGGCGGAGGAGCACCTCTCCGAGCAGCGGCACGTGCTCGTGGTAGCGATAGGCGATGGCGTGGTGATCGAGCGCCCAGCGCGCCTTCTCGGTGTAGGGCGACTGGGCGAGCCCGTAGAGCGTGCGCATGGCGGAGCCGAGTATACTCGGCTCGTGAGCGATCTCGTCCTCGACTCCGCGCGCTCGCGGATCCGCATCCACACCTTCGTCGAGGGCCTCTTCGCGCGCTTCGCGCACGACCTCGAGCTCGGGTGCGGCGGGCTCTCCGGCACCGCCAGGGTGACCGGCGAGGACGGCACGCGCACCGGGACCACGCAGATCGAGGCGCCGCTTCGCGAGATCGCCGTGACCGGTGTGCTCGGCAAGGACGGCCAAATCGACCCGCGGGCGCTCACGCCCACCGAGCGCCGCGAGATCGTGGCGAAGATGCAGAGCGACGTGTTCCACGCTCACCCCAGCGCGATGATGCGCGTGGAGGCCACGCTCGAGGGCGCCCTGGCGCGGGTGCGGGTCCATGTCCCGAACGGCAAGGGCGTGGAGGTGGTGATGGAGCCGGAGCTCACGAGCGAAGGCCGCGCGCTGCGGGCCCGCGGCACGTTCGAGATCTCGCTCTCCAGCATCGGCTCGAACGTGATCAAGGCGCCGATGGGCGCCTTCCGCGTGAAGGACCACGTGCGCGTGTCCTTCGACGTCGTGTTTCAGCCGGCGTAGCCCTCCTCACCATGCTGCGTGGTGTCGAGCCCTTCGCGCTCGTCCGTGATCGTCACGCGCAGGCCGAGGGTCTTGTCGATCACCTTGAGAATGATCCACGTGAGCCCCACCGCATAGACCGCCGACACCGCGCACGCGAGGACCTGGATCCCGAGCTGCTTGGGGTTGCCGGCGAGGAGGCCCTCCGCGCCGATGGGGTCGGTCACGCCCGGAAACGTGCGCTTCACGCTGAACACGCCGGTGAGGAGCGCGCCGGTGAGGCCGCCAACGCCGTGCACGCCGAACGCGTCGAGCGAGTCGTCGTAGCCGTACTTGTACTTCGCCTGCACCGCGACGTAGCAGACGATGGACCCGATGAACCCGATGGCGAACGCGCCCATCGGCCCCACGTACCCGGCGGCCGGCGTGATGGCGACGAGGCCGCCCACGAGGCCCGACGCGATGCCGAGCGCGGTCGGCTTGCCGCGATGCTTCCACTCGACGACCACCCAGCCCACCGCGCCGCCGGCCGCGCCGAGGTGCGTGGTGACGAACGCGAGCGCCGAGACCCACCCGCTCGACGGAGCGCTTCCGGCGTTGAACCCGAACCACCCGAACCAGAGGATGCCAGCGCCGGTGAGCGTCATGGTCAGGTTGTGCGGGAGCGGGCGCTCCTGCGGGTACTTGAGGCGCTTGCCGACCATCAGCGCGCAGACGAGCGCCGAGGCGCCGGCGGTGAGGTGGACGACGGTGCCGCCCGCGAAGTCGAGCGCGCCGAGCTTGTAGAGCCACCCCTCCTCCGCCCAGACCCAGTGCGCGACCGGCACGTAGACGAGGATCGACCAGGCCAGCACGAACGCGACGTAAGCCGAGAACTTCATGCGCTCCGCGAAGGCGCCGGAGATCAGCGCGGGCGTGATGACGGCGAACATCATCTGGAAGGCCACGAAGGCGAGCGTGGGCGTGGTGCCGTGCAGCTGCATGTCGAGGCCGCGCAGGCCGAGGTACTCGAGGCCGCCGATCAGCCCGTGGTGTGACTTGCCGAACGCGAGCGAGTACCCGAACGTCACCCACACCACCGTGACCAGCGGGATCGCGGTCAGCGAGTGCATGATCGTGGAGAGGACATTCTTCTTGCGGACCATGCCGCCGTAGAACAGCGCGAGCGCCGGCGTCATCAGGAGAACGAGCGCGGCGCTCACGAGGAGCCAGGCGGTGTCACCAGCGTTCATGCGCCCTGGATCTGACGATCCCTGGTGTTTCGCGACTGTTTCGTCGCCAAGTCAGCGTGAAATGACCTCGTCGACGGTGAGCTCGTAGCCTGTCCCGCGGATGGTCCGGATCTGCCGGCTGAGCATGGGGAGCTTGCGGCGCAGGCGCTTCAGCGTGGTGTCGACCACGCGCTCGGAGGCCGAGTCCTCGCGCCACACGTCGGCCACGATGGTCTCGCGCGCCAGGACGCGCCCGCGCGAGTCGAAGAGGCGAAGCAGGAGATCGAGCTCGCGCCGCGTGAGCGCCACCGCCGCGCCGTTGACCGTCACGCGCCGCGTCCCGCGGTCGATGAGCACCGCGCCGAGCGTGATGGTGTCGGGCGGCGTCGACGTACGTGTCCTCCGGAGGAGCGCGCGGATCCGCAGGAGCAGCTCGCGCATGCTGAAGGGCCGGATGACGTAGTCGTCGGCGCCCTGCTCGAACGCCACCACGCGATCGATCTCGTCGCCCGCCGGGCCGATCACCAGCACCAGCTGCCGGGAGGTGGAGGGGTCGCGACGCAGGACGCTCAGGACCTCGGTGCCGGATCCTTCCGCGAGGACCGACTCGATGATCACGAGATCGGGACGCGAGGAGCGCGCGAGCTGCGCCCCGGCCGCTGCCGCGGAGGCCATCTCCACGTCGTGCGCCTCCGCGCCCAGCGCCGTGGCCAGCGCCACGCGCCGCCCTGCATCACCGTCGATCACGAGCACGCGTCCCACCCTTTCATTGCTCTGCCTTTCTCTTCACGTGCGTGTGGGCGCTCTGCAACTTCTGCGCAACACTTGCCGGATCCGGACGGCTTCCGGGGTAGTCTGCTGCCGTGGCGAGCCTGTCGCGCGAGTTCTCCCGCACGCAATGGCGGACGCTCGTCGTCCTCTGGGTGACCTACGGCAGCTTCTACCTGTGCCGTGTCAACGTCGGCCCCGTGCGCACCGAGATCCAGAAGGATCTCGCGATCGGCGCGGTCGAGATGGGCGTCGTGCTCGCGAGCCTCAAGATCGGCTACGCCATCGGCGAGCTCGTGAACGGGCAGCTCGCGGAGCGCTTCGGGCCGAAGCGCGTGCTCCTGTTCGGCATGTTCGGCTCGCTCTTCGCGAACGTGCTCTTCGCGTTCGCCGCCTCGTTCGTGGCCTTCCCCGGCGTCGCGGCGGCGCTGCCCTCGCTCGCGCACTTCCTGACGCACTTCACGCCGCCCGGGTCGGACGTCGCGCCCATCACCGCGCTCCTCGCCTTCCTCGCGTTCCTGAACGGCTACTTCCAGGCCGCGGGCTGGCCGCCCACCGTGAAGATCATGTCGATCTGGTTCACGCCCACGCAGCGCGGCCGGATGATGGGGGTGCTCGGCACGAGCTACCAGCTCGGCTCCGCCATCACCATCTTCGGCTCGGGCCTCCTCGCGAGCGCGTTCCACAACTGGCGCGCGGCGTTTCTGGTGCCGGCCGCGTTCTTCTTCTTCTCCACGCTGCATGCGCTCTTTCGCCTGCGCGAGAAGCCGGATGCCACTGCCGACGATCCGCCGCCCCCCCCGCGCCTGTCCGTGGGTCAGGCGCTCAGCCTCACCCTCGGCAACCCGCGCATCTGGCTGCTCGCGTTCGCGCTCTTCGGGCTCGACGTCGTGCGCTACGGCTTCCTCGACTGGGCGCCCGGTCACCTCCAGACCGCGCAGGGCACGGGCATCAGCGCGGCCGCACTCAAGACCTCCGTGCTCCCGCTCGCGGGCGCGGCGGGCGCGCTGGTCTCCGGGTACGCGACCGATCGCTACTTCCAGAGCCGGCGCGCGCCGGTGATCGCGGTGCTGCTCGTTGCGATCGGCGTGCTGACGCTCGCGTACAACCGCGTGGTGCCGTGGGGGACCTTCCCCACCGTCATCTGCCTGGCGGCCATCGGCTTCTGCCTCTACGGCGCGCAGATCCTCATCGTGGGCACCGCGGCGCAGGACTTCGCGCGCGGCGGTGCGATCGCGGGCGCCGCGGGCTTCATCGACTTCATGGGCTACGTGGGCGCGTTCAGTGGCGATATCGTGACGGGCTGGCTCCTGAAGACCAAGGACTTCAGCGCCGCGATCACCTTCTGGGCGGGCGCGGCGTTCGTGGCGGCGGTCGTGATGCTCCCGCTGTGGAGAGCGAAGCCGCGCGAGAGCTGACGACGTGCCTCACCATCGTGCGCGAGCAGTCGTAAGAGCGTGGCACGGCAGCCCGGCCGAGCCCTGCGGAGAACGTGCCCCGCGACGTGAGCGAGGGCACCGCAACCGGCATCCGCTCTCCGCGGATCGCGCGCTGATCAGTTCGTGACGCGGACCTCGACGGTGGCCCAGCTCACGCCACCGCGGCTGTCACGCAGCACCACCCAGAGCGGATAGCTGCCGCTCGCGGTGGGCGCCGTGTATTCGTTCTCGCTGGTCGTCACGAGATCCGCAGCGTCGCGTCCGGTGCGGTCGTCGCGGAACGAGCCGCCGACGGCGAACCACGAGACGCGCATGACCTCGCGCACCTCGTCGAGCGTGCGGCTCTCCAGGCTGAATGCCAGGAAACGCTCGGCGCCCCCGCAGCCCTGCTCGACCTTGCAATCGGCCTCGCACTGACCGTCGCCGGACTCGGCACGTGTTCTCGGGGACCGCGCCCGCCGCTTGGGGGCCGTTGCCCAGAGGCACGATGAAGGCCGGGTCGTTCTGGAAGCACGCGATGCCGACGTCGTTCAGCTCGGTGAGCGGCTTGGGCCGCGTGCAGAACGCCCATTCCAGGTTGGCGTCCGTCACCGTGCCCCTACGATTGGCAATCAGCGCGCGGTACTTCGCGGGCTTCGCCTCGTTGGTATCGGGATCGACCGTTCGCAGCCACTCCGCCGGCTCGGCCTGGACGGCGATGAGATCTCCTCGAGACGTGAGATGTGCCGCACGCTATTGGTGCCGGCGCGCGGTCCGCGCGCCGCACGACTCCGTCGTTCGTGGCGGCACCTTGGGTGAAGCCGATGTCGCTCCAAGGCAGTCCTGGTGACGTTCTCGCGACTTCGATCCGCGATACCCGAGCGAAAGGCACGCATGAAACGAGCGTGTGACACGCGCGGAGACGGCGAGAGCCGCTCCTCATCGCGACCTCGTTCCTCGTGCTCCTCCGGTTCATCGGCCCGCGCGCGAGGCATCCCCGCGTGCGCGGGATGTTGCAGAACGTGGTGCTCGCGATCGCCGTGGTGGAAACCAGCGTCATGATAGCAAAGAAGGTCGACGCGGTAGCGGTCATCGCGGCGGGCGCGGCACCGAGTCTGCGCTCGTCGCTGCTGCACTGAGGTGCACTGAGGGCCGCGGCACGCTTGCTCGCTGCGCCTTCGAGACCTAAGGTTCTCTCTTCATGAGGTCGAGGAACAGCGCCGGCATCCCGGCCCGCGGTCGGGCGCTTCTGGCCCGCGCGGGCGCCGCGCTCCTGGCCGTCCTCGTGCTCGCGGGCGTTTTGCGCGCAGGCGCAAGCTACTCCTATTGCCCGACCATGGAGATGGTCACGGACGCTCCGTGCTGCCCGGGGGATCGCCATGCGGAGCACCAGGAAGCCGCCGGCAGTCCGCAGCTGCGCGCCCGCGATTGCTGCGAGAAGCACGTCGTCGGAAAGCTGCCTTCGGTCGACGGCATCGGCGCCACGCCGCACGTGCTGCCGCCGGCCCTGGTCGCAGTCACCGCGTCGAGCGCGGCGGCCTTGGACCGGGCGGGAACGAGCACGCGTCCTCGGATTGCTCACGACGGCCGCGCGGGGCCGATAGCCCTGGCGCGCCATCGCGCCGCGCTGATGGTGTCTCTGGATTGAAACCGCCTCGGCACGCCTGTCCGGGTCGTCCGCGTTTCATCCGAAGGAGCATCTCATGTCGACGTTCACGCCCTCCCGGGGTGTGGCTGTCGCGGCGGCTTTCATGGCGCTTCTCGCGCCCACGATCGCCTCCGCCGACGAGCCATGGTCGGGAACCATCGATCGCATCACGGTCATCCGTGCCGCCGTGGGGAGCCATCCCGGCGTCCACGCCGCCGAGCAACGCGCGCACGCCAGTGGGCTCACCGCCGCCTCGGCCGGAAGCCTCCCGCCGCCCGAGGTGATGCTCCAGGTGTGGCAGGTGCCGATCGCCAAGCCCTACGCGATCGGCGACGCCGGCATGATCATGGTCGGCCTCGGTCAGACCTTCCCGGCGCCCGGCGCACGCGGCGCCCGCGAGCGTGCCGGCGAGCAGATGGCGAACGCCGAGCGAGCGCTGGCCGCCGACCGCGCTCGCCTCGTGCACCGGGACGCGGAGCATGCCTTCGCCGACTACGTCGAGGCGAGCGCTCGGCACCGGATCCACATCGAGCATCGTAAGATCGCCGAGCGCACCCTCGGGCTGGCGCGCGCGCGTCACGCGGGAGGAGCTTCGCTCACCGACGTGACGCAGTCCGAGGTCGAGCTCGCGCGGGTCGACGCCGACGTCATCGGCGACCGCACCCGGGTGCTCGGCTCGCGCGCGCGGCTCAACGCGCTGCTGTCGCGCGACCCGCTGGCGCCGCTGGGGCCGCCGGCATCGGGTGAACCGGAGATCGCCGCCTGGGACCTCGCCGCCTCCGTGACCACCGCGCAGCAGTCCCGTCCGCAGCTCCACGCAGCCTCCGCGGAGCGCGACGCACGCGCCGAGGAGGCGCGCGCCACCACCAGGGAGGCGATGCTCCCCTCCTTCAACGTCGCCGCGCTGTACTTCGCGCCGGTGGGGCCGATGCCGGTCCACGGCTACGGCGCCAACGCCTCGATGACCTTGCCATGGCTGTGGGGCGAGGCGAGCTCGCGGCGCGACGCGGCGAAGGAGCTCGCGGTGGCCGCGCGCGGCGAGGCAAACGGCGCGAGCATCCCGGTGAAAGCGGAGGTGGCGATGGCCGACACGAACATGCGCGCCGCGGGCCTCACGCTCCAGGCGCTGCGCGACCGCGCGCTCCCCGCGAGCAAGCGATCGTTCGAGGCGACGATGGCGGGCTACGAGGCCGGCCGCACGGACGTCCTCACGCTGCTCACGGCGCGCCGCGCGGTGGTGGACATCGAAAGCGAGATCGTCGTCGCGCGCGCCGCGCTCGATCATGCGCTCGCCGAGCTCGATGCGGCGGTCGGGGTCGACGTGCCACGACGCACGCTCGGCCCGCTCGACCCGGCGGCCCTCGCCGACGGAGCCGAGGGAGCCGACCATGATCGCTGAGCCGACGAACGGACCCCCCGACCCGATCCCGGAGTCGATGCCCGAGGGCGAGGAGCCGCCTCCGCGCGGGGCGCGGGCGATGGCCGCCGTGCGCTGGGCCCTCGTCCTGGGGGCGGCCGCGCTCGCGGCCTTCATGTGGCTCTCCTACGCGCGCACCGAGCTCTCGAGCGCGCAGTCTCACGGCGCGTCGCCCGCGGCGAAGTATCACTGCCCGATGCACCCGCAGATCGTCGCCGATGCACCGGGCGAGTGCCCCATCTGCCACATGAGCCTCGAGCTCATCTCGGCCGCGCGCACCGCGCCGCCGGAGGCCGCGCCGACGGCCTCGGACGCAGGGCCGTCCGCGCCCGGGACCGCGCCGTCACCCGAGGGCACGGCGCCGCTGACTCTCTCGCTCGACCGTATCCAGGCGATCGGCGTACGCACCGCGGTCGCCGAGGATCGCTCGTTCGCCGGGCCGCTGCGCGTGACGGCGGTCGTGATGCCGCCCGAGCAAGGGCTGAGCGAGGTCCATGTCCGCACCCCGGGCTTCGTGGAGGCGATGCACGTCGACCAGACGGGCGTCGCGGTGCGCGCCGGCCAGCCCATGTTCTCCGTGTACAGCCCGGAGATCTTGCAGGCGCAGAACGAGCTGCTCGCGACGAGCCAGTGGAGCGGCGATGCCGGAGCATCTTCCGCGTCCTCGGCGCGCCGGAAGCTCGAGCTCCTCGGCATGGCGCCCGCCGAGATCGAGCGGGTGGTGACCAAGCGAGAGACGCTGCGGGCCATCACCGTGACCGCACCGCACGCAGGCTTCGTGACGAAGAAGAACGTCGTCCTCGGCTCGTACGTGACGCCGGAGATGATGCTCTACGAGGTGCAGGACCTCTCCCGGGTCTATGTCGTCGCCGACGTGTTCCTGGCCGACATCGAGGCGGTGAATGTCGGTACGGAAGGCCGCTTCTCGCCCGCGGGCCGGCCCGAACGCGCGGTGACCGGAAAGGTCGACCTCATCTACCCGCAGGTCAACGCCGAGGCGCGCACGCGGCGCGTGCGCATGCAGATCCGCAACGAGGGGGGCCGCGCCTACGCCCCTGGCGAGTACGGGACCGTGGAGCTGGCGGCCGGAGCGCGTCGCGGGGTGGCCATCCCGCGCGACGCGCTCATCGAGACCGGGACCGCGCGGTACGTCTTCATCGCGGAGGCCGCGGGCCGGTTCGTGCCGCGGGCCGTGACCGTCGCGGGGGCGGACGAGGGCCACGTCATCGTCGCCGCCGGGCTGGCGGCGGGCGAGCGCGTCGTCTCCGGGGCGACCTTCCTCATCGACTCCGAGAGCCGGCTCCAGGCCTCGATCGCCAGGGCCACGCAGACGCCATGATCGGCTGGATCATCGAGCGATCGGCGAGGTACCGGTGGTTCGTCTTCCTCGTGTACGGCGCGCTCCTGGTAGGTGCGTGCGCGTCGGCGAAGCGCGTGCAGCTCGACGCGATCCCCGATCTGTCCGATCCGCAGGTGATCGTCTTCACCGAGTGGAAGGGACGGTCGCCCACGCTGGTCGAGGACCAGGTCACCTATCCCATCGCGAGCGCCTTGCTCGCCGCGCCGCACGTCACCGCCGTGCGCGGCTACTCGATGTTCGGGATGTCGTTCGTGTACGTGCTCTTCGACGAGGGGACGGACGTCTACTGGGCGCGCTCCCGCGTGCTCGAGTACCTGAGCTCGATCCGCGCCAAGCTCCCCGCGGAGGTCGCGCCGGTGCTCGGACCCGACGCGACCGGCATCGGCTGGGTGTACGAGTACGCGCTCGTCGACCGCACCGGGAAGCACGATCTCGCCGAGCTGCGAGCCCTGCAGGACTTCACGCTTCGCTACGCTCTCGAGAGCGTACCGGGCGTCGCGCAGGTGGCGAGCGTGGGCGGGTACGAGCGGCAGTACCAGGTCACCCTCGATCCCGACAAGCTGCGGGCGTACGGCCTCCACGTCGAGGACATCGCCTCCGCGATCCGCAGGTCCAACGGCGAGGTGGGCGGTCGCGTGCTCGAGATGAGCGGCCGCGAGTACTTCGTGCGCGGCCGCGGCTACCTCCAGGGCCTCGGCGACCTCGGCGCGGTGGCGATCCGGACCGGGACCGACGGCACGCCGGTCACCATCGGCGACGTCGGGACGGTGCGGATCGGCGGCGACCTCCGGCGCGGCCTCGCCGAGCTCGACGGCAAGGGCGAGACGGTCGGCGCGATCGTCATGGCTCGCTACGGCGAGAACGCGCTCGACGTCATCGCCCGGGTGAAGGTCCGCCTCGCGGAGCTCGGCACCGCGCTGCCTCCCGGCGTCGAGGTCGTGCCCACCTACGATCGCTCGACGCTGATCGAGCGCGCGATCCGCACCCTCCGCGCCTCGCTCACCGAAGAGGCGATCGTCGTCAGCCTCGTGATCGTGCTCTTCCTGTTGCACTTCCGGAGCGCCCTCCTCCCGATCATCAGCCTGCCCATCTCCGTCGCCCTGGCGTTCATCCCGATGTACCTGCTCGGGATACCCGCGACGATCATGAGCCTGGGAGGGATCGCGATCGCCCTCGGCGCCACCGTCGACGCCGAGATCGTCATGATCGAGGCCTGCCACAAGAAGCTCGAGCACGCGCCCGCCGGGCTGGACGCGAAGGGCCGGGCCGCGCTCCTCCACGAGGCCGCGAAGGAGGTCACCCCCGCGATCTTCTTCTCGCTCATCATCATCGCGCTGTCGTTCGTGCCGGTGTTCGGGCTCGACGGCCAGGCAGGCCGGCTCTTCAAGCCGCTCGCGTACACGAAGACGTTCGTGATGCTCGCCGCCGCGATCGTCAGCATCACGCTCGCGCCCGCGCTGCGCGATCTCCTGGTGCGCGGAAAGATCCGGAGCGAGAAGAACCATCCCGTCTCGCGGGCGATCATGGCGGTGTACCAGCCGTTCGTGTACGTCGCGCTCCGCCGCCCCAAGACCACGCTCGCCATCGGTCTCTTCGCGCTGCTCTCGGCCGTTCCCGCCTACCTGAAGCTCGGCAGCGAGTTCATGCCGCCGCTGAACGAGGGCGACATCCTCTACATGCCAACGACGCTGCCGAACCTCTCCATCGAGGAGGCCAAGCGGCAGCTGGAGCGACAGGACCGCATCCTTGCCGCGTTTCCCGAGGTGAAGAGCGTGTTCGGAAAGGTCGGCCGCGCCGAGTCGGCGACCGATCCCGCGCCGCTCTCGATGGTGGAGACCATCATCCAGCTGCGGCCCGTCGCGGAGTGGCCGCTGGTCCCGCGCGCTCGCTGGTTCGGTGGTGCGCCTGGTTTCGTGAAGGCGCCGCTGCATCTGCTCTGGCCCGAGGAGGAGCGCGAGACGTGGGACGAGCTCGTCGCCAAGATGAACGCAGCGCTCCAGCTCCCCGGCTGGACGAACGCGTGGACGATGCCCATCAAGACCCGCATCGACATGCTCACCACGGGCGTGCGCACGCCCGTCGGCATCAAGGTGTTCGGCGCGGATCTGCCGGCGATCGAGGCCGCCGGCACCGAGCTCGAGAAGGCGCTGCGCGGCGTGCCGGGCACGCGCAGCGTGTTCTACGAGCGCTCCCTGGGCGGGGTCTACGTGGACATCGTCCCCAAGCGCGAGGCGCTCGCGCGCCACGGACTGCAGATCGCGGATCTGAACGACATCGTCTCCACCGCCATCGGCGGAGAGCCCGTGACCACGACCATCGAAGGTCGCCAGCGCTTCACGGTCAACGTTCGCTACCAGGAGGACTTCCGCAGCACGCCGGAGAAGCTGCGCGAGGTGCTCGTCCCGCTGCGCGGCAAGAGCGGCGGGGCAGTGCCGCTCGGAGAGCTCGCGGAGGTGCGCGTGGTCGATGGCCCGCCGATGCTGCGCGACGAGGCAGGCCTGCTGGTCGGCTACGTCTACGTCGACCTCGATCCCTCGCGCGACATCGGCGGCTACGTCGAGGACGCGAAGGCGGCGGTGGCCGCGGCGCAGGCGCGCGGTCAGGTGCGCCTCGGCCCCGGCATGTACCTGCGCTGGACCGGCCAGTACGAGCTCCTCGAGGGAATGCGCGCGCGCATGCGGATCCTCGTTCCGCTGGCCCTCCTCGCCATCGCGGTGCTGCTCTATCTCCAGTTCAAGCACCTCACCGAGGTGCTGATCGTGTTCCTCTCGATCCCGTTCGCGCTCGTCGGGAGCGTGTGGCTCCTCTACCTGCTCGACTACCGGATCTCCACGGCGGTCCTCGTGGGAGTGATCGCGCTGGTGGGCCTCGCTGCGCAGACGGGCGTCGTCATGATCGTGTACATCGACCACGCGTTCGTGAAGCGGCTGCGCGCGGGAAAGATCCGCGACCTGAACGACATCATCCACGCGCACACCGAGGGCACCGTGCAGCGGGTGCGACCGAAGGTGATGACGGTCTCGACGATGCTGTTCGGGCTCGTCCCGCTGCTGTGGGCCACGGGGAGCGGCGCGGACGTCATGAAGCGCATCGCCGCGCCGATGGTCGGCGGCCTTCTCTCGAGCGCCTTCCTCACGCTGGAGCTCATCCCGGTCATCTACACGTACTGGCGCTATGCGCAGCTGAAGCGCGCGCAGAAGACGGGGCGACCGCTGGCGGAGGTCTGCGGCATCCCGCTGGAGTGAGCGAGCATGCCTACTCGCTCGGGCGGATCTCGCGTACGCGGTCGGCGTCGACGTGCACGTCGCGGTTCCACGCCTTGCACGTCATGTCAGGCAGCTCCGTGCGGAGCTTCGCGATGAACGACGCGATCGCATCGTCGGCGCTCTTGCCGGTGTAGGTCATGGCAACGACGGCGACGGTACGATGCTCGCGGACGGAGAAGAGCCTGGCCGATATCTCGAGGCTGTCGCGCGAAGCGTACAGCCCCGGACCGCCGCTCTCGACGGCGGAGACACCGCCGCCCGCGCTGCCCGCCCCCCGCGCGCCCATGCCTCGTGGATTCCGGCCCGACATCTGGGGCGGCGCAGAGCTCACGCCCGTCCCGCGCATGGTCGACA
>JAYTHX010000479.1:0-8701 GCA_043732195.1 Polyangiaceae bacterium
TGACCGAGTCCGCGCCGTGGTTCTACAAGCTCGATGCGAACGCCCACGCCACCGACGCGATAAGCGCCGACGAATGGGACGCGAACATCCCCGAGAACATGGCGCCGGTGCTCAAGGACTTCGCGAAGGGCGCGCTCGGCTCGCGCCGCACGCCCTCCCCCATCGGCACCGCGCTCTAGCTAGTACTACCCGCACGTCACGGGCTGCGGACGTAGATCGTCGTGCTTCCGGCCGTCGCGCGCTTCTCGTAGCGCGCCAGGCCGAGCACGGTGACGAAGCTGTCGAGGCTGCCGCCCACGCCGCGGTCCACCACCACCACCGACGGCCCGCGACGCATGACCTCGGTGGTGAGGTCGTCCTCGGTCGTGAGGTGGAGCCGCGCACGTTCGTCGAACGTCTTCTTGGCGGCGACGAGGCGCGTGAACTGGTTCTCGTAGCCGGGCTCGAGCCGCGTGGCGCTGCCCAGCGCGGTGCCCGGCCAGTACGCGAGGAGGGCGCCGGGACGTTCGGCCAGCGCGTCGCGGACCGCGGCGAGCGCCGCGTCGGTGGGACCCGGGCGCGTGCTGCTGAAGTCCCACGGGCCCATCATCCCCAGGCGCCAGGTTCGATCGAACGTCGCCGCGGTGGCGGCGAGGAAGAGGACCAGCGCGCCGCCGAAGACCGCGATGCGCGGCCGGAGCATCCGTCCGCGCGCGAGCCGCTGGAGACTCCCGAACGCGACGCCGGCGCCGATCGCGAGGTAGGGCACGATCGGGGTGAGATAGTGCTCCAGCACGGGCTCGTGGCGCGCGCTGCCCACCACGATCACCGCTGCGCCGGTGAGCGAGGCGATGCGCAGCTCGGGCCGGCGGAGCGTCATGGCCGCGAGGTTGGCGAGGAGCAGGAGCACGTTCTGTGTCCCCATGCCGGACAGCAGCTCCACCGCGCCGCCCCCGATCGACGCCATGATCAGCGGCTTCGTTCGCGGCCACCCCACGAGATCGCTCGAGAGCGCGTGATAGTCGACGACGCCGAAGAGCAGGCCCTCCCTCGCGACCAGCGCGAACGGTCCGAGCACCACCGCCGCCACGGCAGCTCCGCCCAGCGCGAACCACCCGACCCGCCCCAGCGCCGCGAGACCCCCGCGACCGAGCACCGTCGCGAGCACGCCGAGCGTGGTGAGGAGCAGCGCGCCCGCGACCGGGTGCTTCGTCACCGCGGCGCCGAACGTCACGAAGAGGCATGCGAGCGCGCCGCGGTACGGGAGGTTCGGTCTTCCGCGGAGGAGCACGGCGAGCGCAGCGATCCCCATGGTCGGCGCGAGCGGCAACCGCGCGAGGGGGGCCAGCGCCGCGAGCGCCCCGGCGAGCAGGAGCTCCCGGCGCGTCGGTTGGCGCGCGATCGGCGTGGCGAGGAGAAACGCCCCCAGCGCGCACAGCTCGCCGAGCGCGTACGGCCGCAGCGTCGGCAGCCAGCGCCACGTGAGCGCGTGGGTCACGAACAGCAAGGTCCCCACGATCGCCGCCGTGCGGGAGCGCGTCTCGCGCTTCACGGCATACGCGACGAGCGTCGCGGCCCCGGCCGCGAACAGCGCCGTGGCCAGCCGGAGCACCACGAAGCGCGCCCCCACCGCAGCGAAAGGCGCGAGCGTGAGCGGGCCGAGCGGCGTCTGCGGGAAAAAGAAGTCGCGGTACGGTACGCGTCCGTGCGCGACGAGCTCGGAGGCGAGCGCATAGAAGCCCTCGTCTTCGTCGAGCGGGATGCGCAGCGCGAGCAGCGCAAACCACGCGTAGCTCGCGATCCCGACCA
Organism: Polyangiaceae bacterium; assembly: GCA_043732195.1. Lineage (GTDB taxonomy): Bacteria > Myxococcota_A > Polyangia > Polyangiales > Polyangiaceae > Labilithrix. Next base: position 1,789 of record JAYTHX010000479.1, read on the forward strand.
GGACGAGGAACGGCGCCCGCGCGAGGCGCTCGCGGGGGCGAGCCGCGATCATCCGCCGAGCTCGGCAGCCGCCTCACGCATGGTCACGAACGTGTAGCCGGCGCTCTTCAGCTCCTCGACCACGGCGGTGAGCGCGGAGAGCTTGCGCGCGTGCGGGACGCGCACGTCGGGCTGGTGCGGGCGGAGGACCTCGAGCCCGTCGGCGGCGTCGAGCACGTCGATGCCGTGGAGCTCGAGGTTCACGAGCGGGTCACCCACGCACATCTTCGTGAGCAGGCGCGCGCGCGCCGGGCCGGCGAGCGTCACCGCAGTGCCGATGAACGGAAGGCGCAGCCCGCGGGTCACCTGGATGGGGATCTCGAGGAGCCCTTCGCCGCGCCTCCAGTAGGGCCGGCCGATCCGGTACGGGTGCGTGGGCGCGCTGAGCACGCGCGGGGTGTCGATGATCGACTGGCTGCGCCGCCCGCGGAGCGCGATGGTGCCGATCTTCGTCGCTTTTGCTGCAAAGTACACGGGACAGGGGAAGACCGAGGCGTCGTAGGCGGCGCCGAGGTCGGCGAGCACCTCGAAGACCTGGTCGCTGATCGTGTAGCCGGGCGCGCGGAAGCCGACCGGGGCCTGCCCGGTGGCCTGCGCGATGGCCCGCGCCCCCTCGCCGATCTGCCGAGCGATCTCGTCGCGACCGAGACGCACGAGGTCGTAGCGATGGTCGAGCGAGTGGTTCGCGATCTCGTGGCCCTCCCCCGCCGCGAGCCGGAGCCCGGCGCTGGCCTCGGCGCGCGCCATGTCGCTGCCGATGGTGAAGAGCGTGAGCGGGAAGCCGAGGGCTGCCGCGAGCGCACGGAGCCGCGCGAGCGCGACGTCGTACACGAGCGTCGCCTCGGGCCCGCTCGGTCGCGGGAGGCCGTGGATCTCGAAGTAGTTCGGGATCTCGTCGAGGTCGACGCTGATCGAGGCGAGCCGCACGGGGCCGTCAGCTTACTTCGCGGCGGCGCGATTGTCCTTCGACTCGAGCGAGAGATCGCCCACACCGGTCTGGAACTGGATCCGCGCGACCATCTGCTTCTCCTGGAGCGAGACGACGTCGACGGTCGCCCTGGAGAGCTTCTCGCTGATCTCCTGGAGCTTCTTCTCCAGATGGACCATGAGCGGGCCCGCGGTCTTGACCGCCTTCAAGGTGACGAGCTGCGCGTGCAGCTCGTCCATGCGCAGCCGGTACTCGCCCATCTGCTCGCGGGTGGTGGCGATCTGCTGCTCGACCTTGGCCATCTCGGCCTCGAGCTTGAGCAGCTTCTCGATCTCGCCCTTGAGCGGCCCGTCGAACGCGGCGGTGGAGAGGTAGGCGCGCACGAGGTCGAGGCCGGCCGGCGTGCGGATGTCGGTGGAGCGGAAGATGGGCGTCGCCTCCTCGATGATCACGTCGGCGCGGCCGTTCGGCTCGAGCTCTACGCGGAAGAGGTGCGCGCCTTGGAGGTGCTCGGCGTCGCCCGCCTTGATCGGCGTGTCGGCCGACTTCTCCGGCGACTTGGTGAGGCGGTAGCCCTGCGTCACCGTGTGACCAACGCCGTTTCGATAGACGACCACGCGCCCGAGCGTCGTGTCGCTCTTGACGTAGCTCGCGGTGCTCGTCCCGCAGCCGACCGTGCCCAGCGCGGCGAGCGCCACGGCTCCAAGGAAGCTTGTTCGCATGTTCTACGTCTCCGTCGCGCTCGTACGCAGGAGCGTGAAGGAAGGTCTGGCGTCCCTGAAATGACGAGAGCCGGCTCGTCTTGCGACGGCCGGCTCTCCAATCAGAGTCGAGGAGCGCTCAGATGCCCATCGTCTTCGCGACTTCTTCGGCCAGGTTCTCGACCTTCTTCTCGATGCCCTCGCCGAGGCCGAAGCGGATGAACGAGGTGATCTTCACCTCGCCACCGAGCTTCTTGCCGAGCTCCGCGCGGATCTTGTCGACCGTGCCGGCGCCCTGCTCCCAGACGTTGTCCTGGCCGAGGAGCGTGACCTCGTTGAACCACTTGGACACCTTGCCGTCGACGACCTTCGGCCACATGGCCTCGGGCGGACCCTTGCGGGCCTCGGCGGCCTTCATCTCGGCCTTCAGCTCGGCCTCGGTGAAGTCGTGGCCGCCCGCGTTGAGCTCGGCGATGCGCGCGTGCGCACCATCGAGCTCCTCTTTGAGCTGGGCGAAGAAGATCTCCTTCTGCTTGTCGATGACTGATGCCTCGACGTCTTCCTTGCGGACGACGATGGGGCTCATGGCCGCGATCTGCATGGCGCAGTTCTCGACGAACGCCTTGAAGTCCGGGCTGGCCGTCGTCGTGTCGTTCGGGGCCTCGGCGGCCACGAGGACGGCGAGCTTGCCGCCCATGTGGACGTACGAGTGGACGATGCCGGTGGCCGTCGCCTCCAGCACGTCCCAGCGGCGCACGACGATGTTCTCGCCGATGCGGCCGACCGTGTCCTGACGGACGATGTCGACGGTCTTGTCCGAGCCGGGGTACGGCTGCGCGCCGAGGTCCGAGCCCTTGGGCAGTTTGGCGGCGATCTCGGTGACGTTCTTCACCAACGACTTGAAGTCGTCGCCGCGGGCCACGAAGTCGGTCTGGCAGTTGACCTCGACGATGATGGCCTTCTTGCCGTCGGCGCCGACCCAGGTGGCCACTTCGCCTTCGGCAGCAATCCTGCCGGCGCGCGAAGCGGCCTTCACGAGGCCCTTCTTGAGGATGACGTCGACCGCCTTGTCGAGGTCGCCTTCGGCTTCGACGAGCGCGTTCTTGCAGTCGGACATGCCGGCTGCCGTGCGCTCACGGAGCTCCTTGATCATTGCGGGAGTGATGGCAGCCATTTCAAATCTCTCGGTTCAGGAGGGCTGGGTTTCGGGAGCGACCACCGGGGCCGCGGCGGCGGGCGCGGCGGGAGCCTCGGCCGGCGTCTCGGCCGGGCGCGGGCCGCGGTTACGTGCATACTGCACGTCCGCCTGGGGACGGCCGCCACGGCCGCCTCCGCCTCCGCCTCCGCCTCCGCCTTCGTCGTCGCGGCTGTTGTCCTTGCGGCGCTGCGTACCTTCGACGACGGCGTCGGCGATGCGCTGGGTGATCAGCTTGATCGAGCGGATCGCGTCGTCGTTACCGGGGATCACGTAGTCGACCACGTCCGGGTCGCAGTTCGTGTCGGTGATGGCGATGATCGGGATGCCGAGCTTCTTCGCCTCGCTCACCGCGATGGTCTCCATGGCCGGGTCGATGATGAAGACGGCCGCCGGGAGCGAGCCCATGTTCTTAAGACCGCCGACATACTTCTCGAAGCGCTCGCGCTCCTTCTCGAGGCGCGAGACCTCCTTCTTCGGAAGCTGAAGGTACGTGCCGTCTTCCTTCATGCGCTCGAGCTGGCGCATGCGGTCGAGGCCCTGCTTGATGGTGCGGAAGTTCGTCAGCGTGCCGCCGAGCCAGCGGTTGATGACGTAGTACGAGCCCGAGCGGGTCGCCTCCTCCTGGCAGATCTCCTGGGCCTGGCGCTTCGTGCCGACCATCAGGATGCTCCCGCCGCGGGCGACGGTCTCGGTGACGAAGTTGAACGCACGCTGGAACAGACGGGCCGTCTGGTCGAGGTCGATGATGTGGATGCCGTTGCGCGCGCCGTAGATGAACGGCCTCATCTTCGGGTTCCAGCGCTTGGTCTGGTGACCGAAGTGAACGCCCGCGTCGAGCAGCGAGCGGAGGGGCAGCGGGAAATCTTTGCTGAGGTTCGGAACGTCTGTCTGCTGAGTCATGGTTGCGCGCTTCCTTTCGGTTGGACCTCCGCTTCCCTCCGAGGCCAGCGTTGCCCTCTCTCGAGAGCGCCGCACCGGACCTGCGGTTTGCGCAGGGAAGCGTGTGGATTACCTTCGATCGTGATCCGGGCCCGGAATGGGCACAACTCCTCACGAAGGGGAGCGCACAATAGTCCTGGGGCCACGCGCGTCAAGCACGGGCTTGGGTCTTGCCAGCTGGCACGTTTCCAGGGGAGAACTCGGGCATGCAGGCGACGCACCGGATCCTCCTCGCGGCGGTGGCGACGGCCACGCTCGCGCTCGCGGCCTGCCCGGGGCCGAAGGCGCCCCTCGGACCGCCGCCGGAGTACGAAGATCCGCCCTCCCCTCAGGCTGCCCCGGCCGCTGCCCCGGCCGCGCCCGACGCCGGCCCGCTCGGCGACGGGTGATAGAGTACCGTCCGGCATGAACCAGGACCTCGAGCGCCTCCGGCACGTCGCGAACCTCGCCGAGCTCTCGCTCACCGAGGAGGAGGAGCAGCGCTTCGCCGGTGAGCTGGGGCGCATCCTCACGCTCTTCACCGAGCTCGACGCCATCGACACCACCGACGTGCCGCCCACCGCGCACGTCGCGGGCATCGAGCCGGTCAGCTCCGAGGAAGGCTGGCGCGCGGACGTCGTGCAGCCCGGTCTCCCGCACGACGAGGCGCTCGCGGGCGCGCCGAGCGTCGACCACGGCGGGTTCGCCGTCCCCACGTTCGTGGAGTGACCATGGCCGACGACGTCATCGCCATCGCGGAGCGGGTGCGACGCGGAGAGACCACGGCGCTGGCCGTCGCCGAGGAGGCGCTGGCGCGGATCGCCGCGCGCAACGGCGAGCTCAACGCGTTCCTCACGGTCTCGACCGTCGAGGTGCTGGAGCAGGCGCGCGCCGTTGACGCGAAGCGCGCGCGCGGCGAAGCGCTCGGTCCCCTCGCCGGCGTCCCCATCGCGCTGAAGGATGCACTCTGCACGCGTGGCGTCCGGACCACCGCGGGCTCGAAGATCCTCGAGCACTGGATCCCGCCCTACGATGCGACCGTCGTGGCGAAGCTCCGCGCCGCCGACGCCGTCTTGCCCGGCAAAACCAACATGGACGAGTTCGCCATGGGCTCGTCGAACGAGAGCTCCGCGTTCGGTCCGGCGAAGCACCCGCTCGATCCCACACGCGCGCCGGGCGGCTCGTCGGGCGGCAGCGCGGTCGCGGTGGCCGGGGGGATGACGCCGGCGTCGCTCGGCAGCGACACCGGCGGGTCGATCCGCCAGCCCGCGGCGTTCACCGGCACCGTGGGCGTCAAGCCGACGTACGGGCGCGTCTCGCGCTACGGGCTCGTCGCGTTTGCCTCGAGCCTCGATCAGATCGGCCCGTTCGCCAGCGACGTGCGAGGCGCGGCGCGGGTGTTGTCGGTGATCGCCGGCCCCGACCCGCGCGACATGACCTCGGTCGCTGCGCCGCTCGACGACTTCGAGGGGGCGTGCGGGACCAGCGTGAAGGGCCTCCGCATCGGCGTGCCCGAGGAGTACTTCGCGGCCGGCCTCGACCCCGAGGTCGAGGCCAGCGTGCGCGCCGCCATCGCGCGCCTCGCCTCCGACGGCTGCATGGTCAAGAAGGTGCAGCTCGCGCACACCCGCCATGCCGTCGCGACGTACTACGTGCTCGCGCCGGCCGAGGCCTCGAGCAACCTCGCCCGCTTCGACGGCGTGCGCTTCGGGCTGCGCGTGCCGGGGGATCGCCGCACCGCCAGCAGCACGCGGAGCGCGCTGCGCGCCATGTACGGCGCCACCCGCGAGGCCGGCTTCGGAGACGAGGTGAAGCGGCGGATCCTCGTCGGCACGTTCGTGCTCAGCGCGGGCTACTACGACGCGTACTACCTCAAGGCCCAGAAGGTCCGCACGCTCATCCGCCGCGACTTCGAGGCGGCGTTCCGCGAGGTGGATGCCATCGTCTGCCCGACCACCCCCAGCCCGGCGTTCCGGCTCGGTGAGAAGACCGGCGACCCGCTCGCGATGTACCTCGCCGACGTCTACACGCTGCCCGCGAGCCTCGCGGGCCTCCCCGCCATGAGCGTCCCCTGCGCGCCGACGCGCGCGGGCCTGCCGGTCGGGCTCCAGATCATCGCGCCCGCGCTGCGTGAGACCACCATGTTCGCGCTCGCGGCAGCGTGGGAGGCCGCGCAGGCGTGATCGTCGTCGAGCGGTTCGAGACAAAGCATCTCGCCGGCTTCGCTGCGCTCTTCGAGGCGTCGTCGTCGTCGTGCTTCTGCCGCTACTGGCACTTCACCGGCACGAAGAACGAGTGGCTCGACCGCTGCGCGCACCGGCCCGAGGAGAACCTCGCCGAGCAGAGCGCCGCGGTGACCGCGGGGGACGACTCGGCGTCCGGGCTCGTCGCAACCGAGGACGGCGCGGTCGTCGGCTGGATGAAAGTCGCGCCGCGTGAGGCGGTGCCGAAGCTCACGGGGTTGCCCGTCTACCGCGGCCGCTCCTTCGAGCCCGGCACCTGGAGCATCGGGTGCTTCGTCGTGCATCCGGCGTCGCGCCGTCAGGGCGTCGCGCGCGCGCTGGTGAGCGGTGCGATCGCCCACGTGCCGGCGTGGGGCGGCCGTTTCCTCGAGGGGCACCCGCGCCGCTCGGAGGCGCCCCTCTACGACGAAGAGGCCTGGCAGGGCCCGGAGCGCATCTTCCTCGAGCTCGGATTCGCGGCGGTGCACGACGACGGGCCATACCCGGTGTACCGAAAGGTGCTTCCCACCGCCCAGGTATGATGTTTCTGCGGCAGGTTGCGCTCGGGTACACTCGCCGGTAGTGGATGCGAGCTTGCCTGTCCTCGTGACGCGGCTCCCCGATCGCAAGTCGCTCACGCGGCTCTTGCGAGCGGCGCTTCGTCACGAGGTCGCGCAGGTCGAGCTCATGGAGACCCCGCGCTCCGGACCGCACACGCTCGACCTCCGGCTCGCGGGAAGTCCCGCAGTGTCGGTGCTGGCGGAGCCCGCGGGTGCGCCGCAGAACGGCCACTTCCCGCTTCGTCTGCGGCCACTCGATCGCGCGCAGGCCGCGGAGCTCTACGCGCTGCTCGAGGAGAACCCCGCGTCGTCGCAGGCCGGACCGGAGGTCGGCCACGATCCGAAGG
>JAYTHX010000480.1:0-56008 GCA_043732195.1 Polyangiaceae bacterium
AGCGGCTCGCCCTGGAGCGTGTAGTTCTTCGGCACGCCGCCGCCGAGGATCCAGATCGCCATCTTCTTCTTGAGCGTGCCGAAGCAGTGGTGCTGCATCGCGCCCATCTCGAACACGTCGTCGTTGACGTCGATCTCCAGCTTGAACTTCGCGCCGTAGAGGCGCTTCAGCTTCACGATGTTGAGGAAGATCGAGCCGTCCTGCACGGCGCCCACGAAGATCGGGATGCCGTAGCGCCAGCACGTGGAGAGCAGCGAGGGGGTCTGGATCCCGAGCGCGCTCTCGATCTGCGCGACGTCGCGTCCGAGCATCCAGTGGAGCTCGGTGGTGGTCATCTTCTTCTGGTACGCGGGCTTCAGCAGCAGCGCGCTGAACAGCTTGTCGGTCTCGAGGAGCGTCTCCTCCCAGAAGCCGAGATCGTAGATGCGGATGATCCGCGCGAGGCGGTACTGGAGATCGCCCGCGTTCGGGTCGATCTCGCGGATGCGGTGGCCGATGAGGCGGTGGGCGTCGTGATAGAGGTTCGCGCCGGTCGTCGTGAGGCAGTCGACGAGGCCGCGCTCCATCAGCGGGATCACACACGACTGGTGGAGCCCGGCCGGCGTCATCGCCCCCGACATCGTCATGAAGGTCGCGACGTCGTCCTGCGACGAGCGACGCATCAGCTCGAAGGCCGTGCGCTCCTGGCGCCCGACGTACGCGGGGAACATCGTGGCGATGATGTCCGCCGGCGACTCCTTGCCGGTGATCCCGATGGGATGCACGTTGCGTGAGCGCTCGAAGCCTTTGCGCGTCGTGGACTTTTCCTGAGCCTGGGCCATGGGCCGCCGCTATCCAGGTGTCCCGCCTCCGCGTCAAGTCGCTTGCGCGGAGCCGGCAAGCACGGCATGCCTACGCCGGTGACGCCGGTGACGCCCGCATCGTTCGAGCAGCTCGCGCGGCTGCCGGAAGACGATCTCGACATCGCGCTCGGCGCGGCGCTCGTCGCGCGTGACGCGTACGACGCGCTCGACGTCGGCGCGCTCCTCGCCGAGCTGGAGGCGCTGGGCGGGCCGGTCGGCGCCGAGGCCGGGCGGCCGCTCCGCGATCGCGTCCTGGCAGTGAGCGAGCGCTTCACCGCGCTCGGGTTCCACGGCAACACCGACGACTACTACGACCCGCGCAACAGCCTCCTCCCGGACGTGCTCGCGCGAAAGACCGGCATCCCGATCACGCTCTCGATCGTGTGGTGCGCGATGGCGAGGACCGTCGGCCTGCACGCCCGCGGTGTCGCGTTCCCCGGGCATTTCCTGGTGCGCGTGGACGAGACGGCAGCGGGCTCGGACGCGCCGGTGGTGATCGATCCGTTCCAGGGCGGGCGCATCGTCGACGACGGCGCAGCCACCGCGCTCCTCCGGCGCGCGCTCGGGGACGGCGCCGAGCTGCACCCTTCCCTCTTCGCGCCGGCCAGCGCGCGCGCCACGCTGGTGCGGCTGCTCACGAACCTGCAATCGACCTACGCCAAGCGCGGAGAGCATGCGCGGGCGTTCATCGCCGTCGACCGCATCGTCATGCTCGTGCCCGACTCGGCGCGCATGCTCCGCGAGCGCGGCGCCCTCGCGCTGCGCATCGGCGCGACCGAGGTGGCCCGCGCCGACTTCACGCGCGTGGTCGAGCTCGAGCCGCACGCGCCCGACATCCCGCAGATCGAGGCGCGCCTCGCGAGCCTGGCCACGCCCCCCAGGACCGTCCTGCACTGATGGCGAGACGCCGCGCTCGCTGGTCCGCTCTGCTGCTCGCCGTGTCGGGCGTGCTCGCGGCGCCGCCGGCTGCGGCGCAGCTCCACTGGGACGCCTCCGCGCAGGCGGGGGTCATGAAGCGCGTGCTGGCGAACCGTCCGAACGGTGGGCCCGATGCCGGCTTCGGTCCCATCGTGCAGCTCACGGGGCATGTCGCGCTCTTTCCGCTCGTGCGCGTCGGCGCCTATCTCGGGCACGACATCTCGCCCATGGGCGGGGATCTGTCGGCGCGTGACCTCACCTGGGGCGGCGTCCGCGCGAAGCTCATGTCACCGTGGCCACGTGGCGCCGTCCGGGCCTGGCTCTTCGCCGGCTTCGGGGTCGAGGGCGTCTATGCCCGCAGCACGGCGCGGACCGGCCAGCTCATCGAGGGCGCGGGCGGTCATTTCTTCGAGGTCCCCTTCGGGCTCGGCACCTCGTACACCTTCCGCAAGCCCTACGCGCTCTGCGCCGAGCTGGGGATGCGCGCCGGATTCGCCCATTCGGGCAGCGCCTACGAGGCCGCCGCGGGCGGCACGGTGGGGGCCACGCCCGGCGCAGACCGCTTCGCGATCGGCCTCACGGTCGGCTTCATGCTCGACCTGTGACAGGTGGGGACGGGCTGCGAAAAGTGCTAAGGTGGGTGCCGCGATTGCCCGGTTTTTCCGAGGGCGCAGCTTCCGAGCGTAGAGCGACACGAATGGGTGGACCCGCCGACGAAAAGCCTCGCGCACCGCGCGCCGGCACGCCTTTGCCTCCTCGTGGCGGCGCCTCGCAGACGCCGACGGCGCAGTCGGGCAACGTCCGCTCGAAGAGCGAGCGGCCGCCCCTGGTCAAGGGCACCGGCGCGCGGGCGCTCATCGGCTCGACCATCAGCGATCGGTACCTCATCCAGCGCCTGCTCGGCGAAGGCGGGATGGGCGCGGTCTACCAAGCGGAGCACACGCTCATGCGCAAGCGCATGGCGATCAAGGTGCTGCACCCGGAGATGACTCGCCTGCCCGAGGTAGTCGCTCGCTTCGAGCGCGAGGCGATGGCCGCCGCGCACATCGATCACCCGCACGTCGTCACCGCCACCGACTTCGGCAAGCTCGAAGACGGCTCGTTCTTCCTCGCGCTCGAGTTCGTGGAGGGCGCGAGCCTGCGCGAGGTCATCGCGAAGGGGCGGCTCGAGCTCGGCCGCAGCCTGCACATCGCACGGCAGATGGCGGGCGCGCTCCAGCGCGCGCACGCGCTCAAGATCGTGCATCGCGATCTCAAGCCCGAGAACGTCATGCTCGTCGAGCGCGACGGCGACCCCGACTTCGTGAAGGTGCTCGATTTCGGCATCGCCAAGGTGCAGATGGGCGAGCTCGGCACGAACGATCGCGAGGGCCCCGCGCAGAACGTGCTCACGCAGGCCGGAATGGTCTACGGCACGCCGGAGTACATGGCGCCCGAGCAGGCGCTCGGCCAGCCGGTCGATGCGCGCGCCGATCTCTATGCGCTGGGCGTGATCATGTACGAGCTGCTCACCGGCCACCGCCCCTTCGAGGCGGAGAGCAAGGTCGCGCTGCTCGGGATGCAGGTCACCGCGCCCGTGCCCGCGATGATCGTGAAGTGCCAGGACTGCAACGTACCCCTCGAGGTCGAGGTGCTCGTCGGCCGTCTCCTCGCCAAGGAGGCGAGCGAGCGCATCGGCGACGCGAAGGACGTGATCGAGAACATCGGTCAGATCCTCTCGGCCCTCGCCGGCGCCGGCCGCATCGACGCACGCTACGCGCCGCCGCCCGCGAGCGGCTTCGCCACGAACCCGGGGATCCTCAGCGGCATCACGCCGGCGCCGGATCTGCAGGGCCTCGCCTCGAACCGCCCGCCGCCGGCCTCCGCCGATGCCCCGCGGGTCGACGGCCTGCTCGGCGGTCGCGGCTGGCTGGTCGCGATGGGCGCCGGCGTGCTCGGCCTCGTCGTGCTCGTGACCGCCGTGGTCTTCGTGTTCCGCGGCCGGGACGGTACGAACCCCTCCGCCACCGATGCCGCGGGAATCGTGGCCCTCGCCGAGGGCGGCACCGGCTCCGCCGGCGATCCCTCGACCGACGAGCGCGTGACCGAGGCGATCGCGATGATCGACCGCGGCGACTACGGCTCGGGCATCAAGAAGCTCGAGGACCTCGGCGAGGCGACCGCCGCGCGCGAGGACGTCCACCGCGCGCTGCTCAACGCGTACAGCGCCACCGATCGCCCGAAGGAGGCCATGCGCGAGGCGGGGCTCGTGCTGAAGACGAACCCGAACATCGCGCTCCTCCAGGAGGTAAAGTTCCGCGTGGAGGTCCGCGACACCGCGCTGAAGGAGGGCTCGAAGGAGCCGGCGCAAAAGGCGGCCGCGGACGAGGCGTTCGGGCTGCTCGAGAACCAGATGGGCACCGTCGGCTGGGACGACGTCTACGACATCGCCTACGGCCGCTCGGGACGCGACTATCCGAACGCCGCGAAGCGCGCGCAGCGGGCGCTCGCGAAGGGCGAACGCGCGAAGATGAGCCCGCCGCTCCAGGTCGCGATGGACCTCCACGGCTCGGGCACCGCCTCGTGCGCGTTCAAGAGCCACCTCGAGCGTGCGCAGAAGGAGGGTGACGAGCGCAGCCTCGTGCTCCTCCAGCAGATCGCCGCGCTCCACAAGCCCACCGGCAATCGCCGCGTCGACCGCACAAACGAGTGCTTCAATGACGGCGCGGTCGCCAAGGGCATCACCGCGATGGAGCAGCGCCTCCGCAAGAAGTAGCGCGCGGGTCAGATCCCGAAGCGCGCCTTGTCCTTCGCGATGAACGCGACGTAGGCCTCGGCCGGCTGGTGCGACTCCACCTCGCCGGACTCCACCGCCGCCTCGAGCTGCTTCTTGATCTCACCGATCAGCCGCGAGGGCGGCAGGCCGAACGCCTTCATCACCACGTCACCGATGCCCGACGGGAGCGGCGGCTGCTTCGCGTCCTCGGCAGCGAGCTGCGCGATGCGCGCGGCGAGCTCCTCGATCTGGCTCAGTCCCTTGCGCTTCTTCTCGGGGCGCTTCGTCGTGATGTCGGCGCGGGCAAGGCACAGGAGATCATCGAGGTGGCAGCCGAGCTCGCGCGCGAAGCGGCGCACCGCGCTGTCCGTCCAGCTCGGGTCGTACTGGTTCGCGCGCAGGTGGTGCAGCACGAGGAAGCGGATGGTGTCGCGGAGCGTGGGCTCCGGCGCGAAGAGGCCGCTGCGCCGCTCCAGCTTGTCGAACATGCGCGTACCGACCTCGGCGTGACCGAGGAAGTGCACCTTGCCGTCGGGGCTGATCGAGCGCGTCTTGATCTTGCCGATGTCGTGGAAGAGCGAGGCCCACCGGACCTCGAGGCGCGGCACCGCCTGACGCACGACCTGCTTCGTGTGCTTCCACACGTCCTTGTGGCGCCACTCGCCGTCGCCGAAGCCGACCATGGCGTGGACCTCGGGGAAGAACACGCGGAGCGCGCCGGCATCGAGCAGCGTGTCGAGCCCGAGCTCGGGATCGCCGCCCATGACCACGCGGTCGAGGCGGTCACGCACCGCGCGCGCATCGGTCCGGAAGGCGGCCTCGAGATCCTTGGCCGTGACCACGCGGACCCGCTCGTCGAGGTGGCCCTTCTCGGCGGCGACGGCCGCCATCTCCAGCGCTTCCATCGCGTGGTCGACGTTGCCGGGCAGCGCGCCGGCAAAGGGATCAGCAGTGGGATCGGGAGTCTCCATCGAGGGCGGCATCGGTGCTGGATTTTCGGGGGAGGCCCGGGCTGGTCTCTCTAGCATGTCGCTACGCAGGCCGGATAGCGAACCCGCGCACGAGGTAGGCGCCCACGCGCGCGTACATGCGCAATCCGCGCGAGCCTTCGCGAATGCGGTCACGGTCCGGAGCCCACGGGCGACACGAGACACAAAGGAGTCGCTCCGATGCGCGCAACCGGTTGGACATCTTCGCTCCGTAACGTGAGACTCAGTCGCCATGAAGTCGCGCGCCGCTGCCACGTTCCTCGCCTCGAGCATCCTCGTGATCGCGTCGTCGATCTCCGCGTGCAGCGGAGCGAGCGTGCAGGATCTTTTCGCCCCGCAGACGACGGACCTCGCGACCGACCCGAGCGGATCTTCGGGCACGAGCGGGACCTCCGGCTCCAGCGGGACCTCCGGCTCCAGCGGGACCTCCGGCGCGAGCGGGACCTCCGGCGCGAGTGGCACCTCGGGCTCCAGCGGCGGCACGAGCGGCAGCTCCGGCTCCAGCGGCAGCTCCGGCTCCAGCGGCAAGCCCGATTCGGGCCCGCCGCCGTACGTGAGCCCTGGCATCTTCTGTGGAGAGGACGGCGCGGGGAACGGCAAGTACTGCCCGACCGCGGGCTTCTGCTGCGCGCGCCGCAGCGACGGCAACCTCTCGTTCGAGTGCCTGAACGGCAACCCGCTCGGCCAGTGCATCGGCGGCTCGGCGGTAAGGTGCGACGATCGCTCAGACTGCCCGGGCACGCAGGTCTGCTGCGGCTCGTTCGATCAGAACCTCGGCTACCGCGGCATCCAGTGCGCGTCCAACTGCAACTCGAGCCCGATCCCGGGCTTCCAAGCGGTTCGCTTCTGCGACGCGAACGCGCCGACCGACGAGTGCGCGTCGATCGGCAAGACGTGCACGCCGAGCGGCAGCCTGGACGGCTTCTCCGTCTGCAAGTAGGCCTGCTGGTCGCGGCGCTCGCCTGCGGCGTCGGCGCCTGCGCGCGCAGCACCGTGCCGTCGCCGAGCAGCGGTGACGGCGGCAGCGACGCGACGACCGCGAGCGGCAGCACGAACGCGCGCGCCGGCGGGCCGAGCATCGTTGCCTCGGGGGCGCGCGAGGCGGGACCGCCCGCGCGCACGCAGATCGACGAGGACGGCGACGACGACCCCGAGGATCCGGGCACCGGCGCGGCGCCGACCAGCGGTCGTTTCGAGAACGTCGGGACCGCGCCGCTGGCGCTCACGCGCATCTGCGATCTCACCCCGCTCGGCGATGCGCTCTACGGCGCGCACGCGAACCAGCCCCTCGGCACCGACGGCGCGACGATCACGAGGTACCGACCCGAGGACAAGCAGCCCTTCGGCGTCGCCTTCGACTGGAATCGCCCTGGCGAGCCGGTGAAGGGTGGAGGCGCCGGGCAGGGCTTCGTCCGCGTGCACGCCATCGGCGGGCGGCTCTTCGTGCCCGATGCCGATCCGCCGTACGGCGGGCTCGGCGTGCTCGACTGGGGCACCGAGGGCTACGTGTTCGTCTCGAACCGCGCGGGCGCGTTCGCCCCGGCGCGCGCCCCGCAGCACCGCGCCCCCGGCTTCCCCGATCTGCTCGCGTGGGATGACGGCAAGGCCGGAGCCGGCGTGCTGCCGCGCGCCTACCACGTGCTCGACGTCATCAGGTACCGCGGCGGCCTCTACGCCTCGACGGGCTCGGTGCCGCCGAAGGAGCGCGCGTGGGCCGGACCTTCACCGGGCGCCATCCACCGCGCGAGCGACGACGGCACACGCTGGACGTACGAGGTCGACTACCCCTACCCGTGGCAGAACGGCGTGTGGCGCCTCACGTTCATGGTGCGCTTCCGTGACCGGCTCTACGCGGGAATCCAGGACTACGACGGCCGCGACCCGAACGATTACTTGTATTTTACACCGAGCGCCACGACAGGCGCGACCGCGGCCGATGCGGGCGTGCCGCGCGAGGCTGGCGCGGCGCCGGAGGCCATCCTGCGCCGCGAGGACGCCCACCCCACGCGCATCACGCGCACCGGCGCTGCGGGCACGCTGCGCTGGTGGGTCGACAGCCGCGTGAGCCCGGCGCGCCTCTACTGGATCGCGTGGTCGCGTGACGTGGGCACCCAGGCGCGCGTCACGACTGACGGCGATCACTGGGCGGTGATCCCGCTCCCCGACGACGCAGGCCGCCCCACCGACGTGACGCGCTTCCGCGACGCAGTGGTCATGCTGACCGAGCGCGGCCTCTACAAGCTCACCGGCGCGGCCATCGACGGCGCGGCGGGCGTGGACGCAAGCGACGGCGTGGCAATCGCCGCGGCCACGGTGATGGCGCGCGTCGACGATGCGCCGGACGGCGGCGCGCCGGCCCCGGCGGGCAAGCCGAAGAAGTCGCCGTTCGAGGTGAGCGACTTCCTCTGCGCCGCCCCCTTGGCGGTCTTCAAGAACGAGCTCTACGCGGGCGGACAGCGAGGAGGCTCGCTGTACCGCCTGCGGTGAGTCGTCTCAGGGAGTCAAGTCGGCGGCGTTGCGCGGGTAGAGCTTGCGGTTCGCGAAGCTGAACCCGCACACGCCGACGATCTTGGAGAACGGCGCGTTCAGCGCGTACGTGTTGTCGAGCGCGTCGTACAGGTAATCGTCGACGCGGAGTCCCGTCGCGGTCGTATCGATCACCGTGAACTCGTCGAAATCCTTCGGAGTGTCGGGATTCACGTTCGACACCGTGACGGCATCGACCTCGCAGAGCATGCTCTCGTATCCTTCGCCGATGCCGCTCGCCGCGACGACGGCGAGGTCCGTGGTGGAGAACTGCGCGGGCGCGATACCGTCGAGCGAGGTCTTGTTGTTCGACACCGTCACCTTGACGTTGCGGAGCGTGGTCACGTTGAAGACCTCCTCGTAGTCGCCCTCGATGTCGACGATGTTGCCGACCGCGACGGTGGGCGCGACCTTGCCCGTCTCGACGTAGAGGCCAGAGAACGAGACGCCGGCGCCGACGTTGGCATCCTGCGCGAAAAAGCCCTTGTCCGTCGAGGCCGCGATGCCCGGGCGAAGACCGATGACGGTGAGACCCGTCACGATGGCGCGAACCGAGCCCGACGCGGGGTGGCCCAGGGCCGCGGGATTCCGCAACTGCTGGACCGTGAAGGGGAGCGGGCACTGCGCCTGACCGGGGTTCGAGGTGGTCGTGCAGATGTCGCACGCGTCGCCCTTGCCATCCTTGTCCGTGTCGAGCTGATCGGCGTTCGAGAGCTCGGGGCAGTTGTCGAGGCCGTTGGGGACGCCGTCGTCGTCGAGGTCGTCGCTGCTGGGCGGCGTGCAGGTCTCGCCGGCCGCGAGCGGGCACTTGTCGCACGCGTCGCCGATGCCGTCGCCGTCGGTGTCGACCTGCTTGTCGCCGTCCATCGGGCGGATGGGGTTGAAGATGGTCGGGCAGTTGTCGACCGCGTCCTCGACGCCGTCGCCGTCCTTGTCCTTCGCGGTGATGCCGGACATGTACTGCGAGGCCGTCGCCGCGGAGGCGGTGGGGCCGCGGTAGGGGGCGCAGCTCGGCTCGTTCGTCGGCACCTTGCCGCGGCAGAAGAAGAGCGGGTAGATCTTCGTCCCCTCGGTCTGGAGATCCGCGAGGGTGACGGTGCCGAGGTCCTGCTTCACGCAGACCTTCTTCTTCACGCCGCAGACGTCGAGGTCCTCGCACGTGTCGGCGCCGAGGCCCTTCTGGCCGAGCAGCTCGCCGTCGCCGTAGAGGACCTTGCCGCCGCGGAGAACGAGGAGAACGTCCTCGGGGTTCGACGCGATGACCGCGCGGTAGTCCTTGCCGGGGCTGGTGCTGAACACCGAGACGTCACCGGCGTAGCCGGCCTTCAGCGCGCCGAGCGCGTTCTGCGCGCCGATGGAGAAGGCCGCGTTCTGCGTGACCATCTGCCAGAGCTGGCGATCGGTGAAGTGCTTGGCGAAGTACGTCGTGTTGAGCTCGTCGGCGCACTTGAGCTCGCGCGACATGTTCATCGAGCCCGAGGGCAGCCAGTCGGTGCCGAGCGCGATGTTCACTCCCAGGTTGTCGTAGAGGACGACCGACGCCGTGTTGCCGTAGAGATCGATGTTCGAGCGCGGCGACCAGATGAGCGCCGTCTGCGCGGGGTGCAGCTTCGCGATGTCCGGCGCGTTGACGCCGATGCCGTGGATGATCGCGGTCTGCTTCGCGAGCAGCTGGTGCGTCGGGTCCGCGTCGTCGCTCTGGCAGAGAAACTCGAGGTGCGCGGCCTCGTTCACGCCCTCCGAGATGTGCGGGAGGAACCCGTCGTAGTTCACGATCGAAGCGGCGGTGCGGCGCCCGGCAGCGTAGATGCTGCACGTCGCGCCGGCAGCCGGCGGGAAGGGGTTGGGCGGCGTCGAGTCGCTCAGCGGGAACGTCTCCGAGTCGACGAGCTTCATCTTCACGCCTTCGAGCATCGCGGGCGAAGAGTCGACGTCGCGAATGAGGCCCGCCTTGCCGCCAGCGCCGGCGGTGGTGGTCGCGCCGCTGAGGAGGAAGCGCAGCTCGGCGGCGATGATCGAGTTCGCGCCAGCGGTGCCGGCGGTGGTGAGCTTCTTGTGCCCGCCCGTTCCCTTGCGCCAGTCGTGGCGGTGCTCGAAGCGCTCGGTGCCGTGGGGCAGCGGCGGCGTGTTCGCGAACGAGATGTGATCGTGCGGGTTGATGAGGCCGGGCGAGATGACCGAGTCCTTGCACGTCACCTGCGTGGCCGCGGCGTACGCCGCCTGGTAGGCGGCATCGACCGCGTACGGAGGCGTGGCCTTGCAGCTCTTCGCGGCGCACTGGATGGTGCCGGTGCCGTCGATCAGGACCTCGCCGTCGACCGGCGCGTCGGGGAGGAGAACGCGGCCCGTGAGCAGCGTGCCCGCGGTGCCCGCCTTCGTTATCGTGCAGCTGCCCTTGGGCCCGACGATCGGACCGCCGTCGCCGCCGCCGTCCTCACCGGGCCTGGGGCCGTCGGTGGTGCCGCCTTCGCCGATCGGGTCGGTGCCGCCCCCGCCCGGGCCATCGCCGTTGTCGGAGCACGCCGTGAGCTTGAGGAGAACGAGGACCGGGACCAGTGCGAGGAGGGGTCTAAGCTTCATTTTTGGCCTGAAAGGCGGGTGACTATACTTACGGAAGCTCCGGGCGCATGTGCCGTCGCGGAAACAACGCGAATGAGACGACGTGACCGGCGGCGCCCTGCTTGGCCTTGCAAGTGTGCGGTTTTACCGTAAAGAAGGCCTGTTGAAAGTCGTCGAGCGAATCACGCGCGAAGCGCGCATGCGGCTGCGCTTGGGAGATGAGATCGGTCGCCTCGACAAGCAGGCGCCGTTCACGGTCGCGCTCACGTACCCCTCGCCGTACGGCGCCGCGATGAGCTCGCTCGGCTACCAGCGGATCTATCGCGCCATCATGGAAACCTCCGGGATGGCGTGCGAGCGCGTCATGCTCGACGACGAGGCCGAGACGAACCTCGCCGTGCAGCAGCGCCCGATCAGCATCGAGTCGCTGCGCCCGCTCGACGAGTTCCCGGTCATCGCCGCGAGCATCGCCTACGAGATCGAGATCGGCGGCTTCGTGCGCATGCTCGACGCCGCCGGCATCCCGCCGCTGCGCTGGGAGCGCGACGCGAAGGAGCATCCGTTCGTCCTCGCCGGAGGGCCGCTCACGTTCTCGAATCCCCTGCCCCTCGCGCCCTTCTGCGACGCGGTGATCATCGGCGAGGCCGAGGTCATCACCGTCGAGGTGCTGCGCATCCTCGAGTCCACACCGGCGCACGCCGACCGGCTCGCCGCGCTCGCGAAGATCCCGCACGTGTTCGTCCCCGAGCACCACGGCGCGGTGCTGCCCACGGTGGCGAAGGTGCCGGACGAGATGATCCCGGCCTACGCCGCGATCCGCTCTCCGCACATGGTGCTCAGCAACATGTTCCTGATCGAGACCGAGCGCGGCTGCTCGCGACGCTGCACGTACTGCGTGATGCGACGCTCCACGAACGGCGGCATGCGCCTCGCCTCGATGGAGCGGATCCTCGAGCTCATCCCGAAGGACGCGAAGCGCGTCGGCCTCGTGGGCGCGGCGGTCAGCGATCACCCGCGCATCGTCGACATCGTGAACACGCTCACCGATCAGGGGCGTGAGGTCGGGCTCTCCTCGCTGCGCCCCGATCGCCTGAAGGACGAGTTCGTCGGCGCCCTCGCGCGCGCCGGCTACCGCACGCTGACCACCGCGATGGACGGGCCGAGCGAGAAGATGCGCGAGATGCTGGAGCGCAAGGCGAAGGAGAAGAACCTCGTCAAATGCGCCGAGCTCGCGCGCCTCCACGGCATGCACTGCCTGAAGCTCTACTTGATGATCGGGCTGCCCGGCGAGACCGACGACGACATCGACGAGTGCGCGCGCTTCACCACCGAGCTCTCCAAGATCGTCCCCATCGCGCTCGGCATCGCGCCGTTCTGCGCGAAGCGCAACACACCGATGGACGGCGCGGGCTTCGCGGGCATCGGCGTGGTGGAGAAGCGCCTCGAGCGCTTGAAGCGCGGCCTACGCGGCCGGGCCGACGTGCGCTCGACGAGCGCAAAGTGGGCCTGGGTCGAGTACGTGCTGGCGCAAGGCGGCCCCGACGAGGGCCTCGCGGTCCTCGAGGCGGTGCGCGACGGCGGCAACTTCGCCGCTTACAAGAAGGCCTTCTCCAAGCTGGACGTCCGGGTGGGACACGAAAAACCGCGCCGCTCCCTGGCGATCGCAAACGTCTGAGAGCTGCTTGCGGCCTGGCGATACGTGCGCGGTCACTTCGCGAGCTTCGACTTGAAGCGCGCGAGCGTCTCCGCTTCCGCGCGGTACGTGACGAAGATGCCCGCGTCCTCGTAGCGCTCGGAGGCCACGCGACCCGAGTCGTGCATCTCGCTCAGGATGCCCTGCGCGCTGTACGGGATGATCAGCTCCTCCTCGATGTACGTCGCCTCGAAGATGCCGATGATGCGTTCGCGGATGAGCGCGACGTCCTTCGGGTCGTGGGCGGAGACGAACCACGCGTCGGGGACGAGCTTCTGGAGGCGCGCCAGATCCTCGGGCGCAAGGCGATCGATCTTGTTCATCACGAGCGTCGAGGGCACGTCGCCCGCGCCGATCTCGGTGAGCACGTCCTTCGTCACCTCGAGCTGCGCGTTCCACGACGGGTCCGACGCATCGACGACGTGCAGCAGGTGCGAGGCCTCGAGCGCCTCGTCGAGAGTCGACTTGAAGCTCGCCACGAGATCGAGCGGCAGCTTCTTGATGAAGCCGACGGTGTCGCTGACGAGGATGCGCGGCTTCGGCTCCGGGTGCAGCGCGCGCACCGTGGTGTCGAGCGTGGCGAAGAGCTTGTTCTCGACGTAGACGTCGCTCCCGGTGAGCGCGCGCATGAGCGACGACTTGCCGGCATTCGTGTAGCCGACGAGCGCGATACGCCGCGCCTGACGCCGGTGCGACCGGCGCACGTCCTGGTCGCGCTGGACCGCCGCGAGCTCCTCGCGCAGCTCGGCGACGCGATCGCGCACCTTCCGGCGATCCAGCTCGAGGGCGGCCTCGCCGGCGCCCTTGCCCTGCTGCCGTTCCTTGCCGCCCGGTGACTCGCGCATGCGCGGCGCCGTGTAGTTGAGGCGCGCGATCTCGACCTGCAGACGCGCCTCGCGGCTCTTCGCGTGGCGGTGGAAGATCTCGATGATGACGCCGGTGCGGTCGAGCACCTGCGCGCCGGTCGCGCGCTCGAGGTTGCGCGCCTGGCTTGGCGAGAGGTCGTGATCGACGGCGACGAGCTCGACCTTGGAGCTGACCTCGCCGTCCTCGTCGCGCTCGACGTCGTCGTCGTCGTCGTCCGCGTCAGCGTCCGCGTCGTCCTCGTTGTCGTCCTGCGCGGCGGCGGCCTCGCGCTTCAGGCGCGCCTTGTCCTTCCTCTTGGGCGCGGTCGTGCCCACGTGCCCGTCGCCGCCGGTGATCTCGCCGAGCTCCTTGAGCTTCCCTTCGCCGAGCACCGCGGCGGCCTCGAGGTGGGAGCGGGTCTGCGTGACCTTGGCGATGGTGCGGTAGCCGAGCGTGGAGACCAGCCGCTCCAGCTCCTCGACGCTCGACCGGAACTCCAGGTCATCGGCGTCGGGGAGGTGCACGGCCACGAGCACCGCGCGCTGCGGTTTGCCTTCGGAAGAATGCATAGGGGCCATCCGGTACCACGGCGGGGCCAGCCGGAGTAGACTCTCCGCCGTGAGCAAGCCCGACGAGAAGAGCCCCCTGGCGCCCCTGGCCCACGTCATGTTCGTGATCGTGGCCGCCGTCGGCGTGTACAGCTTCGTCTCCGTGGCCAAGGAGGGCGAGGGCCGGCGCCGTTGCAGCGCCACCTGCCTGCTCAAGCCGAACTATGCGGGCTACGAGAAGACCGCGCCCGGCTTCAAGCTCAAGGACATCAAGGGGCACGATGTCTCGCTCGACATGTACAAGGGCAAGGTCGTGGTCCTGAACTTCTGGACCAAGACCTGCGGGCCTTGCATGGAGGAGATGCCCGAGATCGCCGATCTGGCGCGCATCCTGAAGCCCAAGGACGACGTCGTGGTCATCACCATCTCCACCGACGACACGGCGCAAGACGCCTCCGACACGTTGAAGGCGCTCCTCAAGGAGGAGCCGCCGTTCGCGGTGCTCATCGATCCCGACGCGAAGAACGTCACCGGCAAATGGGGAACGACGCTCTATCCGGAGACGTGGATCATCGACAAGAACGGCGTCTTGCGCGCACGCTTCGACGGCGCGCGCGAGTGGTCGAACGCTGCGGTCGTGCAGTACGTCGACCAGATCCGCTCGGGCGGCTACTGCGAGGTCCAGGCGCGCGACGGGAAGTTCGTCGGCAAGGAAGCCACCGTCTGCGAGTCGATCAACGGCGGCTGAGCACGTCTGCGCCGGGCGTTTCGCCCCGCTGTGCTCGATGCACGCTGGCGCTCACGTGGGGGAAGCGTGTGATTCGTGAGCCGCGCATCTCTCGGTGACGCACGGCACGGGCGGTGCCTCGTGCTCCTCCAACAAGGAGCGACAAAGTGCGCCGAGGAATCTCCGTCGTGGCCGCCACCGTCATCTGTGCCGCGGTTCCTGCAATGCAGGCATGCAGCGATGTCACCTCACCCGAGGACCGTCCGCCGTACTCCGACAACGTCGGCGCGATCACCCGCGGCAACGCGGCCGGCGGTGGTGGCTCTTCGGGCAACGGAGGCGCGAGCGGGAGCTCCGGAGCGAGCGGCACCTCCGGCTCGAGCAGCGGAACCAGCGGAACCAGCGGAACCAGCGGCACGAGCGGCGGCAACACGAGCGGCGGCAACACGAGCGGCGGGACGTCGACGAGCAGCAGCAGCACGAGCAGCAGCGGCGGTACGGGCGTTCCCGACGGGGGCTGAGCTACTTCTTCTGGCG
The DNA here is from genome assembly GCA_043732195.1 of Polyangiaceae bacterium. Taxonomy (GTDB): domain Bacteria; phylum Myxococcota_A; class Polyangia; order Polyangiales; family Polyangiaceae; genus Labilithrix. The sequence goes on from JAYTHX010000480.1 coordinate 14,941, forward strand.
CTCCTTCTCCAGCTCGTCGCGTGACGCGTAGGGCAGCGGGGCCGCCGCGACCTCCCGCAGGTAGGTGGGGAGATCGACGATCTCGTAGCCGATACGCGCGGGGTGCTTCGCGTCCCAGCGGTGGTCGTGCAGCCAGCCGAGCAGCTCCTTCAGCGCGGAGATCGAGGTCCAGCGGATGTCGTGCATGAGCACGATGCCGCCCTCCTTGTATTCGACCTGACCCACCAGCTCGCGGAACATCTCGTGCGAATCGCCGCGCTTCATGTCCGACTTCTCGACGCTCCACAGCAGCAGATCGAGCCCCCGTTCGCGCAGCGCGGCGCGGCCGAAGTCGTCGAGCTCGCCGAACGGCGGGCGAAAGAGGATGGGCCGCTTGCCGGTCGCGCGCTCGATCGACGCCGCGCCCTGATCGATCTGCTCGAGCACCTGCGTGTGGGTGATGCCGGTGAGCTTCGCGTGGTCGTGCGTGTGGTTGCCGACGAGATGGCCCGCCGCCACCACCTTCTGGAGTGTCTCGCGGGAGGCGACGGCGCGCGGCTCATCCCCGTCGAGGTAGCGCCCGATCACGAAGAATGCAGCATGCACCTTGTGCTTCGCGAGCACGCGCAGCACGGCGGGCGTGGTCTCGGGAAAGGGGCCGTCGTCGAACGTGAGGGTGATGAGGCGGCGACCGTTACCGGGCGCGTACTTCGGCCCCTCGGCGACCATCCAGGCCTTCGTGAGGCTGGCGTCCGGGTTCAGCTCGGGCCACGGCCGCGGGCTGGGGAAATTGCTGGGATCGGCGAGCTGCGGGAGCGGCGCGAGGTCGGCCGGCCGGTCGCCGTCCACGCGGGCCTTGGCCTCGGCCCTCGCGGTGGCATTGGCCTGGGCCTGCGCGTCGGCGCTCGCCTTGGCCTGCGCCACCAGGGTGCGCCCTTCCTCGACGGTCGGCTTCCCGAGGCCGAGCCACGACCCCGCGGCGAGCGAGCCGGCGAAGAACATGGCCTTGAGGAGCGTGGGCATCGCCGTGCGGATCGTACGAAACGCAGAGCGCGGGGGGCCAAGTCCCTGGCGGTTTCCCGGCGAGACCGCGCGTCAAGGCAGGAGGCCGGGGACCCGCGCCGCGGGCGCCCACCCGCGTTTCTTGCCGGCGTCGCCCGCCCACGACGCCGCGAACGCATCGCGCACCACGAGCTCCGCCAGCTTGCCGCGCGGGGAGAAGCCCCACTCCGCCTCCTGCGAGACGTCGTCCGGGTCGGCATACACGCGCCACACGAAGAAGCCCATGAAGCGCGGCTCGTCGAGGAGCGGCGCCACGAGCGCGCGGTAGGCATCGGCCTGCGCGACCTCGTCGATGACCACGCCCTTCATGCTGTCGGGCCACTCCCAGGGCCGGATGGCAGGATCGCGCCGGGTCGTGTAGCCGATCTCCGTGAACAGCACGGGCTTCTGCCAGATCTCGGCGAGCTCGCGCACCCGCGCCTGCACGCGCTTGCCGCCCTCGAGGAGGGTGTCGAACGGCGCGCCGTCCTTGTCGGCGAGCGGGTAGAACGCGTTGACGCCGATCACGTCGAGCTCCGCGAGGATCAGCGTGTGCTCCACGTCGTCCCAGTTCGCCGAGTACGTGATGAGACCCTTGTAGATTACCCGCAATTCGCGAATGAGCGCCGCGAACGTGTGCGCGCGCGGGGTGGTGACCCACGAGCGCAGCTCGACGCCCGCCGACAGGAGCTCCACGTGCGTGCTCTCCGCGACCTCCGCCCAGCCGCGCACGAAGGCGGCATAGCTTCGGCTCCACGCGTCCCACGCGGCGTCGGTGGGCGGCTCGATCTTCGCGCGCCACTCGCCTGACTCCACCCAGAGGTGGGGCACGAGCATCACCGAGAGGCCTCGCGCGTGCGCCATGGTGATGGCGCGGCGCACGTCCTCCTTGTTCTTCGCGAAGGGCTGCTCGAAGGACGGATCGACGCCGCGACCCGCGAGATCGCCGACGCGCCCGAACGGCGTGATCGCTACCCAGGTGGCGCCGCTGCGCACGCACTCGTCGAGCGTGCGCGCGTAGGCCGGGCTGCCGTAGCCGACGCCCGGGTGGTACGCGTTCTCGATCGGTCCGATGGTGATGCCGCGCACCGCATCGTGCCCGGCGGCGCGCCAGCCGTCGGCCGAGCGCGCCACGAGCGCGGCAGGCGCTCCCCCCCGCGAATCGGCGCGCGACGGCGTGCCGGCCGTCAGCGCCGCGACGATCGCGAGCGCCGCGGTGATCGCCGCCGCGGGCTTCATGGCGCAGGCTCGAGCACCGCATCGGTGAGCTCGGCGAGGGTCGCCACCACCACGTCGGCCCCGGCTGCCCGCAGCCGCTCCGCGGGGTAGGAGTGGGTGACGGCGGCGCAGCGGAGCCCGGCGCTGCGCGCGGCCTCGAGGCCCGCGATCGAGTCCTCGATCACCACGGCGGTGGGCTCCGCGCCGCGACGCGCGAGCTCGGCGAGCCCCAGCCGGTAGCCTTCGGGATCCGGCTTGCACGCCGCGGTGTCCTCCGCGGAGACGATGAACGCGACGAGCTCGCGCACCCCCATCACGCCCAGGCAGTGCTCGATCTCGTGGCGCAGTGCGCCGGACACGATGCCCACGATCCCGCGCTCGGCCCGCCGGCGCACGATCTGCACGGCGCCCGCGAAGATCACGAGCGAGCCCGCGATGCGGTCCATGTAGACGGGCTTCTTGGCCTCGATGAGGCCCCGGACCACGCTCTCCGTCACCGGCTTCCCGGCGTCGGTGAGCATCGCGCGGAAGGCGCCCGCGTCGTCGAAGCCGAGGTAGCGCTCGTCATACGTCGCGTCGTCGAAGGTCACACCGAGCGGCGCCAGGACCTCGCGAAAGGCTGCAAGATGCACGGACTCGTCGTCGACGAGCACGCCGTTGAAGTCGAAGAGCGTCGCCACCATCTCAGCGCTGGCCGTTCTAGCTCGCCCGGTCAGAGATCGACACCAATACCCACCGCGATCGTCGCGCGCAGCCAGATGCCGCTGCTGTCGAGCGGTGTGCTGCGGGTGCCCTCGAACGAAGGCTGGAGCTGGAGGAGGAGCGGCAGCGCGGAGAGGCGAACCAGGGGCGTGATCGCGTAGTCGAGCGCGGCGCCGACGATCATCGCGGGGCGGGGCCCGGGCTTCGGCTTGCAGGCCGGCACGAAGAGATCACCGCCGAGATCGTCGGCCGAGTAAGCGGCGATCCCCACGCCGCCCAGCGCGCGCAGGCGTAGCTTCGTGTAGAGCTCCCAGCTCGCGCCGGCCATCGCGAACGCCGAGTAGGCCGACGCGGTGCGTGCATTCTGCAGCGTGCCGCAAGGCGCAACGGCGGCCTCGGCGCCGACCGTGTTGTCCCAGGAGTCACCGGTGGCCGCTAACAGGATGCCTGCCTCGACCGCGGTCGCGCCGACCTCGAGGAAGCGGTACGTACCGCTCAGCGTGCCGGTGACGTGCGCGGCGCCGCCCACGCTGCCGTACCGGGGAAGCATCACGCCGAGGTGCGCGCGCAGGGCGAGGCGCCGATCCTCCGGCACCTCCGTCGAATACGGATTGCGCGGCGGCGGCGGGGGCCGCTCCTTGCCGAGCGGTACGTCGAAGATGATCGCGCGGCCGTAGCGCGCCTCGATGGTCTGCATGTGCGTCGCGTGATTCGGCGCCGACAGCGCGATGGTGTGCGGCCCCGGCGGCACCTGGAACGACGTCGGCGTGCGCGGACTGCCCTCCACCGGCTTGCCGTCGAGCAGCACCGCCGCGCCGGTGGGCGTCGATGCGAGCGTCAACGTGCTGGGGCGGCGGCGCAGCGCCTCGAGCTGCTGCGTGGCTTCCTCGCGGTCGTCGGCGGGCAGCGTGGGCGTGGCGAGGTAGCGCTCGAGGAAGTCGGCGGCCTGATCCGGCTGGTCGAGCTTCGCGTGGCACTTGGCGATGTTCCACAGCTCGAACGGCGGTCCGCCGAGGCGGTACGCCTCCTCGAAATAGCGGATGGCGTCGTTGTAGCGACCGTCGCCGTAGGCCCGCGCGCCCTGCTGGTCGAGCGAACGGGCACGCGCGAGATCCTCGGCCCGCGGCGGGCTCGCGGCGGGACTCGCGGCGGGGCGCTGCGCGTGCGCCGATCGCGGGGCCGCCAGCAGCGCCATCAGCAGCGCGGGCGACGCGAGAACGAGAGCGACGTGAGCGAGCGGCCGCACGGAGGCGATGATTATCGCACGCGCCAGACCCCGCTGACCACGCGCTCGATCCGCGCGATGTCGCGGTCAGCGCGGACCTCCGTGAAGCCGCGCTCCTCGAGCAGCTTTGCGGTGTCGGGCGCCTCTCCGGCGCCGATCTCGAGGGCGATCAGGCCTCCCTCCTCGAGGTGATCGGGCGCGGCGGACACGATGCGGCGGACGAGATCGAGGCCGTCGGCGCCGCCGTCGAGCGCGAGGCGAGGTTCGTGATCGCGGACGTCGGGCATCAGCGTCGCGAGGTCGCCGGTGGGGATGTACGGCGGGTTCGCGGTGATCACGTCGAAGCGGCGGCCTGCGAAGGGCGCGAAGAGATCACCCATGTAGAATGCAACATTGTAGGCGCCGAGCCGGAGCGCGTTGTCGCGCGCCACGACCAGCGCATCCGGGCTGAGATCGGAGGCGAAGACCTGGGCGGTGGGCCGCTGCCGGGCCATCGCGATCGCCACGCAGCCCGAGCCCGTGCAAAGATCGAGCTGCCGCATCGCCATCGACACGTGCGTGCTGCGCGTCAGCGCCACGTCGACCAGCGTCTCGGTGTCGGGCCGCGGCACGAGCACGCGCTTGTCGACGCGAAACTTCAGGCCGTAGAACTCGCGCTCGCCGCGCAGGTACGCGATGGGCTCGAAGGAGCGCCGCCGCTTCACGAGATCGCGCAGCGCGCCGAGCTCCGCGCCTTCGAGCGGCCGCGTGCCGTCGAGGATGACGCGCATGCGATCGATCTTCAGCGCATGCGCGACCAGCAGCTCGGCATCGAGCCGCGGGTTCTCGATGCCGCGCGCGCGGAAGTCCTCGACCGCCCACTTCACGAGCGAGCCGATCGTCCAGCTCTTGGGAGCTGCTACCTCGGTGGGCCCGCTCATCGCTCAGCTCGCGGCGCGCGCGCGCTCCTCGGTGACGACGGCCTCCACCTCGGCGCGGATCTCGGCGAGCTCGGCCTCGGTACCGGCCTCGAAGCGCATCACGAGGATGGGGCCGGTGTTGGAGGCGCGGACGAGGCCCCACTTCGGCGCAGTCCCGGTGGTGGGGAACGAGATGCGCGCGCCGTCGATGTCGAGGACAGGGTTGCCCTTCTCCTTGTAGCGACGCGTGACCGCGGCCACGACCGAAAACTTGATGGCGTCGGGGCAGTCGACGCGCAGCTCGGGGGTCGAGAAGGTCTTTGGCACGTCGGCGAGCATCTCCTTCAAGGAGCGTGGATCCTTGGCGAGGATCTCGAGGAGGCGGAGCCCGCCGTAGATCGCGTCGTCGAAGCCGAAGTAGCGATCGGCGAAGAAGATATGGCCGCTCATCTCGCCGGCGAGGAGGGCGCCGGTCTCCTTCATCTTCGTCTTGATGAGCGAGTGGCCGGTCTTCCATACCAGCGGCTTGCCGCCGTGCTTGGCGATGTCGTCGTAGAGGGTCTGCGAGCACTTCACCTCGCCGATGACGGTCGCGCCCGGGTGTTCCTTGAGGAGGCCGCGCGCGAACAGGATGAGGAGTTTGTCGCCCCAGATCACGTTGCCTTCGGCGTCGACGGCGCCAATGCGGTCGGCGTCGCCGTCGTAGGCGAGGCCGACACGCGCCCCCGTCTCCTTCACGCGCGCCGCGAGCTGCGCGAGGTTCTTCTCCACCGTGGGATCGGGATGGTGGTTCGGGAAGTGCCCGTCCATCTCGCAGAAGATGGTGTCGGGCTTCAGGCCGACCGCCTCCATCGCGCGCACGCCGAGCGGGCCGCCGGAGCCGTTGCCGGCGTCGATGGTGAAGACGAGATTCGAGCCCGTGAAGTCGAAGCGCTCCTTCATGGCGGCGACGTAGGCGTCCTGGACGTCGAACGGCTCGACCTTCGCGACCGCGCCCGCGGGCGCCGCGGCGTAGTCGGCGGCGACGAGGCGCTCGCGCAGCTTCTGGATCTCCGCGCCGTAGAAGCTCGCCTTCCCGCGCATCATCTTGAAGCCGTTCTCGTCGCCCGGGTTGTGGCTCCCGGTGATCATGATGCCCCCGTCCGTGTGGAGGTGGTGCACCGCGAAGTAGAGCATCGGCGTGGGCCCGACGCCGATGTCCACCACGTGCACGCCGGCCTTTGCGAGGCCGCGCAGCAGCGCGGCGTGCAGCCGATCACTCGAGAGCCGACAGTCGCGACCGACGGCGAGGCGCGGCGCCTTGCCGTCGACCCGCAGCATCTCTCCGAGACCACGACCGATGCCTTCGGCAAGCTCATCGGAGAGATCCCGATCGGCGACGCCACGGATGTCGTACTCGCGAAAGATGTTGGCCGGGACGGTCATGGGGCGAAGCCTTGCCGGTTTTCCCACGCGCGTAAAGCCGTGGTAGCTTCGGCACGCTTTGGACGGCGCGGCCCCCAACGACCAGACCGATCCGAGCGAGAACCCGCCCGACCCGCCGGCGTACGTGTATGCCGCAGGCGATTTTCGCCCGCGCCAGGCGCGCGAGATCGAGCTGTGCAAGCGCGCAGCGGGGTTTGACTGGATGTACACGGGTACGATGGCGGCCGGCGTCTTCGGCGCCGAGTACCTGAACCTCGCGGTCCTGAAGTCGCAAGAGGAGCCCGGGCTCCGGCTCATCGGTCCCGGGGCGATCGGTTTCTTCTGGGGCGGCTTCCTGAGCGGCGGCTACCTCTCGCTTCCGAAGTGCTCGCCGACGTGGGCCGCGGGCGCGCCGCCCGAGGGCAACATCCGCACGCACTGGCCGATCGCGGTGACCGTCTCGCTGCTCGCGGCCATCACCGCGCCGGTGTTCGACTTCGTCTTCCTCGGCCCCGTGCCGATCCACTGGACGGTGCCGGAGCGCAGCGCGCGGGTCTTCGTCGCGATGGGCGCGGGCACGCTCGGCTCGATCTTCCCGTATCTCGTTCCGCCGCGGACCTGGGCGGCGCGCCTCGAGATCGATCGCATCCGCATCGGCGAGGTGGCAGGCGGCCCGTTCGTCTCCTACGGCGCGAGATTCTGAGCGCGCGAGCGCGTGTTCCCTGTCGGGGGGACTTTCGAGCGCGCGCGCTCGCTTCGGCGTACGGTCGCAGGCAATGCAGTGTCTGGCCTGTGGTGGTGCGTTCGAGTGGGCGGGTAACGGTCAGTACGACGCTGCACGCGGTGCCTCGCGCTGTTCAATCATCAGAACGCGCAGCTGACGCCGATCCTCGTCGAGGTGCCGGGCGGCGGCGGGCACGTTCGACATGGGCGGCGGCCAGCAGCTGCAGGTGAAGATCAACGGCAAGACGCCCGAGGGCTACCTCAAGGACAAGGCGTCGAGCATGATCTAAAACGCGAGACGAACATTGATGATTTCCTCCTGCTGATTGCAGCGCAGAGGACAGCAGCAGGAAGAGTGCGGCAAGGCGAGCGTCGTGGAGAGGCGCGCGGTGCGGGGCGTGGTGGTCGTGGGCGCGGAACCGATCTCGAGCACCGCGCGCTCGTCGCCCACGAGCGAGGCCGCCGGGACGAAGCGGATCGCGGGATCGCTGCGCTCGAGCGTCCAGCCGGAGGGCAGCACGCTGCGCGCGTCGACGAGCTGGAAGTGGCCGTTGGGGATGGCGTCGACATGGCGCGCCGCCGGGTCAGCGGGGATATCGACGAAGGTGCGTAGCCCCGGGTCCCCGTCGTCCGAGACGGCGAGCCGGCCGCCCACCTCGTCGTAGACGTGGCTTGCATGCAGAACGTAGTCGTCGGACTCCTCCTCCTCGCACTCCTCGCGGTCGGCACCTCGCTGCAGGTCGGTTGCGGCGGCACCGTCGAGAACGCGGCCGGCACCGACGACGCGATTCGCGAGGACGCCGGTCGCGACAGCGGCTGCTACGGGTACGGGTACGGCTACGGCGGCTGCGGTTACGGCGGCTGCGGTTACGACCGCTGAGCCTCACGCCATCTTCAAGAAACGCGCGAGCACCTTCTTCTCGCCCCACCCCGGGAAGAACGCGACCACGGCGGGCTCGCCGACGCTCACCACCTTGAGCACCTCGCCGCGCCCGAACTTCTCGTGCTTCACGCTCATGCCGCGCTGGAGCGACATGCCCTCGCTGGCGCCGCCATCGCCGCCCTCGTACTCGACGAAGCGCTCGCCCGGCTCGCGCGCGGTGGCGGGCGGGGGACGCGAGGGCGAGGGCGCCGCCTGCGGATGACGCCAGCCGCCCGTGCCGTTGCCGGGCGACGTGCCGCGGCCCGCACCGGCGCGCCACGACGTCGGCGCGGTGTCGCCACGATCGATCCAGCGCCCCGGTGCTGCCGCCGCGCGCGCGCCCGGAGTCTCGAGCACCTCCACCGTCTCGGGCGGGAAGTTCCCGATGAACCGGCTCGGCGTCCCCATGCGCGTGATGCCGAAGATCTGGCGCTGCCGCGTGTGCGTGACGACGAGGTGCTTCCGCGCGCGCGTGACCGCGACGTACGCGAGGCGCCGCTCTTCCTCCATCTCCTCGGCGTTGCGCGGCTCCTGGCTGCGGTAGGGGAACATGTCCTCCTCCATGCCCGTGAGCATGACGAGGTCGAACTCGAGGCCCTTCGCGCCGTGCACCGTCATGAGCGTCACGCGCTCGCGCTCCGCGCCGTCCTTGTCGAGGTTGTCGGTATCGCTCTGGAGCGAGACGCGCTCGAGGAACCCCTCGAGCGAGGGCGCCTCGCCGCGCGCCCCAGCCTCCACCGCGTAGTCGTGCATGGAGCCCTCGAGCTCCGCGAGGTTCTCGAGGCGGCCCTCCGCCTCGGCGGTGTCCTCGGCCTCGAGCGCGGTCTTGAAGCCGCTCTTCGCGAGCACCATGCGCAGCACGTCGGCGGGCGCGCGGTCCTTGCCCTCCTCGATGAGCCGCTCGAGCAGCTCGCGGAACTGGCCGAGGCGCTTCCGCGGTGCGCTGCCGAGGTCCTCCGAGAAGTCGTCGAGGCGCTGGAGCGCCTCGTAGAGCGAGATGCGCTGCGTGCTCGCGTACGTGGCGACGCGCTCCATGGTGGTGTTGCCGATGCCCCGCGGCGGCGTCTTGATGCAACGGATCATGTCCATGTCGCTGCGCGGATTGCACAGCACGCGCAGGTAGGAGAGCGCGTCCTTGATCTCGGCGCGCTCGTAGAACTTGGTGCCACCCACGATCTGGTACGGCATGTCGACGGCGCGGAGCGCCTCCTCGAGCACGCGGGACTGGGCGTGCACGCGGTAGAACACCGCCACCGCCTTGGAGGAGACCCCGGCGTCCCGCGCGTCCTTGATGGTGCGGACGACGCACGCCGCCTCGTCGCGCTCGTCGGCGCAGGCGACCACGCGGATCGGTGATCCATCGTCGTTCGAGGTCCAGAGCTCCTTCGGCTCGCGCGTGGTCGAGGGCGCGATCACGGCGAGCGCCGCCGAGACGATGCGCTTCGTGGAGCGGTAGTTCTGCTCCAGCTTCACGACCTTCGCGTCCGGGTAGTCCTTGCGGAAGCCGCGGATGTTCCGCACGTCGGCCCCGCGCCAGCGGTAGATCGACTGGTCGTCGTCACCGACGACGCACACGTTGCGCGTGCGCGCGACCAGCTCCTTGATGAGCCGGTACTGGATCTGGTTCGTGTCCTGGAACTCGTCGACCAGGACGAAATCGAACTTCTTCTGGAGCGCCTCCTTCGCGCGGAGCACCTCGGCGGGCAGCGAGCCGTCACTGGCGGCCTCGAGGATGCGCACCACGTTGAGGATCAGGTCCTCGAAGTCGAGCGCGTTTGCAGCGCGGAGCGCGTCCTCGTACTTCGTGTAGGCCTTCTGGATGGCGTCATCCATGTAGCTGTCGAGGTTCATCTCGCGTGGCCCGCGGCCCTCCTGCTTCTCCTTGTGGATGCGGGCGAGGACCTGCTTCGGCGGGTAGCGCCGGTCGTCGAGATCGAGATCGCGGAGCGCGCGCGTGACGACCGCTTTCTGATCCGTCGTGTCGTAGATGACGAAGCTCTTGTTCCGATCGATGGCCTCGGGGAAGAGCCGGAGGAACTTCGCGCAGGTCGCGTGGAACGTCCCGACCCAGAGATCGCGGGCCACGGGGCCGAGCATGGAGGGGTGCTCGAGCCGGTGGCGCATCTCCCCGGCAGCCTTGTTCGTGAACGTCACGGCCAGGATGCGCCACGGCGCCACCCGCTCCCGGGCGACCAGGTTCGCGATGCGGTACGTGATCACGCGGGTCTTGCCGCTGCCGGCGCCCGCAAAGACGAGGAGGGGCCCCTCGACATGGCCGACGGCGTCCGCCTGGGGCTGATTGAGCTCGGAACCTGAGGTCACGCCCTGGCCCTTAGCGAACCGGCGGCCGCGACGCCATGGACGAGACCCCGACCTCCGCCCAACGACCCACCTTTGTTCGCGATTCGGGTATAGTCGTGGGCTGATGTCCGAACCGAGCGACAAGAACGGAGCCGTGACCGACGACGCGGACGAGGCTTCTCCTACGAGCAATCAGGCGCCCGTCGAGCCCCAGGATTCCATTGCCGAGGCGAAAGCCGAGGCCGCGCGGTTCAAGGAGCAGTGGATGCGCTCCGCGGCCGACTTCGACAACTTCCGCAAGCGCTCGCGCAAGGAGCTCGAGGACACCCGGAAAGCCGGTCGCGAGGAGCTGCTCAAGGATCTCCTGCCCGTTTTCGACAACCTCGAGCGCGCGATGACGAGCGCGGAGCGGGCCACCGAGGTGAAGCCCGTCTCCGAGGGCTTGAAGCTGGTGCTCCGGCAGTTCATCGACACGCTCGGCCGATCCGGGATCACGAAGGTGCCGACCATGGGGCTGCCCTTCGACCCGAGCATGCACGAGGCCATCCAGCAGGTCGAGACCGACGAGGTCGCGCCCGGCACGGTGATGGCAGAGGTGCAGCCCGGGTATCTGCAGGGCGAACGGCTGGTGCGCGCCGCGATGGTGGTGGTCGCCAAGCCGAAGGCCGAGGCCGCGGAGCCCTCCATCGACGAGGGCGCTTGAACAGCAGCTGCGCGATCGGAGAGGGGCGGCGGGTATGAGCAAGGTCATCGGCATCGACCTGGGCACGACGAACTCGTGCGTGGCGATCATCGAACAGAGCCCGACCGGGAAGATCGACGTCAAGATCATCCCGAACGCCGAGGGCGCCCGCACCACACCCTCGATCGTCGCGTTCACGGCCAGCGGGGAGCGCCTCGTCGGCCAGTCGGCGAAGCGCCAGGCGGTCACGAACGCCACCAACACGGTCTACGCCGTGAAGCGCCTCATCGGCCGCAAGTACAAGTCGGACGAGGTCAAGCACCAGCTCGATCGCAGCCCGTTCAAGGTCATCGAGGCGCCCAACGGGGACGCGTGGGTCTCGGTCGCCGGCAAGGACATGTCGCCGCCCGAAGTGAGCGCGATGATCCTCGTGCGCATGAAGGAGATCGCCGAGTCGTATCTCGGTGAGACCATCACCGAGGCGGTGGTCACCGTCCCCGCCTACTTCGACGACGCGCAGCGCCAGGCCACGCGCGACGCCGGCAAGATCGCCGGGCTTGACGTGCGCCGCATCATCAACGAGCCCACCGCGGCCGCCATCGCGTACGGCCTCGAGAAGAAGACCGCGGAGCGCATCGCGGTCTACGACCTCGGCGGAGGCACGTTCGATATCTCGATCCTGGAGATCCAGGAAGGCGTCTTCTCCGTGAAGGCGACGAACGGCGACACGTACCTCGGCGGCGAGGACTTCGATCTCCGCATCGTCGACGCCATCGCGGAGATGTTCGAGAACGAGCACAAGGTCGACCTGCGCAAGGACCGCATGGCCCTCCAGCGCCTCAAGGAGGCCGCGGAGAAGGCGAAGCACGAGCTCTCCTCGTCGCTCGAGACCGAGATCAACCTGCCATTCATCGCCACGAACTCGAAGGGCGAGCCGCTCCACGTCCAGAAGACGATGAAGCGCGCCGAGCTCGAGCTGCTCTGCATGGAGCTGGTCGAACGCAGCCTCGAGCCGTGCCGCGCGTGCCTCAAGGACGCGAAGCTCTCGCCGTCGGACATCCAGTCGGTGGTGCTCGTCGGCGGGATGACGCGCATGCCCGCCGTGCAGAAGGCGGTGAAGGAGTTCTTCGGTCGCGAGCCGAACAAGGGCGTCAATCCGGACGAGGTGGTCGCGGCCGGCGCAGCGCTCCAGGGCGCCGCGCTCGACAGCGAATCGCAGGTCGAGATGCTCCTGCTCGACGTCACGCCGCTCTCCATGGGCGTCGAGACGGGCGGCGGCGTGTTCACCGTGCTCATATCGCGGAACACCACCATCCCCACGGAGCGCAGCGAGATCTTCACGACGTCGGTCGACAACCAGAACTTCGTGCCGATTCACATCCTCCAGGGCGAGCGCCCGATGGCCGCGGACAACGCTTCCCTCTCGCACTTCGAGCTCACGGGGATCCCTCCGGCGCCGCGCGGCGTCCCGAAGATCCAGGTCACGTTCCGCATCGACGCGAACGGCGTCGTCAGCATCGACGCGAAGGACCTCGGCTCCGGCCGCTCGCAGCAGATGAACGTCACGCCCACGAGCGGTCTCACGAAGGACCAGATCGAACGCATCATCACCGAGGGCGAGCGCCATCAGGCAGCAGACGCCGTGCGCAAGGAGCTCGCTGAGCTGCGCAACCAGGCCGAGACGCTGCTGTACACCACCGAGGCGGCGCTCGAGGGCTACCAGGATCTCGTCGACGGGATCATGATCGAGAGCGCGCGGGAGAGCTGCAAGCGCCTGCGCACGCTCCTCGAGGCGGGCAGCGACCTCACGAACATCCGCTCGAGCTACCAGGAGCTCGAGACGCTGACGTTCAAGATCGCCGAATCCCTGTACGGCGCCTCGTAGCGCACCGCGGCGGAGAGCGAGACGAGATCGCGGGAGTCTCGTGCGCGCGTAAGGAGGGGGTGCGCGCGGCGACGTCGCGTTGCGCGACGAGGATCTTGTTTCGCGCCGACTGGATCTGCTGCATCAGCGTCGTCGTCTCGCGCGCGATGTCCTGCCAGTCGTCCTTCTGCGCGTCCTGACCGAGCAGGTCGGCCTCGGCGATCACGCCCTCCGTGCGCTGCGCGACCTCGCCGAGCGTCGTCAGCAGGTCCTGCGCGTTCGCCTCGCCCTCCTTCGCCTCCAGCGCGGCGACCGGCTCGTTGAGCGCACGCGCGCGATCGCCGAGCGCCGAGAAGCGCTCGAGCAGCGCCGAGCGGTTCTGGATGCGTTCCTGGATGCGCTCCGCGGCAGCGACCGCCTCCGTGATGCACGTCTGCTGCCGGACTTGCACGTCCTGCACGGCCGCCGCGAACGCCTGGAGGCGCTCGCCCATGCGCGCTTCGCCCGCCGCGCAGTCCTCGAGCAGCGCCTTCGCGCGGTGCATCGTTTTCTCGGAGCTCATCGTCATCCGCTTCACCTCGGCGACGAACTTCTCGTACTCGGCGAGCTCGCCTTCGAGCGCGGCCGCAGCTCGCGCGAGCGGGGTGTCGGATTTCTTCGACGGAGGAGCGGCCATGGGCTCCGCTTAGCCCACGGACCCGCGCGCGACCAGGCTTCCGGTCTTCCCTCCGGACTGCGACGTGCGTAGCCTTGCCGGCGGTGGCGGAAGAGAATCGCAGAGAGCCTCGCTACCCCGCCCGGATCGTGGCGCGCGTCGTCCGCCGTGGCGAGACCGTCGATCTGATGACGAACGACGTGAGTTTCCGGGGCGCCTTCCTCCGCACCGACGCGCCGCCGGCGCTCCGCCAGCTGGTGCGGGTCGCGCTCGTCGTCCCCACGGGCGAGGTCGTGTCGGCGCACGCGATGGTCGTGCACGTCGTGCAGGCCAACGGGTCGAACATCCCGGGCGCGGGCGTCCAGTTCTGGGGCCCGCTACAGGAGTCGAAGGCGTGGGAGAAGTACGTCTACGACCTGAAGGTGAAGCAGCGCGCCGGCACCCCGTCCTCGCGCGCGTCCGACAAGGTGCGGCGCGCCTCGGAGCGCTTCAAGCTGCAGCTCGAGGTCATCATCGATGGCCGGCGCCTCAGCACGCGCGACCTGTCGGAGAACGGCATGGCCATCCGCTCCGAGTCGGCGATGCCCGTCGGCACGCGCGCGCACATGCAGGTGCACTCCAACGGTCATCCATCGATCGCGCTCGACGTGATCGTCCGGCGCCGCATCGAGGAGAGCGACTTCAAGGGCCTCGGCGTGGAGTTCGTGGACCTCTCGCCCGATGCGCGGAGCGCGCTGATGTCGATCCTGCGCCCCGCCGCCTCCGAGGAAGACGCGATCTTCATCGACATGGACGACCCCGGCCTCCACTGAAGCTGGGAGAGGCCCCGCCTCGTAGGCGGCGGAGAGCTCGCGCTGCGAGCGCGAGCGGAACGAACGCGACACGGAGCGTGCGACGTACGCGCAACCCAGAAAATGGCGAGACGCGCGCTAGTCCAGGGTGTCGTCGCCGTCGACCAGCGAGGAGTCAGGCGGGGGCGCGAGCACCGAGGACGGCGCCTGCGACTTCGGCTCGGGCGACATCAGCTTGCGGACCAGGTCCGCGCGGTTCGCGACGCCGAGCTTCTGGTAGAGCCGCCGCACGTACGTGCGCACCGTGTTCTCGCTGAGGCCCGAGATGGCCGCGACGTTCACGCCGCTGTAGCCCGCGACGAGCAGCCGCGCGATCTCGCGCTCTCGCTTGCTCAGGCCCTCGATGGGCGCCGGCTGGTGCTGCGACTCGACGCGGATGACCGCGCACTTCGCGCCGCCGAACACGGGGTCGCCGTCGATCTTCGCGACCCCCACCACCGCGCCCGATGGCAGCCGCGGCGGCGTCGGCAGCGCGTCGCCCTTGGCGCGCGCCGCGAGCGACTGCTCGGCCGCGTCGACGATGTGGTCCGCGATCGGAACGACGTCGGTCTCCCACTCGATGCCGCGCTCGCGATTGGCGGCCCAGACCACCTTGCGACTCTTGCGGTCGATGACGAAGAGCGTACCGCTCACCTTGCTGAACGCGCGTAGCGCCACCGCCTCGCGCGACAGCTCGTCGTACGCTATCTGCGTGCGCACGCCGGCCACGACGAAGGCGCCGAGCTGCTCGATCTTCTTCGCGTCGTCGGCGGTGAACTCGCCCTCCGCGGCGCGCCGCTCGAGGCCGGCGAGCCCGAAGAGCACCCCGCCCTCGTGGAGGAAGAAGAGGAGCGTGTACTTCATCCCGTCGCTCGCGTGCTCCGCGAAGTACGGAAGCTTCATCCGCTCGTCCTCGGGATAGAGCTCACCCGCAACGTAGACGCGGCGCGTCGTCTCGACGACGCTTTTGGTCTCGAAGCCGAACGCCTGCGTCAGACGGTGCTTGTCGCTGCCCTTGAGGCCGCTGGCGACACCGTCCACGATCCGCGAAGAATCGGCGTAAGCGCGCAAGTCCTCGGTGCCGAAGCAGATGAAGGCGCTGGACGCCGGGACGACCTGACGCATCGCGTCCATGACGCGCCGCCGGAAGCTGCCCCGCGTTCCGTGCTGCACGACGGAGAGTCGCGCGGTGTCCAATACGCCCAGGGGGGTGACCTCTTCCATCTTGCCCTCTCGCTCCTCGGCGCGACGCGCGCGCCGTGGCATACTGTAGACATGTCCGAGTTCGCCACCGAGCGCGATCGCGCGGCGGGCCTCATCTTCGACTGGAACGAGGTCAATCGCAAAGGCAGGATTTTGCCGAAGAACGCCACGTTCTTCGACGAGACCTTGCGTGATGGCCTCCAGAACCCCTCGGTCGTCGACCCGGGGATCGAGGAGAAGCTCAAGATCCTGCACCTGATGGAGGATCTGGGGATCCACGTCGCGGACGTGGGGCTCCCCGGCTCCAGCAAGCGCGCCTTCGAGGACGTGCTGCGCCTCTGCAAGGAGGTCGTCGACTGCAACATGAAGATCAAGATCGCCTGCGCGGGGCGCACGGTGGTCTCCGACATCACCCCGATGATCGAGCTGTCGCAGCGCTCGGGTATCCCCGTCGAGGTCTACGCGTTCATCGGATCGAGCCCGATCCGCCAGTATGTCGAGAGCTGGGACATCGCGCTGATCGCGAAGCGCAGCACCGAGGCCATCGACGTCGCGGTGAAGGCGGGCCTGCCGGTCGCCTACGTCACCGAGGACACGACGCGCTCGCGCCCCGAGGTGCTCACCACGCTCTTCCGCGCCGCCATCGACCACGGGGCGACGCGTCTGTGCCTCTCCGACACCGTCGGTCACGCCACGCCGGACGGCGTGCGCAACCTGATCCAGTTCACGAAGAACGTCGTGGCCGGCACCGGCGCGGAGATCGGCATCGACTGGCACGGCCACAACGATCGCGGCCTCGCGCTGGAGAACGCCATCTGGGCCTTCGAGTACGGCGCGGATCGCGTCCACGCGACGGGCCTCGGCATCGGCGAGCGCGTGGGCAACGCGCAGATGGAGCTCTTGCTCCTCAACCTCAAGCTGCTCGGTCAGCTCGACGGACAGGATCTCACGAAGCTCCTCGAGTACTGCGAGACCATCGCGCGCGCCGTGAAGTGGGACATCCCGATCAGCTATCCGCTCGTCGGTCGTGATGCGTTCCGCACGGCGACCGGCGTGCACGCCTCCGCGGTCATCAAGGCCATGGCCAAGGGCGACACGTGGCTTGCCGATCGCATCTACAGCGGCGTCCCTGCGGGCATGATCGGCCGCTCGCAGGAGATCTGCATCGGCTTCATGAGCGGCGCCTCGAACGTCAACCACTGGCTCACCTCCCGCAACATCGCCGTCGACGACGAGCTGGTGACGGAGATCCTCAAGGCCGCGAAGGCACAGGACCACATCATGGTCGACGAAGAGGTGATGGCCGTCATCAAGCGCGTCCGTGGGTAGGCATCCCTCCGATCGGGCTGGTATAGATAGAGGGTGCCCCTGCCCCTCTCCACCGACCAGGTCCTGAGCCTCGCCCCCGTGCTGCTCGAGAACCGGCGCGCCTCGCGCTACCGGGCCGACGAGCAGGCCATCGCATCGTCCGACCTCGGCGCCGTCGACTTCGCGACCGTCACCGCGCTCTACGCCATGCTCGGCGAGCTCGAGGAGGGCGGCGCGGATCCGAGCGCAGATCCCGCGGCGCTCCTGGCGGTCGCGGCGCGTCACCATCTCGACGGGCTCCTCCAGCGCGTGCGCCGGCTCGGGGCGGAGCGCTCGAGCCCACGCGTCGCGTCCGCCGTGCACGATCTCCGCGGCGGCGCGCTGACCACGCTGTTCGTCCATCTCGGCCGGCTCCGTCGCATGCCGGAGCGGGCGGATACGAGACGCTCGCTCTTTCTCGGCGCGCGTGACCACCGCAAGATGATGCGCAACGTGGTCCTCGATCTCGACGCCACGGCGCGCGCTCGCGATCTCGCCTTCCTCCCGCACTCGCTCGTCGAGCTGGCCCGAGCCCTGCGCGCCTTCGCGGGTGTCGTGCGCGAAGAGCCGATCGTGGTCGACGTGGAGAGCGCGACGGACGCGGTCATCGCCGAGAGCTGCGTCGAGTGCGCCGCCATCGACCGTGTCGCGTACAACCTGATGAACAATGCGGTCCGCCACGCCGACCGCCCGGAGATCTCGGTCTCGCTGCGCACGTCCGACCACGACCTGCAGGTCACGGTCGCCAACGCGATCGCCCCCGAGCAGCGCACGCTCGTCGCTGCCAAGCTCGGAGACGATCCCGCGGCGCTGCACGGCTCGTTCACCACCACCGGGTCCGGCCAGGGGCTGCAAATCGTGAGTGACCTGGTGAGCCGCGCCTATGGCGTCGCGAGCACCGAGGCCCTCGTGAGCGACGGCTACGTGGGCGCGAAGGTGCTCGACGATCTCTTCGTCACGTGGTTCCACTGGCCGCTGGCCGGCGCCTGATCGCGCAGGGGTCGGTCACAGGCCCGGGAGGAGCTGGGTGACCAGGTTCGTCTGGTTCAGCGCCTCCGTCACCTTCGTCACCTCCAGCTTGTCCTTGAAGAAGGAGAGTTGCTTGCCGGCGCGCTCCAGCGCGAAGCGCGAGGCGGTGTTCAGCACCACGCCCTTCGCCTGGCCGGCGATCTGACCCGCGACCTGTGCCTTCGCCTCCGCTACCAGCACGGCGGTGGAGCCCGACTGCACGGTCTTCACCGCGGCCACCACCACGCTCGCGACGGCCCGCGCCTTCATCGTGTAGTCGATGGCGTCGACCACCGTGCGCGCCACCGCCCCGCCGTGCGGCACGAGCGACGCCACGATCTTGAGGTACGTGAGGTAATCGCGGTCGCCGCGCCAGATGTCGAGCACCGTCCGGTACACGGCCGACGTCGGCAGGCCGGTCATCAGGTCGAGGCCCTGGAGGAACATGCCCAGCGGCGCGAGCTTCTTCTCGCGCTCCGCCGCCCGCCACGCGTTCAGCTCGGGGCTCGTCTCGATCTTCGCCGAGAGCACGCGGGCCGCGGCGAGGAACTTCGCCTTCTCGTTCTCGTCGGCGGGGAACGTGGGCGGCCGGGGGCTCGGCGCGCCGTCCTCGACCACCGCCAGCAGCACCTTGCGGATGCTGGCCGCGAGCGTCGCCGAGCCGGCATCGGTGGAGCGCACCGTCATGCCCACGGCGATGACGTCCGCCTCGAGCAGGCCGAGCCGCATGCGATCGTCCTCGAGGCGCTCGAGGAGCAGGAGGAGGATCTCCTCGTAGTCCTTGGGCGTCACCTGGTAGGGCAGCGGGTAGGGCAGCGTGTTCGGATCCTTCCCCAGGCTCACGAGCTGCTCGACGATCCGGTACTGCTCGACCCTGCCCTCCTCGATGGCGTTGCGGATGCGCTGGACCTGCATGAGCAGCTGCGTGAGCGCGAGGTCGAGTCGGCGGACCTCCTCGTAGTCGTGGTGGATGTGGTCGCGTGCCTTCTTCCACCCGATCTCCGCGCTCTTGCGGTCGGCCTCGGTCATGTCCGCGGTGAAGGTGAGGCGCTCCGGGACGCTGCGCTCGATCTTGAAGGCGTGCGCGGTCTCGTCGACGCGCACGTAGAACGGCACGTCGCGCGACTGGAGCGCGTCGAGCGCGGTGATGCCCTTCTGCGCCAGCACGCGGTACACGTCGTGGCACGACTGATCGGCAGAGGTCTGCACGCCGGCGTACTTCGTAGAGTAAAGACTGTATGCACCATGCACCCATTCTTTGCCGTACAGATGGGCGAGCGGAGTCTCGGGCGGCCGCCCGCCACACGCTGCGATGAGCGGCGGCGAGCTGACGAGCGCGATCAGCGGGAAGGTCGCGAAGCCTCCCAGGATCTCGCGGCGCGTGACCGGCGGTGCCTTCTTCAAAGGGGCCTGATCTCCGCGTGAACGCCGAACTTGTCCTTCACCGCGCCGGGCGCAGCGTTCGCCCGACCGGGTGACCCCGCGTGCCCGCTCGTTCCCGCCGAGCCCTGCGAGCCGTCGGTGCCGTTCGCGCCGCCCTTCGCCTGCGGGGTGCCGACGCCGTTGCCCGCGGTGGTCATGCTCGTGTTGACGAGAGGCGTACCGCCAGGGCCCCCCGCGCTGGCGGCGCCGGGGTTGCCGGGGTTGCCCGGACCGCCGCCGGCGACGTCGAGCTGCACCGCCGTGGCGAACGAGAATTTGTCGGGGCGCCCCTTGTAGACGCTCTTGATCTCGAACTCCTTGCCCGCGGTCTGGGGGAGGCTCGGGCTGGGCGTGAACCAACCATCGGCGTCGAAGGTCCCCTGCTCGCCGTGGAAAGCGAGCTCGGTGAGCTCGAGCTTGTCGTTCTTGTTCGCGCCCTGGTGTCCGACCCAGGTCTCGACGGGCTTCGGCGCCTTCTCACCCTCGAGCGTCACCTCGGCCTTCTCGCGGCCGGCGCGCGAGCCGGCGAGCAGAACCAACGGGACGAGCGAGAGAGCCTACGTGGGACGCGGAGCGCGAGGGCCATGGGCCCCCCATTCTACGATAGCGCGACCGATTGCTTCCTGCCGAATCAGATCCCGAGCCAGCCACTGGGGGCGAGGGTCTCGGTGCCGTGGCGGATCTCGAAATACAGCATGGCGCCGCGACCCTCGTCGCCCACGGAGCCGATGCGCTCGCCGCCGGAGACCTCGTCGCCGACCTTCACTTCCATCGACGCGAGGTTGCCGCTCACCGAGTAGTAGTGATCGCCGTGGTCGAGGATGACGAGGCGGCCGTACGGGCCGTAGCGATCGGCGAACGCGACGCGCCCGCCGAAGACCGCGCGGACGGCGGCGCCGAGCGTGCTCTTGATCTCGAGGCCCGGACCGTCGGTGCCCTCGCGCTTCGCGGGGCGGACCTCGGAGCGGCCGGCAAGCGGGAAGAGGAGCCGCCCCTTCGAGGTGGCGAAGCCGCTCGCGGAGGCCGCGGGCGCGGCGCCGTTGCCGCCGTATACGGCGACGTACTCGGTCGGTCCGTTCGAAGCCGAGAACGCGCGATCGAACGCCGACTGGCGGCGTGACTCGTCCTCGACCGCGACGCGCGCCGCGTCCATCTGGGTGCGCTGGCTGCCGAGCGCCATGCGGTCGCGGGCCACGCGCTCGAGCGCGCGCGAGAGGTCACCGCCCTTGCCGCGGAGCTTCTTCTCCTCGGCGAGATCGGCGAAGAGGCCGCGCCGCGATCGCTCGACGCGCATCGCATGCGAGACGAGCTCGTTGAAGCCGCCGCCCACCGGGAGCATGCCCGCGCGCGTCAGGCGGTAGAATGCGCGGCCCTGCACGAGCGAGCGCTGGTGGGACGCCGCGATCTTCGCGCCGAGCTCCGACAGCTCGCGCTTCGAGGACTCTTCCTCGGCGTCGAGATCCGCGATCCGGCGATCGAGCGCGGCGAGCGCGAGCGTCGTCGAGGCAGAGCGCGCCGCGGGCGCGGGCGGGATCGGAACGACGCCGAGCGGCCCCGCGGGCGGAGCGGGCTCGGCGATGGTGGTGGTAGGCGCGATGCCCGTGCCGCGATCGCGGTCGCGGTCGCGGTTCTTGCCCGGCGCCGCGTTGCCGTCGCCCGAGAACATCGCGCCGACCGCGATCGCAGCGAGGACCATCGCGCCGCGGGCGCTCGTACCGAGACGGCCGCTCATACGGTGACGAGCCTCCGCAGACCGAGCAGCGCTGCGAGCGTGCCGAGGATGATGCCGGTGCCGATCATCCCGGCCACCACGTACCAGGGCAGGAACGACGGCTCGATGCCGACGAGGCCGGCGAGCTCGGAATCGAGACGACCGCGCACCACGAAGAAGAGCGCAGCGAGGATGACGACGGCGCCGGTGGCCCCGAGCGCGCCTTGCGTGCTGCCCTCGACGAGGAACGGCCCCTTGATGAAGCGATCACTCGCGCCCACCAGCTTGAGGACCTCGACCTCGTTGCGCCGCCGCTGGAGCGCGAGGCGGATGGTCGAGCCGACCACCGCGAGCACGGAGGCGAACACGACGAGCGCGAGGAGCGCGGCCGCGGCCACGCCGCCCTTCACGAGGCGCGCGAGGCGCTCCGTCCAGGCCTGATAGGTCTCGACGTCGTCGACGGCGGGCAGCTGCCGGAGCTTCGCGACGATGTCGTTGATCTCGGCGTCGGTCAGCTCGGGCCGGACCTCGACCTCGATCGACGCGGGGAACGCGTCGACGGGCAGCGCGGCGAGCTCGCCCTTGGGGCCGGCTTCCTTCTGCCCGAACTCGGTGCGCGCCTGCGCGGCCGAGACGTAGCGCACGCCGAGCACGCCGGGCACCGTGGTGAGCGCGAGCTTCAGCGACTCGACGTCCTGCGCCTGCGCGTTGTCCTTCAGGTAGATCGAGGCGCGGCCGGCGTGGGCCCAGCGCTCCTCGATGGCGCGGAGGTTGGTGAGCACCAGCAGCGCCGCGCCGAGGCAGACGAACGCCACCGCCAGCGAGAAGACGCTGAGCGCATGCAGCCGCCACTCGCGAAGCATTCCGCGTCGCGCCCTGCGCGTCGTTCCGATCGAGCCATCGAACATGTGTCGTTCTCCTGATGCGCGTAGGTCAGACGGGGAGCTCGTTGTCGAACTCGGGCTCGGGGGCCCCGACGCCGTTCGGCACGTCGACTGCCTTGCCTTCGTCGAGGACGATCAGGCGGCGCGCGCGGACGTCGAGCAGCGAGCGGTCGTGCGTGGCGAACAGCACCGTGGTGCCGTTCTCGTGGATCTCCTCGAAGAGCCCGAGGATGTCGAGCGCGAGCTGCGGATCGAGGTTGCCGGTGGGCTCGTCGGCGAGGATCAGCGCCGGCTCGCCGACGATGGCGCGCGCGATGGCGACGCGCTGCTGCTCACCGCCCGAGAGGACGCCCGCCGGGTCACCACCGCGCCCCTGGAGCCCGACGCGCTCGAGCGCCTCGCCGACGCGCGAGCGGACGAGCCGTCCCGGCAGACCGAGCACCTCGAGCGTGATGGCGACGTTCTCGAAGACGGTCCACGAGTGGACCAGCTTGAAGTCCTGGAAGATGACCCCGAGGTTCCGGCGGAGGAACGGCACCGACTCCTCGCGGAGGCGGGCGATGTCACGGCCGAGGAACAGGATGCGCCCCTCGTCGGGCTTCTCGGCGGCATACAGGATGCGCAGGAGCGTGCTCTTGCCCGAACCGCTCGGTCCGGTGATGAAGACGAACTCGCCGCGCTCGATGATCAGATTCATGCCGCGGAGGACGGGCGCCCCCGGGCGGTAGGACTTGTAGACGTCCTCGAACATGAGGATGGGGCGGTTCGCGGCGTCTCGTGCAAACCGCTCGCCGGCGCGGAGCATGGGGCGAAACGCGCGGTCATGGGGCCCCACGTCTGCGTGGGCATAGGCCATCGGGCCGGAGCTCTCGTCCACATCCCTGGCCTGGGCCCCGGGTCCACGCTCGAACATGGACGGGGCGATGCGACGGGTCATGTCCACCCGCGTAACAGGAGGCAACCGACCGCTACAACTTTTCGGACCTGTCGCCCTTTGTGGCGTCAGATCACGCGAATACCATGGCCGTGGGGCCCGTCTACCGACGTATGCCTCGAGTCCCGGGAGAGACGCAGCGATGAAGAACGTGTCCGAGCGATCCCGAGCCTGTGAGGTTTCGCGAGCTCCAGGGGGGTATCGGGGGTCTCCCCCGATCGCAATCGGCGCTGTCGTGGTCCTCTCCTTGATGGCTGCCGCGTGCTCGTTCAGCACCGATTCGCGCCCGGCGCCCCCGCCTCCGGGCTACCGTCCGCCGCCCCCCGGTTACCCGCAGCAGCCCGTCGCCGGCTCGATCGGCCGCCAGCCGCCGCCTCCGGGGTACGCGCCGCAGCCCGGCTACCCGCAGCCGGGCTATCCCCAGCCGGGGTACGCGCCGAGCGCGGTGGCGCCCGGCGTCGCCTCGTTCCAGGAGCCGATCAACATCGCGCAGATCCAGTCGCTCGTCGGTCGCAACCCGAAGGCGTGCGGCTTCCTCGAGGTCGCGCCGGGCGTGTGGACGCGCGTCGACTGTCACGCGTATGCACCCGCGCAGAAATCGATCGCCCACCTCTCGCCGCGCAAGGCGCTGGCGATCTCGAACCACACGACGCAGTGGAAGCCCGTGAAGCTGTTCGGACCGCAGTTCCTCCAGGGGCTCACGCAGGGCTTCAGCAAGGGGATCTTCCAGGGCGCGAAGGGCGTCAACGGCGCGCCGGCTCCGCCGGTGATCGTCGGTGATGCGCCGCCCGCCACGGTCGATCATCGCGCGCTGGGCCTCGAGGGGCCGATCAAGGATCAGGGCCCCGTCGGCGCGTGCACCGCGTTCTCGCTCTCCACCACCATCGACAACGCTGCCATCCGCGCGGGCAAGCAGCAGGCAGGGCAGGCAGGGCAGGCCGCGTCGGCGAACCACGTCTGGGCCGCGTACGGCTACCCGCAGATGGGCGCCGCGGCCGACGCGAACCTCGGGCGCGCCATCGCGCCGATGTCGCTCTGGGGTCAGAGCCACTCGGAGTCGTGCAAGATCGCGAACCCGATCATCGGTGACTGCGGGAGCGCCGTCTCGCCGCCGGTCGTCGCGGGAACATTCCGTCAGGATCCGCTGCTCGTCGCGAAGTCGGATCGCGCCGATCAGGGCGGCATCTATCGCGTCGGCGCGTACGAGAAGCTCGACACGCAGCCCGCGAAGATCGAGCAGATCGTGCAGATCCTCGCGAGCGGCGCGGACCTCTGGATCGCGATGAAGATCGACGGCTTCGCGTGGTCGAACTCGAAGATGAAGGGCGGCGTCATCCCGGATTGGCAGCAGGAGAACGGCGGCCACGCCGTCACCATGGCCGGCTACCGCGAGACCGCGAACGGCAAGCAGTTCCTCGTGCACAACAACTGGGGCACGAGCTGGGGCGACGGCGGCTACGGCTGGGTGAGCGAGGCGATGATCCAGAAGTGGATGCACTTCGCCTACCAGGTGAAGCTCACCGACGCGCCGAAGGCTGGCGAGGTCGCCGACGACGACTGCGGCTCGGACCAGATGGTCGACGTCGTGAAGGGCATCTGCGGGCTCATCTGCCCCGACAATTCCCGTCCCGCGAACGGCTGCGCGCCCGTCCAACCCGGCCAGCTCCCGCAGATCCCAGGACTGGCGCCTGGCCAGCTCCCGCAGATCCCGGGCTTCCCGCCCTTCGGTCGCTAGACCGAAGGCTGCGGGGCTCTGGCGCGGAGGATCGCCTCCACGAGCACGCTCACGCTGGTCGGCTTCGCGAGGAACGACACGAAGCCCGCGGCGCGGGCGCGCTCGCGGTCCGAAGTGCCCGCGTATCCGCTGAGCGCGATGCAAGGAACGTCGGGACACTTCGCGCGGAAGCGCCGCGCCAGCTCGAAGCCGTCCGCGCCGGGCAGGCCGATGTCGCTGATGATGACGTCCGGAGGGTCGGCGCCGATGATCTCCTCGGCGCTCTCGAGGTCGCCAGCGACGGCGACGCGCGCTCCCTGCGCCTGGAGGATCACCTCCATCACCTGCCGCGTCGCCTCGTCGTCGTCGACGGCGAGGACGTAGCAGCCCTTCAGGTCGTCCGGCGCCGAGCGCATGCGCACCGGCTCGTCGGCCACGGGTACGGAGCCAGGGCGAAGCGGGATCTCCACCGCGAACGTGCTGCCGCGTCCCAGCCCGTCGCTGGTGACGCGCACCGTTCCGCCGTGCAGCTCGACCAGCTTCTTCACGATGAAGAGGCCGAGGCCCAGTCCGCCGGTGCCGCGCACCGTCTCGTCCTGCACGTGTCGCTCGAAGACGTGCGGCAGCATGGAGGGCTCGATCCCGCGGCCGCTGTCCTCGACACGCACGATGGCGAGCTGCGCCTCGGCCCTGACGCTCACGGCGATGCAACCGCCGCTCGGCGTGAACTTGACGGCGTTGCTGATCAGGTTGCCCACGATCTGTTCGATGCGCTTGCGATCGGCGGCGATCGGCACGTCCGCGTCGCCGCAGCGAACGACCAGCTGCAACCCCTTCTTCTGGATGGCGGGCGCGAGGCTCTCGACGACGCGCGCGACGCATGCGGCGAGCTCGAGCGGCTCGCAGTTCATCTCGAGCTTGCGGGTGGTGAGGCGCGCCAGATCGAGCACGTCCTCGATGAGGCCGAGCTGCGAGCGAACGCTGCGCTCGATCACCGCCAGCGCGCGAGGGATCTCCTCCGCGGTGATCGCGTTGCGCTGGAGCAGCTGCGTCCAGCCGAGCACGGCGCTCAGCGGACTCCGGAGGTCGTGCGCGAGCACGGCCAGGAAGCTGGGATCGATGGCGAGCTCTTCCTCGTGCTGCGCGGGCTCGCCGTCGGTGGACACGAAGGCGGAGTAGATGCCGGAGCGACGACTCGGCGGGCCCGCGGGCGAGGGCTCCGCGAGCGTCCAGAGCAACGTGCCATGATCGTGCAGACACGTGGCGCGGACCGACGCGAGGAACGGACTGCCGTCGCGACGATGGAAGGTCAGATCCTGGTCGACGTACGCGCCCGCGACGGCCTTGCCGAGAGCGACGTGAATGGCGGCGACATCCGTGGTGCTACACAGCGCGATCAGCGGCTTGCCGACCAAAAAGCGCGTCTCGCAGCCCAGGAGATGGGCCGCGGCGAGGTTCACCTCGCGGAGCACGCCGTGCGCGTCCGTCACGATGTACCCGTCCGTTGCGTAGCGAAAGAGATCGGCGTAGCGCTGGCGCTCCGCTTCGAGGAGCTGTTGGAGGCGCGCTGACTCTGCGACCTGCGCGACCAGCTGCTCCTCCGCGACGAGGAGCTCTTCGTGATCGACGCGCAACGCTTCGATCAGCGCCTCGCTGCTCGGGACCTTCGGCGGGTCGCGCGACAGCAGGCTTCCCTGGCGCCTGGTGACGATCCGGACCTCCTCGAGGATCGAATCCAACTTCGCACGACTTGATGTTTCGCTCATGACAGCCCCCCGACTGGTCCTGAGAATGGAAACGGAACGTAGGCCGCGCGTCGAACCGAGTAAAGGGTCGCAGGACCCGTCCGCGATCAGGGGTCCGAGAGAGGCCTACCGTGGGTCGTGTCGATGGCACCCGCCGCCTCGCGATCGTCGTCGTCCCCTTCCTCGTCACGCTTCGCGCCACGCGTCGTGAGCTGGAGCACCCCGGGAAGTACGAACATTGTGAGCAGTGTTGATACGAGGATGCCCGACACCACGACTGTCGCGAGCGGCCGCTGCACCTCGGCGCCTGCACCGGTGGCGATGGCCATGGGGATGAAACCAAACGCAGCGACCGCGCCCGTCGTGAGCACGGCACGCATCGTGTGCGTTGCGCCGTCGACGAGCGCTTCGTCGAGCGGACAGCCCGACTCCACGCGCCGCTTCACATCGGCCGCCATGACCACACCGTTGAGCACGGCGACGCCCGCGAGCGCGATGAAGCCGACGGCTGCGGGGATGCTGAATGCCAGGCCGCGGCCCACGAGTCCGAGGATCCCGCCGATCAGCGCGAACGGCACGACGGCGAAGACCGCCGCGGCGTAGCGCGCGCTCTGGAACATCGCGAGGAGCATGCCAAAGATGATCGCGAGCGCCATCGGCACCACGAGCGCGAGCCGTTTCTGCGCGCGCTCGAAGTTCTCGAACTGACCGCCCCACTCGACCGTGTAACCGGTCGGGAGTTTGACGTTCGCTTGCACCTGACGGCGCGCGTCCTCGACCCAGGAGACGAGGTCGCGACCACGCAGGTTCACCTCGACCCGCACCGTGCGGGTGAGACCGACGCGGCGTACCTGGGTCGGTCCCTCCGTCTCCTCGATCTTCGCGACCTCGGAGAGCGGCACGGTCCGTCCGCCCGCCGCTTCGACGAAGAGCTCACCGAGCGCCTCGGGGGAGGAGCTGCGCGGCGGCACCACGAGGCGTAGGTCGAACTTGCGGTGACCCTCGTAGATCGATCCGACAAACATACCTACGCGCGCCGCCTCGATCGCCGAGAGCGCGTCCTCGCTCGCGACGCCGTAGCGCGCGAGCCGAACGCGATCCGGCCGCACCACGATGGTGGGCGCGCCGAGCACACGCTCGATGCGCACGTCGCCCGAGCCGCGAACGCCGCGCACCACGCCGCCGAGCTCCTCGCTGATGCGCTTGAGCTCGTTCAGGTCCTCGCCGAAGACCGCGATCTGCACGTCGGCACGGGAGCCGCTGATAAGCTCGTTGGTCTTGTCCTCGATGGGCTGGGAGACCGACACGAACGTGCTCGGCACCTCGCTCTCGATCGCGTTCTTTATCGAGACCGAGAGGTCGTCGAGGTCGTGCGCGGTGGTCCACTCCTTCTTCGGTCGGAGGTGGACGAAGACGTCGGTGTTGTCGTTGCCGACTGGGTCGATCGCGACCTCGGCGCGGCCGGTCATCGCGAGCGTGGTGACCACCTCGGGAAAGCGCTTCAGTATGCGCTCGGCGGCGAGGTCGAGCTCCTTGGCCTCGGCCAGGTTGATCGACGGCGGGCGGCGAAAGGTGACGACGAGATCACCCTCGTCGATGCGCGGCAGAAAGTCCGCGCCGGCGCGACTCATGAGGACGAAGCTGACCACCAGCCCGACCGCCGCGCCCCCGAGCAGGACCCATTTGAAGCGGAGCACCTGCGGCAGGCGTGCCTTGTAGGCATGCTCGAGCGCGATGACCCAGCGAGGGCCGGCCTTCACCGGCGGAGGCACGAACGTGACCAGCAGCGCCGGGAAGAAGATTACCGAGTAGACGAGCGCGCCGAAGAGCGCACACGCCATGACCACCGCCATGGGCCGGAACATCTTGCCCTCGATGCCCTCGAGCGAGAGCAGCGGCAGGTAGACGAGCATGATGATCGCGACGGCGAACGCCACGGGCCGCGTGACGGCGGCGGCGATCTCCGCGTACTGCTTCTGTCTCGCTCGCTTCACGAGCTTGTGTCCGGCCGTCGCCGCCAGGACCGACTCGAGGATGACGATGGGCCCGTCTACCAGGAAGCCGAAGTCGATCGCTCCGAGGCTCATCAGGTCGCCGGTGATCCCGAAGAGATGCATCCCGAAGAGCGCGACCGACATCGACGCGAAGATGCCCAGCACGACCACGAGCGCGCCTCGGATCGTGCCCAGCAAGAGGGCGAGCACGACCGTGACCACCAGCGCTCCCTCGACGAGGTTCGAGAGCACCGTGCTCAGCGTGCGTCCCACGAAATCGGCGCGGTCGTAGATCGGGTCGATGATGACGCCCGGTGGCAGGTCCTTCTGGACCTTCGCGACCTGTGCCTTCACGCTCGCCACGACGTCGCGGCTGTTGGCGCCGATGAGCATCATCACGACGCCGGTGACCGCCTCGCCCTCGCCGTCGCGCGTGATCACGCCGTGCCGGAGCGCAGCGCCGATCTTGACCTGGCCGATCTGACGGACCAGCAGCGGCGTGCCGTCGGCCGAGGTGCGGAGGACGACGTTGCCGATCTCCTCCTCGTTCTTGAGGAGACCGACACCGACGAGCGCGAACGACTCCGACGCGCGATCGAGATAGCCGCCGCCGACCGAAACGTTGGCGCGCGCGAGCGCATCGGCGACGTCCTTGAGCGTCATCTCGTGCGCGTGGAGCCGGCCTCGGTCGATGACGACGTGGTACTCCTTCAGATCGCCGCCCATCGTGTTGAGCTCGATGACCCCGGCGACCTGCCGGATCTTCGGCATGATCTCCCAGTCCAGGATGGTGCGGAGCTGCGTGGGCGAGTGCTTGTCGGAGCGAACGACGAACTGGTAGATCTCGCCGAGACCGCCCGAGACCGGTGACAGCTCGGGCTTGCCCGCGACCTTGGGCAGCGAGCTCTCCACCTGACGCACGCGCTCGAGCACCATCTGGCGCGCGAACCAGATGTCGGTGCCGTCCTTGAAGATGACGGTGACGGCGGAGAGGCCGCCGCGCGAGACGGAGCGCAGCTCGTCGAGATGGGGCAGGCCGTTGAGCGCGGCCTCCATCGGGAACGTCACCGTGCGCTCGACCTCGATGGGCGAGAAGCCGGGACAGTCGGTCATGACGGAGACCTGCACCGTGGAGACGTCGGGCACGGCGTCGATCGGCAGGTACTTCGCGGCCGCTGCGCCGCCCGCGAGGAGCACCGCGAGCATCGCGATCACGAAGAAGCGAACCTGGATGGACCGCGCGACTATCGAGGCGAGCATGGCTAGCGGAAGATCTCCGACTTGAGCGCGAAGACGCCGGCGACGGCGACCTTCTCACCGGGGGTGAGGCCGTCGAGGATCTCGACGCGCACTCCGTCACGGGCGCCGGTGGTGACGGAACGCGGCTCGACCGAGCTCGCGTCGTGCGCGACGAACACCGTCGGCTTGCCGTCGATGCTGATGACAGCGTCGCGCGGGAGGAGGATCTTCGGCGCGGGCGCGGTCTTCGTCTGGATCTTCGCGAGCACCGACTCGCCGGGGCGCAGCGAGCCGTCGATGTTGTCGACGACCACACGAACGTCGCCGCTGCGGGTCTCCTGCTCGATCACGTCGCCGACGTGCGCGACCTTGCCCTTGAGCACGACGCCCAGGTTCGTCTGCGGGGAGATCTCCACGGCGTCGCCCTGGGTGATGTGACCGAGCTCGCGCTCGAACACCGCCAGCTCGATCCAGAGGCGATCGAGGTCGGCGACGCGGAACAGCGTGGCGCTCGGCTCCACCGACTGCCCGCGCGAGACGTGGGACTCCACGATCTTGCCGGGGATGGGCGAGGTGATGGGCAGCACGCCGATCTCGGCGCCCAGGTTCCCGCCCAGCGCCCGTACGCGCTGCTCGGCGGCGTGCAGGTCGGCGCGCGCGCTCGCGGCCGTGGCCTTCGCGAGCTCCGCGTCACGCTGCGAGGAGACCCGGGCCTCGGAGAGCTGGGTCTCGCGCTTCTCGTTGGCCGAGGCCGCCTCGGCGTGCGCGCGGGTCGCGAGCACCGCGGACTGCGCTTGCCCGAGGTCGGCGCTCTCGATCTCGGCGAGCGTGTCGCCCGCCTTCACGCGGTCGCCGGGGAACTTGAGGATGCGACGCACGCGGCCGGAGATGCGCGCGCCCACCGCGGCCACGCGCTCGGGATCGAACGTGACCGTTCCGGTGACGTTGACCACGGGCGTGAGCGACGCGGGCTCGGCAGGCGCGAACTCGAGCTTCGCCCGCTGCGCGTAGGCCGCGGAGTAGCGGATCCACTTGCCATCCATGTACGGCACGTCGCGCGGGGGCTCGGCGAACGCCGGCGTCGACTTGTGCAGGACACCGAAGGCGAGGGCGCCGAGCACGGCGACGGCGGCGACGGCGGCAACGACGTTTCGCATGGTCTTGCTGCGCGCGGGCTGATGGGGCGTCGTGGCGTGTTCGAAGCTCACTGCGTTACTCCTCCTGCCGCACGGTCGAGCGCGATGCGCGCCAGCCAGGCAGCTTCCAGCGCGTCGAGCCGCGATGCGCGAACCCTCGCCACGTCACGAGCCGCGGTCGCGACCCGGAAGACATCGAAGCGGCCAGCCAGCCAGCCTTGTTCCACCAGCTCGAGCGTGCGCTCGGCCGGCGGCACCACCGTCGTGGAGAGCAGCTGGAGCTCGCTACGGCGAGACTCGTACGCCGCGCGGATGGCCACGACCTCGCGCAGGATGCGGCGCGCTTGCAGGTCCTGACGGTCGCGTTCGGTGGCGCGTTCGGCGTCGACGACGGCGCGCGGTCCCGCGTTGCGCTGGAAGACCGGCAGCTCGATGGAGAGGCCGAGCACGCCGAAGATCGGCGAGACCGGCGCCGCATCGACGCCGACGTACGCGCCGAGCCGCGGGAAGCGCTCGCGGCCCAGGCGCTCGTAGCGGGCCTCGAGGAACGCGAGCCGTGCGCGGATCTGCGCGAGCTCGGGGCGCGTCTGGACCGCGCGGGCCACGAGCGCCTCGGTTTCGGGGGCGGGCGGCGGCTCCTCGAGCGGCGTGGTGAGCACGAGCGGCTGCGTCGCGGGGAGATCGAGGAGATCGCGCAAGGTCGCGAGGTGCTCCTCGCGCTGGCGTGACGCGGACTCGATGGCCGCGCGGAGCTGGCCGAGGTCGGAGGTGGCGAGGGTCTCCTCGATGTCGCCCGAGGCGCCGGCGGCGCCGCGCAACTTCGACGCACGAAGGATGCGCTCGCCGATCCCGACCAGCGCCTTCGTCTCCTGGATGCGCGCGTCCGCCACGCGGACCTGGAGGTACGCGACCCACGCGGCGATGCGGCCGCGCAGGCGCTCGAGCGCGAGGTTCGCGACCGCGACGTCACCGGCGCGCTCCGCCTCGCGCACGCGCGCACCGGGCGCGCCGCCGGCATCGAAGTAGACCTCGAGGTTCGCGGCATAGCCGAGGTCACCGAGGGTGCCGCCGGTGATGGGCGGACGCGCGTCCCCGGAGAGGCGCGGGTTCACCGGGAAGATCACGCCCGCTGCGACGCGCTGCGCCTTCGCCTCGCGCACCGCGCCACCCGCGAGCACGACGTCGGGCGCGCGCTGCTCGGCGCGCGAGATCGCCTCCTTCAGCGAGAGGGAGAGGGGCGCCGCCGCAGCGGGACCGACGGTCGCACCCGGATCCGCGTGAGCTCCGCCCACCGTCCCCACCGTGACGCTGACTGCGCAGACCACGTGAAAGGCCGCACGACGAAACCACGCTTCCTTGGACATCGGTTCTCCTCGCGGCGCCGATACCGATGGCAGCAAGGCGCGCGATCCCCGCCGTCCGACCGGCGAGACGGGCGAATCATGCCACGTATGATGCCGTCAAAAATGGTTTGAGCTCAAACCATTGCCGATCGTTGGGTATCGAGGCGCGTTGCAAATTGCAACGTGCGCGCAAGCACGGACCAAAGCCAGCGATCGGCGGGCTCCGTCGCCTTTCGACACACACCTCGGAAAGGTCAGCCGCCGACGCCGAACTTGAACGGAAAACCACCGACGATGGTCGGGGTCTCGCTCGACGGGAAGTGCCAGCCCTTCACCTGCCGCACCACGCAGCCCTCGACGCGCGGATTGCCGAGCGTGGTGCCCGCGAGCGAGGCGCTCGAGACGCCTCCGCTCGGGTCGATCGTCCACATCACGGTGACGCCGCCCTTCAGCGACGGATTGCGCTGCGCTTCGCTCTCGTAGCAAGCGCGCACCGCGCCGAGGTGTGCCATCACCACGCGCCGCACCTGCTCCTGCGAGAGCCCGCCCTTCGACGCGCCCGCGCCCGCCGACGCCGTGACCTTCGCCTCGCCAGGGCCGCCCGCGCCGCTGCCCGATCCGTTGCCGGTGCCGGTGCCGCCGCCCGCGCCGCCCTTGCCGTTGCCGCCGGTACCGCGACCGCCGGGCCCGCCGCCGCCGCTGCCGTAGCCGCCGCCGTTGCCTGCGCCGAAGCCGGTGTCGAGCGTTCCCGATCCGAACGCGACGCCCGCGCCGCTGCCGCCGCCGCCCGAGCCCGCGCCCTTGAGGCCGGTACCCGGTCCCGCGCCGAGCACCATCGAGCTCGAGTTCAGCCCCGACAGCGCGGCCGACACGGTGTTGATCGACTTGAGCGTGTTCTGGATCTCCTTGCCGGTGTCGCCCTCGAGGACCTCGCTGAGGCCACCGTAGTGCGTCGTCGGCTTGATCTCGCCAGGCAGGCTCGTGTGGTCGGCGTCCTTGTTCATGCCGAACTTGCCCTCGTCGCCCTTGATCTTCTTGCCGCCGCCCTGCTCCTTCTTGTCCCGGGCGCCCGGGTCCGGAATGCCCGCACCGCCCGGCTTCTCGCCCGCATTCGCGGCCTCGGGAGGAGGCGGCGGCGGATCGAGATCGGAGCGCTTCATCTGGAAGCGCTTTGCGAGATCGTCCTGCGTCTCGAGCTCGGGCGGCTTCGGGTACGGCAGCGGCGTCGAGAGCGTGGAGAGCAGCCCGACGCCACCGAGATGGAGGATCGCGCTGCACAGCCCCGCGAGGAGCACGAGGAGCTCCGGAACGCGGCCCGTGCTCATCTTGATGGGCTGCGTCGTGTACTGAAAGAAGAGCGAGACCTGCCCGTACTGGATGAGGCCGAAGTCGCCCGGCATGATCGGCACCGCCGCCGACGTGCGCGCGATCGCAACCGGATCCTCCGCGCGCCCGCGGAGCGTGAGGAGACCGCCAACGCAGCCCCGCGCGTCGAGCTCCCAGCCGCCCGCCGCGGCGCGGATCGGCGCGAGCGCCATGTCGACGCCCTCGGGGATGGGAAGGTCGGCGTTCTTCGCGTCGCCCGCGATGAACGACTGACCGCGCGCGAGCGTCTTCAGCGCGACCACGGTCGTGCCCCAGCTCACCGCGACACGAAGTGCGTTCGGCGTCTGCGGTGGCGGCGGAGCTGTGGCCATGACCCGAAGCGTAACGTAGCCACCGGCCCGAAACGCAATCGGGGCGGTGGATCTCGGGTCACCCGGAGCCAAGTACGCGAAACCTGGCAACGCAACCCGCAACGGTTGTGGTGATTTACCCATCGCCTTGCGCGGGAGCGCTTGTCCGGTCAGGGTACAGCTGCCTACATCGTCTCACTCTGGAGCTGCCCTCGAATGTCCCTCCGCCTCCGCTCGTGTCTCTCCGTGCTCGCTCTCGTCGCCGCTGCCGGCTGTAGCTCCAGCACGTCGGGGAGCGGGACCTCGTCGAGCGACGTCCGCTCGGTCACGAACGTCGAGGCCCTCTCGGACTTCGATCAGATCGCGTCGTCGTTCCGCGGCCTCTACGGCGCGATGGACCGGAAGCAGGCCCGCTACGGATTCGACTTCGAGACCATCGTGAAGGAGTACCGCGATCGCGTCGCTGCTTCGACGACCGAGGCCGACTACCAGGGCATCTTCCAGGAGTTCATCGCGCGCTTCGAGGACGCGCACGTCTCGCTCTACGGAAAGATCGACTCGGACGACGCGCACTCGCTGTCGCTCCCGTTCGAGGTCATGCCGGTCGAGGACACGTACGTCATCTACCAGGTCGGCAAGACGTTCAACGCGGCCCAGGTGGGCGAGGAGCTCCTCGCGATCGACGGGGTCACGACGAAGGACCTCTACACGCAGCTCGCGAAGTACCAGGGTATCCCGAACCCGCTCGCAAAGAAGCACTTCGTCGCGTCGAACTTCACGTACCGCCCGAGCTACATGGTGAAGGGGATCGACCCGGCCACGCCGGCGAAGCTCTCGATCCGCGGCGTCGACGGTACGGTCCGCGAGGTCAGCATCCCGTGGACGAACACGCCGAACCTCGTGAAGCGCGCCGACCTGAAGGCGCTCGCGCCGGTTCCTGCGGGCGGCCAGTCCGGGCCCGACACCGCGTCGTCGACGTCGACCAAGACGATGGACCTCGTCCGCGCCGAGCTCAACAAGCAGGGCGATCGCGTCCCCTTCTTCATGACCGATGCGGTCAACGCGGCGCTCGGCATCACCGGTGAGGTCAAGCCCTCGCCTGCCGCGCTCGTGAACCAGGCGCTCGCGGCGCAGAACGCGGTCGACCTCGACTTCTACGCAGTGAAGTACTTCACCAACGGCAAGAAGGTCCTCCTCGTTCGGCTCCCCGACTACTCGCCGAAGGACCCCGCCAACGCGATCAAGTACCTGAAGGCCCTCTTCGAAGACAACCTCGACTCGGTCGACGCGCTCGTCTTCGACGAGGGACACAACCCGGGCGGCAACATCGCCTACGCCGTGAACGTCCTCTCGCTCCTCGCGAAGAAGGAGATCAACGGCTATGTCCAGCAGATGCACGCGGACCGCCTGTGGCTCAGCTCGTACGCCTACTGGGCGAACTACGACTCGCGCCCCGACTACCGCTCGGCCTTCCTCGGCTACACGCACTCGATCGACGACGCGTACAGCAACGGCCGCAGCCTCTCGGGCCCGATCCCGTTCTACCGCAAGACCAACACGATCGCCCCTGACGCGAACCACTGGACCAAGCCGGTGATGATGATCCACGACTCGCTCTCCGTGTCGTGCGCCGACCTCGTTCCGCTGCTCTTCAAGACGAACAAGATGGGCCAGACCTTCGGCGAGACGACGATGGGCGGCGGCGGCTCGGTCGAGGAGGTCGCGAACCTCGTGAACACGCAGGGCGCGCTCAGCATCTCCCGCGGCGTCGGCACCGTCTTCGATCCGACGGGCGCGTACCCGGAGGAGAACGTCATCGAGGACAACGGCGTCGCACCGACGGCTCCGTACGCGCAGACGCTCGCCGACTACCGCGCGGGCTACGTCGGCTACGTCGCCGCATTCAACAAGGTCCTCACGACGCAGATCGCGACCGAAGCCGCGGCCGCAGCTCCGGCCGCGCAGCCCTGATCTGAGCTCGCACGCGCCACAATTACGGGCTCGGCCGAAAGGCTGGGCTCGTTTCGTTTTGGGAGACAGAGCCGGCTCACGCCGTCGCGAAGCGGCTCCACGGCGCCTCCGAGACGCGCCCGGAGATCGTCTGCGGCACGCCCATGCCAGTACGCACCCTCCGGATCGACGTCGCAACCGGGAAACCGGCTTCGGGATCAGCCGGCATGATCCTCGTGCACGCCGCATCGCGGATGACGTCGTGAGTGGATCGGACACCTCACCAAGCAGCGTGGTCCGGGCAAGCCCCCACTCCCCATTGTTCGAGTTAAGCGGGCCTAACTGCCGGCACACTTGGTGCAGTCATCTCTCGAGGTCATGATGAAAAGGAAGCTTCTCGTTCTCGCTCTCGGGCTCGTTGTCTGCGCAGCCGTCTTAATCGTCGAGCTGAAGTACGGCACCTACTCTGGCTCGAGCAACGGGTCGACTCTGACCGTCGTTATCGCATTGCTCGTCATAACGATGACCTTGCTTCTAGGTCAGCAACGCAGCCGAAAGGCGAAGTAGGGACGCGAGAGACAGCCCGGCACTTCCAAAATCTGGTGGGGAGCGATGGGTGATCCCCGTCGCTTCCTTCCCACACCACCGGACATGCGGTCCGCATCCGGCGGTTCAGCGAGTTGAGGTCGAACCGCGGCTGCAGTACGTGCAGGATGCACTGATAGATGAGCCGGTCGAGGACGGTGGGGATCCCGAGCTGCCCGCTCGCTCCACTCGACTCCGCCTCATACCCGGTTTCTGTTCGTCACCTCGCGGCTTCGCTCCCCGCTTCCTTCCTACGCTCGGTCACCCTCGCGCAGTTGCGGTTCGCTTCGATCAGCATGACCTCCTCTCGACGGGACTTGCACCCGCAAGACAGTGCCCATGCTGGGCGCACATGAGAAAGAGCGAGGTGCCTTCCGGCGACCTCGCTCTCGTCGAACGTCAGCGGGCGATGATCAGGCGATCAGCGGCGCGATGAGCAGGCTCACGACGCCCATGACCTTGATCAGAATCGCGATGCCGGGGCCAGACGTGTCCTTGAACGGGTCACCGACGGTGTCGCCAACGACGGCCGCCTTGTGGGCGTCCGAGCCCTTGGCGTGGCCCTTCAGGCCACCCTTCTCGATGTACTTCTTCGCGTTGTCCCAGGCGCCGCCGCCGTTCGCCATGAGGAGCGACAGGACGGCGCCGACGGCGAGGGCGCCGGCGAGCGTGCCCGCGAGGACCTCGGGGCCGGCGATGAAGCCGACGAGGACGGGGGCGAGGATCGCGACCGCGCCGGGCGCGATCATCTCGCGGATCGCGGCGGTGGTCGCGATGTCGACGATGACCTTCGGCTGCGGCTCGACGCCAGGCTTGCCCTCGAGCAGGCCCGGGATCTCGCGGAACTGACGGCGAATCTCCTCGACGATGGCGCCGGCGGCGCGGCCAACCGCGGTCATCGTCATCGCGCCGACCATGCAGGGCAGGATCGCGCCGAAGAGGATGCCCATGAGCACCTTCGCGTCGGTGAGGAGAAGGACGAGCGGAGCCGCGCCACGGTGCGCGCGGGCCGCGTTGACCTCCATGTTGAAGGCCGCGAAGAGGGCGACGACGGTGAGGACCGCCGAGCCGATCGCGAAGCCCTTGCCGACCGCCGCGGTCGTGTTGCCGACCGCGTCGAGCTCGTCGGTGATCGCGCGGACGTCCGTGCCGAGGCCGCTCATCTCCGAGATGCCGCCGCCGTTGTCGGCGATCGGGCCGTACGCGTCGACCGTCATGACGATCGCCGTTCCGGCGAGCATGCCGACGGCCGCGAGGGCGATGCCGTAGAGGCCGAGGTAGTAGTTCGAGATGTAACCGACTGCGCAGATCGTCGCGAGGGGGATCGCGACGCTCTCGAGGCCGACCGCGAGACCGCGGATGACGTTCGTGCCCGGACCGGTGAGCGAGGCCTCGGCCACCTTGTGAATCGGGCTCATCGACGTGTAGTAGTCGGTGATCAGGCCGATGATCGCGCCTCCAGCAGCGCCAGCCGCGAGCGTGATCGTCGCGCTCGAGCTGTAGCCGAGCGTCGGGAGGAGCACCGCCGCCGCTGCGACGACGAGGAACGGCGGGAGGATGAGCGCGAGGCG
Organism: Polyangiaceae bacterium; assembly: GCA_043732195.1. Taxonomy (GTDB): domain Bacteria; phylum Myxococcota_A; class Polyangia; order Polyangiales; family Polyangiaceae; genus Labilithrix. The sequence continues at coordinate 52,848 of JAYTHX010000480.1, forward strand.
GAGGACCGTCGCGGGCGGCAGGTTCTTCAGCAGGCGCGTGATGAAGATCCCGACGATGGAGACGGCGAGGCCGATCGTCGCGAGAAGGAGCGGCAGCGAGATCGACATTGCCCGGATCGTTGCTTCGTCCGCGCCCGTGCCCGGAACGAGCTTCCGGAGCTCCTCGATCGGCATCGTGAGGCCGAGCGCGATCGTCGCGACGACGGCGGCGACGTAGCTCTCGTAGATGTCCGCGCCCATGCCGGCGATATCGCCGACGTTGTCACCGACGTTGTCGGCGATGACGCCCGGGTTACGCGGGTCGTCCTCGGGAATGCCCGCCTCGACCTTGCCGACGATGTCGGCGCCGACGTCGGCAGCCTTCGTGTAGATGCCGCCGCCGATGCGCGCGAAGAGCGCGATCGAGCTCGCGCCGACGGCGAACGAGTGGATGACCGTCGCAAGGTGGGGATCGTGCCCGAACAGGGCGTAGATCGCGCCGAGGCCGAGGAGGCCGAGACCGGCAACGCACAGACCCATGACGGCGCCGCCATCGAGCGCGGTGACGAGCGCGGTGGCCTTGCCGTGAGCGCGCGCCGCCTCGGCGGTTCGCACGTTCGCAAACGTCGCTGCCTTCATGCCGATGAAGCCGGCAACGAGCGACAGGAACGCGCCCGCGAGAAACGAGCCACCCGCGAGCAAGCCGACGGTCATGTCGTTTCGGCCGAGGCCGAAGACGAGGAGCGCGAAGACCGCGGCGGCGTAGATCGCGAGCACCTTGTACTCGCGCGCCAGGAACGCCATGGCGCCCTCGCGGATGTAGCGCGCAATGCGCTGCATCGTCTCGTTGCCTTCGGGCAGGGCCTTGACGCGAAAGTAGAAGAAGACAGCGAAGACAAGGGCGATGACGCCCGTGCCCATCGACTCGTACGAGAGTAAATCCACGGCTATTGGACCTCTTCGCTCCCGTAGGAGAGCGGCGCGTCAATCGCAGGGATCCGGCGCCGGTTCAAGAGCAAACCCGTGGCCAGAGAGCTAAGTACTCAGAAACTGGGCTCGTTTTTCGTCTCGCCCAGCTCGCTCATGAAGGAGCGATGGCCAAGATCCCCCGCCGCGAACTCGGCGCGTACCCGTCGTAGAAAGTAGACGATCTGCGGGCTCTTGAGCCGGCCCTCGACCTCGACCTCGCCGAACCGGAAGACGCGCGCGCCTCCGTCGAGGGTCTTCTGGTCGAGGACGACCGCCCCCTTCCCGCTCCCCGCGTCACGAAGCGTCGGTGCAGGGTCTTCCTTGCCGGCGAGCGGCGCGGTGATCGCGGCGTCCGGATCGTCGGGCTTCAGCGGCGGCTTCTTCGCCGGAGCACGAGGTCCGGCCGCGGCCTTTCTCGGCTGGGCCCCCGCGTCGTCGAGGTCGCCAAAAAGGAGACCGGCCGCCGTCACGGCGGTGAGGAGCCCGAAGAGAACGCGGCGCGCAGCTTTCATTTCTTCCTCCCACCACCGGCGAGCTGACGCTCTGCCTCGGCCCGCGCCGGATGGTCCTTCGGCGCGTCGTCGAGGAAGCGCTCGAAGTACGGCTTCGCCGCGTCGGGCTTCTTCAGTGAGTCCGTCTGGAGGATGCCCATGTTGAAGAGCGCGGCGACGTTGTGCGGATCGCGCTCGAGCACCTTGTCGAGCAGGGCCTTCGCCTCCTCGACCTTCGTCATGTCCTTGTTCATCGACGCGCCGCGGAGCGATGCGGCGAGGCCGATCTGCGCCGCGGGCTCGTCCGGCGCAGCAGCGAGCGCGCTCTTGTACTGCTCCTCGGCCTTGCCGTACGACCCGGCGCGCAGCAGGACAGCGCCCATGTTGAGGCGCGACGTCGTGTCCTTCGGATCTTCCTGAGCGGCCTTGCTGAAGGCCTGGAACGCGAGTGCGTCGTCACCGCCAGCGAGCGAGACGAGGCCCTGCACCCGGTGCGCGATAGCGCTCTTCGGATCGACGTCGAGCGATTGCTTCACGAGAAGCTGCGCCGTGTCGCGCTCGCCCTTCGCGAGGTGACAGAGCGCGAGCTCCGCGAGCGCGGTCGCATCGCCGGGCTTCCGGACGAGGACCTCGCGCGCCTGGGCGATCGCCTTGTCGTGCTGGCCCGAGTCACGAAGCGCGGTGACGAGGAGGGTCCGTGCGTCGAGCGCGTTCGGATGATCCTTCACGAAATCCTCGAGCGAGCTCGCGGCCTCCTTGTTCGAGCCGCGACGCCGCCGCACCTCCGCGTACGCGACGCAGACCTCCTCGCGCTCGGGGGCGATCTTCGCGGCGGTCTTCAGTGCCTCCTCGGCGTGCGCGAGATCGCCCACGTTCGCGAGGACGATGCCGAGGTCGAAGTGGGCCTCCCAGAGGTTCGGGTCGATCTGGACCGCCTCGCGAAGGAGCGCGATCGCACGCGTCTGCATCCGCGGATCCTTCGCCGCGGTCGTGCCCTCGACCATCCGCTGCACCGCGAGCGGGTTCGCCGGGGGCAGGCCGACCTGCGCGACGACGGGTCCCGTCTTCGCGGCAGTGCCACCGCAGGCTGCGGTCGAGAGGAGGAGCGCGACGACGAGACGACGCCCCGCAGTCACTTGCCGCCGCCCTTCTTCTTCGGCGGAGCAGGCGTGGGCTTCGCGGGAGGCGTGGGGGCAGCTTTCTCGGGTGCGGGCGGCGGCGCGATCGACGCCGGCTTCGGCGGCGGCAATGCCTGGGGGACGCCACGGCGCGGCGCATCGATGAGCGCGGGCAATGGTGTCGGGCCTTGCGAGCGCACGTCGAACCCGGTCTCCTTGAACGAGGGATAAAGCTCCGCGTTCAGGCGCCCGAGGGCCTCCCGCATCTTCGCGGTCCACTGGTTGTAGATCCCGAGGTCGGTCGCCTTCTTCCAGCCGTTCTCGTACGCGTCGAGGGAACGCTCCTCGATCGGGACGACGAAAGCGTCGATCTGCTGCTGGTACTGCTCCTTGTCCGCGTCGGAGAGCCCGGACGGCGGCGGCGACTCGCGGAGCGACTTGGCAAACGTCTCGTACGTGTGGCCGATCTGGTAGAGCGCCGCGGTCGACCATTCGGCGACGCCGAGCGAGACGACGTCAAGGAACACCGTCGACGCGGCCTTGAGGAGCTCGGCCTTCTGCTTCAGCTTCGACGAGAGCTGCTTCACGTCGCCGTTGATCTGGA